>CAYVHK010000004.1:0-69844 GCA_964451145.1 uncultured bacterium | reverse complement strand
TAGTGTGTCAAAAATCGTTAAAATCCTTACTGTGTCAGGGAAAAATGGAGGAGTTCAAATCAGTGAAGGAGTTGTCATAAGACAATTCTATCAATTTAATATTTTCCATTTCACTCTGATATAACAAGGGTCTTATCCATTTCAGACAGACTATAAACGATTCCAATATGTGTCGTCATGTGCGTGTTTTTCGGGCCTTGACACTTCTGTTTTGTGAAAAAATGTAACATTTTTCAGGGTGTAATTTTAGTTTTTTTAGAGGGGAATCAGATCGTCTCCAAATATGGAGAAGTTAACTTGAAGCAATGTCTAAATGATGTCGGACTAAATTCATAAAACAGTTAGAAAATGGTTAAAGAAGTATGACTTTGACAATCATGAAATGATACCTGATAATCAATCTGTTCTACCCCAAGAAGTAGAAAGTGCTGATCATCTTTTTACCAGTCATAGTTATCCTAATTGTGGATACGAATAAGCTACAGTATCCAAAGTATCTTACATTCTAAATTTGACTCAGAAAGTTTCCAATTCAAGTATATCAGACAAGGTAGACAGTATTTTGTATTTGAAGTTTGTACTAGTCATCAACACTACGTTTTAAGGATTTGTAGTGGAAAACACCCGATCATCAATAACTTCAAAAATTTATAGTCTAAGATAAGGAAAAATAAAAATTGTTTAAACGAGCGATTTTTCTTCAATGAACACAACAGAAACATAGTCAAGTAACTTACTAGAATCAACAGATGATCTAATTGAAGAAATTTGTCAAGAATAAGTCAATACATATGATAGATGTCTGATAACCTGTTAGAAAGATGATTTTCTGAAAATCTGGGAAGATGACTTTAGTGAAATCCGATTGCAAACACCTTAATATTGAGTAATCCGTGTCGGTAAACACTCCCTAAAAAATAAACCTGTTATAATAAAATACCCCTACTTATCAACAATAGTATTGGAAATAGATGTATCTTAAATGTCAAACGTTACTCATCCACTAGAAATGATTTGGACGACCATTCCAGCTGGAACATTCGTTATGGGTTCCAGTCAGAAACAAGTTGATCAGATTAAACAGCTTGATCCAGAGTATTCTGATGAATGGTTAGATAGAGAACAACCTCAACACGAAGTTTATCTATCCCAGTTTGAAATTGGCGTTTATCCCGTTACTAATCGTCAATTTCGAGAATTTGTTAATTCTACTGGATATCAAACTGAACGAGAACTGGATGGGTTGGGTAAGTCAGTCTGGTATCAATTTCCTTTCGGAGGACAGAGAAACCCATCATCTATGCAGGAGATGTTAGATCATCCAGTAGTCTGTGTGACTGTTTCGGATGTATTGACCTACTGTCAATGGTTTAGTAAACAGACCGGAGATAAAGTTAACTTACCGACTGAAGCCCAATGGGAAAAGTCTAGTCGAGGAGAAGATGACCGGTTGTGGTCGTGGGGAAACCAATTTGAGGAAAGTAATTGTAATATTACAGGTAGCGGAACGACTGTAGTGGGTAGTTATTCAAAGGGAGTATCACCTTACGGACTTATGGATTGTTCCGGTAATGTCTGGGAATGGTGTCGCGACTGGTTTTGTCCTGGTTATTATCATTATTCTCCTAATTGTGATCCATTAGGGCCTAAGAAAGGAGAATATTACGTGGTAAGAGGAGGATCATGGTATCGAGGGAGAAGAAGTATGTTAAGTGTCAGAACATCAGCACGTTTCCGTCATTTCATAACTTGTTATACGTTTGGTTTCCGTTTGGTTCGTGAAAGCAACTAAGTCCTTGGTGGAGTTTTGGCGACTAAATATAAGGATATTTCTATATGAGTATTAAAAATTTGATATTACAACTGTTTCCGTATCTCGTTGCTGTTGTAGTTTTTATATTCGTAAGGAAAAGAAATAGGAATGATGAAACAGACACCAGAAAGTAATTATCCTGACTATAAATTCCCATAAGAACAAATCAAGATTAAAGACAAAACCACTGAGGAATTTTTTGTTCGACATAATCCGAATCAACAAATTATTATGTCAACGAATCAGCATCAGAAATTATTAGTGAAATCTAAACGAAATTGGTTTCAACAACTGTTTAGATTAGGTGAAATGGAAGTCTGATGGGCAAGATACTTTATATAGTGAAGAAAAAATCAAAACGATTCGACAAGATTTTTGACTGTTTTTAGGCAATAAGGAATGAATAATGAAAAAATTTAGCGTTTCTAAACAGCAAATCAGACAGTTTGAGACAGACGGTTTTTTAATGGTCCGGGATCTTTTCTCGGCCGAAGAAATGGATCTACTAGCTCAAATTTCCAAATCAGATATCGAAAAACGAGATCAGATTGATTCATTTAACGATACAGAAGGACGTGAAAGTAAAACTTGGCTGACAAGCGAACCACGTAAGGATATTTACAATGCTTTTGCCCGATGTCATCGTGTCTCTGAAACTATGGAGGAACTATTGGGTAACGAAATTTACCTTTATCATTACAAGATGATGGTAAAGGAAGCTAAAGTTGGTGGTCGATGGGAGTGGCACCAAGATTATGGCTATTGGTATCACAATCATTGTTTATATCCGGATATGGGTAGTGTAGTTATTGCTGTCGATACTGCCAATAAATCAAATGGTTGTCTGCAGGTCATAAAAGGTTCTCATAAATGCGGAAGAATTGAACATGGTCGTTTTGGTGATCAAACTGGCGCTGACCCCAAACGAGTTGACTTAATTCTAGAGAATCTTGAGCATGTTTATTGTAATATGGGGCGGGGTGATGCTCTTTTTTTTCACTCTAACCTTTTACATAGTTCAGACCCAAACGATAGCAATCAACCACGATGGTTATTGATTTGTTGCTACAACACCAGACACAATTTATGTAATGACCTACCCGGTCATCCTAGTTATAACTATATGGAAAAATGGGCTGATAATCAAATTATTGAAGTTGGTACTAAACAATGGATCCAAATGGAAAGCAGTGCGGGTTAGATAGGCTTGTAGTATTCAATATTAACTATGAATATGGGAAACAATAATGGAATTGGGCAAGAACTGCAGTAAGTTAGTTGAAGGTGATACTGTTATACCAACTACAAGTGATCGTCTCTTATGACCTCGTTTATAAAGAAAAAACATGGTTTTAAAAGACTGTTCATAACTTGTTCATGAAACCTCATTTAGAGGCCTCTTCTCAAAAGTCGAGGTAATGCCAGTCCTATTGGGTATTTTGGCGAAAAAATAGGTGAAATGACCAGGAAAGGAATTCTAATGAATAATTTTGAATTTATTTTTTTGTTTGATTATCAGGTCTGAGGAATTTATTCATTCGGCAACCAACTATCCTTATTTAAGACATCGTAAAAGTAGGTTTGCTAAAAATTTTTAGCAAACTTACTTTTAGAATCGAACACAAAAGCAGCAATAAAAGCTGTAATGGGAATAGTCAATACTAAACCAAATGTGCCGGCCAAAATTCGCAAAATTTCAGCTGACATCATCCCTACACTGAACAACTCAATTACCGGTGATTTAAATAGTTGTAAATCGGGTGATGCTACTGCCATCAGCAAAAGTAAACGAACTCCAAGATAAGCAAAAACCAAAGTATTGACCATCGTACCAAGAATATCAGTACCAACGTTCATACCAGAAGATACCAATTGCCAACTGGACATATTAGGATTGGCTCGACGAATTTCTTCCATTGAAGAGGCAACTTCAATGGCACCATCAACAGCCACACCCAATAAACCGATTAACATACCAGCTAGCAGGAGTTGCTGAAAATCAAATGGAGGTTGTCGCAAAGCTTCAACGATATCAACAGCGATGGCATCTTCCATACCTGTAAAATGTAGAAATCGTTGCGCAAAAACAACAATCAAGCCAGCAGCCATAACACCGCCCATAGTCCCCAAAACCGCTGAGAAAGTTTTTCGACTTGGCCCGATAACAAAAACTAAAGAACAAAAAGCGATCAGGCCACTACTTAGAGTAATAACTAATACTGGCGGCTTACCTTCAGCAATCATTGGTAACATGAAAAAGTAGATGACCAAACCAGAACCTACCAAAGCGCATACCGTCCGAACACCTTCTTCTCGACCAACGACAATAATACAAATAAGCATCAAGCCCAATAAAAAAACTATAAACTTATCACGACCAAATGCCTGAACCTGTTTGATCAACCCAATTTGGTCTGGTGACCCACCCAACCGACAAAGAACGGTGTCGCCCGGTTCAGCTGGTATACTTAGCAGTGGCATATTAGGATTGACAACATTTCTCATTACAATTTTTTGTCCTGCATACATACCAGACAAGATTTGGACTTCCAAAATGTGATGTTGACGAGCAGTAGAATTTCCGTTTTGCTCTAAGCGTCTCAGGACTTGACCTTTAGCATATTCAGATTGAGAAAAAATTTTCCCATTATTATCTGTTGAAGTTGAAATCACCGCAGATTGACGTTTTAAATAATCTTGGAGTAGAAAAGTCACACCAATGACCATCAACAAGGAAATTGGTACTAACCAGTTTTTAGTTGATTTAGTCGGTTGATAAAACTCAGTTAATGATAGCGCTGCTCCATCGACAGTATCGGTTGTTTTGTCCCAACGAGTTGCAAATCCAGCCAATACCGCTGTAATGGGAACAGTCAATACCAAACCAATTGTTCCTACAATAGCTTGGACAATTGAGGCTGCGGTAGCTTCATCATTCAACAAACGTAAGAAAGGGTATGTTGTGCCAACTTCAGGGAATTCTATTTGAGGTAAAAGAAGAGTGATGATATCGGCCCCCAAATAGGCAAAGATAAGTGTATCAGCCATAGTTCCCATAACGTCTCGACCAATGTTCAATCCAGCTTGAATGGCTTGGCGAACAGTAACATTGGGATTAACTGATTTAACTTCGTAAACGGCAGACGAAATTGACATACCAACATCCATCATAGCTCCGACCGATCCCAAAATCATACCAGCTACTAAAATACCCTGAAAGTTCCAACCATGAGCAGCTGGGGTTCGCCACAGAGCGATACCTAATTCTAAATACCCAAATTCTTCTGCTAAGCCTGTTAGGTAGAGGGCTTTCTGACTCAAAACCGACAGAATTCCGACTGCCACTAAACCTCCTAGTGTACCAAAAAATCCCGAAATCATCTTTCGGCTAAATCCGGTAATAAAAACAAAAGTTGTCAATGTCAGAAAAGCAGAAATAGCTAGCGAAATGGCAATTGGATCATATCCTTTTGCCAGTAAGGGTAGAAGGATATAAAAAACGGTCAAGGCGGAAGCTGCTAGTGATAACAACGCACGCACACCTTTCATACCACCAACCAAAACAATCAGACAAGCGAATAAGCCAGTTAAATAAAGCAGGAAAGGAGTACGAAAACGCTCTAATAACCGAACCGAATCTATTGTCTGCTGATCTTTAGTACGGAGAGGGATTTCTAAAAACACACGGTCTCCGATGAAAAAATCTCGATCACTAAAGACACGGCCGATCTTTTGGTTGTCAAAATTAACCGTTTGTCCACGAAAACGACCCGAAGTGATCCGTAAAGTAACTATCTGGTCAACTGTTTCGGTTGTGTTAAGACGAGTAACCTGACCAATACATAACAGTGCATCCAAGGCTCCATGACGAACAATAGTGGAAAAACGAGCCAAACTTAAATGTAAGACACCTATTACCATCATGATTAGTAAGACACCAAATATTTTCAGTCGCCAAGCTGTCATTATTTTTCGCTCGATAGTTTGCCAATCATCATCTGCCCCAATTGAGACAAATCAGATCGAAACTCGGTGGCTGGAGTAAGTTGCCCATTGAAAATAACAAAGACACGATCACTAAGAGCTAAAATTTCGTCCAATTCGCTCGAAATTA
Organism: uncultured bacterium; assembly: GCA_964451145.1. Taxonomy (GTDB): domain Bacteria; phylum Poribacteria; class WGA-4E; order WGA-4E; family UBA9662; genus TMED15. The sequence goes on along the minus strand of CAYVHK010000004.1, from coordinate 63,917 downwards.
GTAGGACTCCTCGCTGTTTTTGTCGTTGATTGAGGAGTTGTTGATGAACGTAATCAATAGCTCCAACATCCAGCCCGCGAGTGGGATTAACAGCCAATAAAAAATCAGGGTTAGTGGAAAGTTCACGAGCAATAATCACCTTTTGTTGATTTCCACCCGACAGAGTATTTGCACTGACTTCAGTTCCAGGAGTACGGATATCAAAAATTCGAATTAAATCGATCATTGACCGCCGGAGTTTCGACTTATCCAAACCGATACCAAGAAAACTCAACCAACCTTTGGTATAACGATGTTTCTCCAATTGATGTGGATTGAGTAACAGATTTTCAGTTAGTGAAAAAGATAAAACAAGTCCGTCTGTATGCCGATCGCTAGGGATATAACCATAGGGTTTCTGTCGCAGGTCGTGGGTCGGCATATTGGTTACTAACTCATTAGAATCAGCGGGTTGAATTTCGTTTTTCGGGTGAAATCGAATGTCGCCTGACTCCACCTTGCGCAAACCCATAATAGTTTCGGCTAGTTCTATCTGACCATTGCCATCAATACCAGCAACCCCAACAATTTCGCCACGCTTAACAGTCAAAGTACAACTATGTAGAACGGACCGCGATGAATCACTTAAAACAGTCAACCGATCGATTTCCAAAACAGATTGAGTTGTCTTCACTTCCAAGCGTTGATGTGGAGGCGATGCGGGCCGACCGATCATCTGTTCGGCTAAATCAGCTGTTGAGGTATCACCGACGGAAGAGGTCAGCATGTGCCGACCTCTTCGCAATACAGTGATCTGGTTGCTGATAGTCATTACTTCTTTCAGTTTATGACTAATAAAGATGATGATGCGGCCATCAGCTTTTAGTCGATTTAGTACTTGAAACAAGTCGTCAATCTCTTGTGGAGTAAGAACAGCAGTTGGCTCATCTAGAATTAAGATCCGTGCGTCAACAGCCAAAGCTTTGAGGATTTCTACCCACTGTCGTTGACCAACCGGCAACTCCCCTATTTTGGCTCTTGGATCAACGGATAACCGACCACCACCTTGTTGTTCACAAAGATTTTTCACGAATTGTTCAACTGAATTTGGCCGATAGAGCCAATCTTTTCTCTGTCCAGGTGGTTGGCTAAGAAAGATGTTTTCGGCTACTGTCAACGTCGAAATTAGCATGAAGTGCTGGTGAACCATACCGATTCCCAATTCTACGGCTACGTTGGGTGAAGAAATTTCAACGACCTGATCGTCAATCAGAATTTGACCGGCTGTAGGTTGATAAAGACCGTAAATCAGGTTCATCAACGTTGATTTACCTGCTCCGTTTTCACCTAGTAATGTATGTATTTGACCGGTTTTAAATGAGAGATTAATATCAGAGACAGCCTCTTGCGAGCCGAATCGCTTTGTGATGCCACGCAATTCTAGCATAAAATCGTATGAATACAGTCAGGACAACTACAGGAACGGCTTTTTAGGAGTAGTTTGCTGTTCCGGGGAATGCCGTTTTTTTAAGAAAAAAAACATGCCGGAATTGAGTAAAGATAATCCAATTAGGATCAACACAATCAAGCTAAACCAGACGGGTGGATTAATCTTGGTCGGGGTATCAGACGAAATATGATCGCTGCTAGACGATTTTGGTGATTGAGATGAATCAGGCGGATCTGCAGATACTTGCCAAGCTAAAAAAAGCAAAGCAATAAGGAGAAAAAAAAGAACAAATTGATCCCTGCGCTGATTTTTGTTGCCCAATACTGACATTAGTTTATGATCCACCATAAGTAAATGTGCGAGAATAACCTCTAAACTGAATAATTAACTCTTCAATAATTAGTTTTAGCATCGCAGTTAACGGCACAGCCATTAACATTCCAATTAAACCCAAAAACTGTTCACCCACTAAAACCACAATTACTGTCGTGATCGGATCTAGTTCCACACTTTTGCCCACCAAAAGTGGTGTCACCAAAGCAGTATCAATAATCTGAACACCGATAGTAATTATAATAATTCCGATCACGCTAGAACCAAAACCAAATCGAGAACCAACAAAAACAACTGCTAGTGCTGGTATCGCACCAATAAAAGGGCCTATATACGGAATTAGGTTCGCCAAACCAGCTACGACACCTAATAAAATAGCGAAAGGTAGACCTAATATTAGATAACCGATCAGGCATATAATGGCAATAATGATGGTTTGGACCAAACGGCTACGTAGGTAATCACCCAATTGGCGGTCGATACCGTCTAACAAAACTAAGGCTGGTTCAAAAATACGGTTCGGCACGGCTCTAATCAATCCTTTTTTCATCTCACGGCCACCACTTAAAAAGAAACAGGAAGTGAACAAAATAATAATACCATTAATGAAAGCCGAAAATAGGCCTTTGGCTGAACTAGTGACCGCACCCACAATTTGCTTAGACTGACCAACAATCAAAGTTTCTATTCGCTTCATCGAAGCTTCAATTACTTGATGAGTATCCAAATTGGACTTTTCTGAATTGATTGCGTCGGTAGTAACCTCCACGCGTAACACATCTATCAATCTATCAGTTAATGAAGGCGGCAAAGCATTTAATAGCCGTTCAACTTGACCAACTAGAGCTTTGTTCTCATTGGTTTGTAAATGGTCAATTTGTCCAGCCACCTTAGAAATGACAAAAATGGAACCAAAAGCAAATAAAGCTAAAATCAATAAAGGCACTATTGTAACAGCTAAGCCTCTGGGAAGACCAATATCGTCCAAATAATCAACCATTGGGGCCAAAATATAGGCGATTAAAAACGAAACCATTATAATAGTTAGAGTATCCCGAATCAGATAGATTAACCCCGCAATTATAGCAACAAAAACTGTTATCATTGCGACACTAATAAGCCGAAGAAAGATATTCTGTTCTCGAATGCTTTGCGACTGCCGACGAGATTCTCGGCTTATCGTTTGGCCATCTTGTGCGATTCGATCTAGAGTAGTTGACAGGGGAAGTAACGTTTCAGTCAATACGTCCACCGAACTAGCTGATCGCTCTATCGTCGATTGATTGTTCATATCAGGTTTAATTCGGCTAGTTAATTTGTGATCCATTTAATTCAGTTTGGAGTTGTTCGATCATATCCTGAGCTTCTTGCAGTTGTCGGTTGGTGATACGTAGTCGAGAAGCTACAATTTTGGCTAACGTGAAAATCAGATTCGAGGCTAGGCGCGAATGAGAATCCATCAATTTCATTAGCTCTGGGCGAAAGAAGCCAATCATTTCCGAATCCTGAATTGCTTGAACCGTAGCTGTTCGTGGAGAATTGTCTATCAAACCTACATCACCGAAAAAATTGCCACTGTTCAGCTTAGCTAAGGATACGACCGATCCGTCGGCTAGCACTTTTGTTACCTCAACTTCGCCCTCCATAATAATATACATCCCTGCTGCATCTTGTCCTTCAATAACAACGGGCTCGCCGATTCGATAAGAGCGTCGGTAGGCAATCTGAGCGATGTGGCGTAAGTCTCGGTCACTCAAATCCTCAAAAAGATCGATCTTTTTGAGCAGGCCAGCCACATCTTTCTCTGCCTGTTTTCGGTTGTTTTGTTTACCTACAGCCTGCCATATTCCATCGGGTCTACTCATATCGATAACACATCCACCAAAAGATTCAATAACAACATCTTAGAAGATATAGCTAAATTTGGCAAGAGCTAAATTTGGTCCCCCAAAGGATTTTTAGTTTACTAGATCATGATAAACTTGCCTTAATTTATCCGCGATGGCTGGCCAACCATAATCTTGTTCCACTCTGTTTCTGCCTTGTTGTCCTAATAAGCGTCGGTATTCTGCATCAGCTAATAGTTTAATCACTGCAGCCGCAAACTGATTTGGTTTGTCAGCTATAATAATTTCTTGCTGATTGACTAAATTTAGTCCTTCTGCTCCAATTGTAGTAGAGACGACAGCTTTTTTCATAGCTAAGGCCTCTAAAATTTTGAGGCGGGTTCCACCACCTATCCTTAATGGGACAACATAAACACTGGCTTGATCAATGTATGGTTTGACATCGTCCACACGTCCAGTGATGGTTACTTGACCATCAAGATTTGCCAATTCAGCTGTACGTCGCAAATTCTTAGTTGGATGTTGACCTACCACCAACATCCGCACATTAGGGCAGTTCTGCCGAATGAGAGGCAAAATGGATTTTAGAAAAAAAATCACTGCATCTTCATTGGGATACCAATCCATACTACCAGTGTAAATTAACGTCTCTGGTTCTTCGATTGTTTCGGTGGCTTGATATAATTCAAGGTCAACACCATTAGCAATAACACGAACGGGCAGTTGAGGGCAAGCTCGGTTAAGAAGGATTTGATCGTTACCTGACACACAAGTCGCTACAGAAAACTTACCACTGTTCGTTCGTTCGTATCGGTTGAAGGCTTGGGCTTGAGTCCAATAAATTAGCTTTTTGATCGGGTTTCCAGTTTCCTGTCCTAAACGTTTCCAAATGTAAGAATCCACATTCTGCGTAGAAAGAACTGTCGGTAAATTAGTAGGTAATGCGTATTGTGCAGCATGAAACATCTCGTAATGGATTAGATCAAATTTTTGTTGGATCAAAAGTTGCTGGAATTGTCGTGCTACACCGTGTGAATAATAGCGAGAAACAGTGATCGGTTTGCGTAGCTTAATCGCCTGAAGAATGGTACTGATAGTGACTGGTGGAGGTGCAGAAGAGTGTTCCACTAGGTGGCAATTGATACCTAGGTCAATCAGATAATCAATACCGGATTGATCCATAGGAGTGGTTTCTAAAGCCAGAAAGGTCACCTGCTCGGTTTTTGCTAGCTGTTTCAGTAAATTCAGTACTCGGATTCGTCCTCCATCAGTAGCGGGAAAAGGTACAGTAATGGAAAAAAAAAGGATTCGCACCGGTACTAAATACTAAACTAAAAGTTAGGGACCTGAACTGCGACCTCTTGCCCAATGGATTGAGATTTGAAAATTCCATCCATAATGACGTTAGTTAACACAACACCTTCTGGCGGGATAGGCGATGGTAATCCACTCCGAACGGCTTGACCAAAAGCTTCCATCTGGGCTTTCCATACATCAACGCTAGGTAAACCAGAAAATTTGATATTGACCATTTCTTGGTCAAACCAACCTTTGCCTGCATCTTCAGTCTCGACACCATAACCATGGTCATGAGCCAAATTTTGTATTTTGTCTGTTAAACTATCTGCATAGACTACGGGGCCACCCAACGATAGGCCGGCATCTTTGCCTAAAAAATAAGTTCCGCCAAGAGAGTTTTGGTGGACAGCCCAAGACACTTTGAACAATAACACACTACCATTGTCGAAACGAACCCAAGCCGCACCAAACTCTTCCACATCCATCTCGTCCCAGCGTGAATCCTGATGGGCAATATAGTCAGCGGTGACGGCTGAAACCCGAACTGGTTTGGGATAACCCATGATATACAAGGCATTATGCATATTATAGATTCCAATATCAACCACAGCTCCAGCCCCAGCTGTTCGTTGATAAATAAACGTGTTACCCGGAATGCCACGACGACGAGTGGCCGTTGTTTCAGCGTAATAAATGTCGCCTAATACACCATTATCAAACAATTTTCGGGCTAATTGGATATCGCTGCTAAAGGTGCTATGAATACCGATTTGCAGAATTTTACCACTGGATTTGGCTGTTTTGACCATTTCGGTCGCATCCTCTAAGGTTGCAGCCATGGGTTTTTCACAGAAAACATGTTTTCCTGCCTTCAAAGCGGCGATAGTGGGATCTTTGTGAGCTTGATTATAAGTGCAAACACTAACAGTATCAACGTCGATAGAATTCAACATTTGTTCGACACTAGTAAAGGCGTTTTGGGACGGAACACCCCATTCTTCGGCCGCTTTTTGGGCTTTTTCTTCGAAAATGTCGCAAACGGCCACGATCTCAAATCCGCCAGCCTTCTGGTATGCGTTCTGATGAGCACGAGAAATACCACCTGTCCCAACGATTCCAACTCGAATTGTATCCATTTTCATATTCCTCTCTTTTTTATAATTTGCTACAATTTGTCTTAGTAAAAAATTATTGACGAACTATCAATTTAAAATCAGCCCACAAACAGGCCAATTTATCTCGGTGATAACACAGCGTTGGAAGATTAGCTAACTCATCGAAAAAGGCAGCTTTTGTTTTTGCTTGATTGGGAATGATACGAACTTTTTGCATAGTGGTTCGATCAAAGTATAGATTAGCATACTCATGTCCACCAGATTCACCACAACGATACAGTAGAACATTATTACCGACTTTCAATTCTACTTGCACGTCAAAATCGACCTCAGTAGGACCTCCTGTCCATTCGGAATCGTTGTGCCACTTTTGACCGTTAATCCAGATTTGGGCGTAGTCGTCTTGGGCCGGCGACATTATAGCCTTCATATCTTTTGGTGCGTTTATCACAATGATTTGCCAAGTATCAAAGTTGTTGAGATCACGAAATCCATAACGGGAAGACATGTTCCGACCACCAGCAGCATCAGCTCTAGTTCCCAAATTGATTATCATCCATTCACCTTCTGTACCAGTCATATAATGCTTGGGCTCAAAATTGATTTTGACATGTTTAGTTTTTAATAACCCTTCCATCGTCGACAGGCTCGGTTGGTCTAAAACACCATTGGTAGCATTTTTAATGTGGTCAATGGAAGCTGATTTTTTCGCCCCACCATTATTCATGTAGCCTCCATCAGGTCCATACCAGTTGAGTATCCAAGAGGCACCATCCCTTTTTTGATTTAATCTTGGTTGATCAGGTTGTTTCATCTCTTGCTCTTCTGACAATGGCCCACTAGTAATCACAGATCCAGCCAGAGATATGACAGGAATAAAAACCAACAAAAAAAATATCTCTGTTAAAATGAATAATGGACGATTAGCAAGAACGTATTTTACAAGCCTAAACTGACTCTTAGTTTTCAATTTTTGTTTCCTTTTTATCTGGGTGCTACTTTTTTGAAGCTTCGAAAACACAACGAAACCCACCTGCATCAAACCGATGATCTGGGTTGGCATAATCTCGGTAATCGACCCTAACATATTGAGCATTGTAGTGATAAGAACCGCCTCGTAAAACCCGACCTGATTTTACCGTAGTGAAATTTCGCTCCAAGTCAGTCAAACTGAGATCACTAGCCAGAGGGTTTTTTGATGGACTATATTGGTAAAATTTATCGTCAAATGCATCTAAACACCATTCAAAGACATTGCCAGCTAGATCGTATAATCCATAACCATTGGGGGAAAAATTACCGATTGATTTAAGCTGTCGGTTGTCATCATGGGCAGAAATAGCGTAGTTGGCTTGTTGATGATTAATAATACTACCCCATGGATAGGGACGTTTAGCTAAACCGCCTCGTGCTGCATATTCCCATTCAGCTTCTGTTGGCAACCGTTTATTGGCCCAATTACAATATGCCATTGCATCGTACCATGTTATGAAAATCATCGGATGGTTATCAGTAGGTGCCAGTATGGATACTTTAGGCCAAAAATCGTACACATAGCCAGTTTGCTCCACAAATTGCTTAAATTGACCAACCGTTACCTCATAAGTATCCATGTAAAAAGCCGATATTGTGACTGGGTGGATAGGCGTAGCGTGTTGCATTTCCTCGCTACCCATCAAAAAAATACCAGCTGGTACCAAGACCATTTCAGCTCCATCCGGTTCCCAATGAATTTTTTTTGCCGGTCTATGCTGGTCATCAGCAATAATTTCGACAACGTAGCCATCAGCGAAATGGTACATCGGAATTTCATCTGTAATTGTCCATGAAATTTTCTTTTTCTCTCCACTGACAATACTTCGGCCGACTTCGCCAGTTAGCTGTTTCGGGTATAGGGTCTGACCGTCTTTGGTTAAAACTGCTACTGAAATAGTTAGCTGATCACCGTTGTTATCTATAACAGTGTAAGTAATTTGGACTTCATGCAGCCCAACTTGTTTGGCCTGTACATCACTTACTATAGGTGGTTGATTTTCGGGATCAACCACTTCACATCGGCTCACAATCGGACGTAGAAAAGTCAAGGCCAAAATCCCATATAGAATATGAAGAACCAAATGATTAGAAAACATAATTAGTCTATTTTAGCAGTATCATTGGTTGGTATTGATAGATCAGTTTCAAATCATCTTCAGTTTCTAGCACTCCATAATAAAGCCCACTAGCCACCAATTGACCAGCCTGATTGTATCCATCCCAGTAAATAGCGTCTTTAGGAGCCACATAAAGCCCTGGTAGTTGATACCCCAACAGTAATCTACGCACCACATTTCCATCGACGTCATAAATCAAAAATCGAGCATTAGTAGCAGTAGCTAGTTGGTAGGGAATCCAAGTTTCAGGGTTGAAAGGATTGGGATAATTAAGCATAAGCTGGTGCTGCTTGGCAAATTGATTTCGCCTGTTCAATTGTTCTAACAGAGTTTCAACTTGGTCTAAAAAAATTGGATCTAGATCTGATCGAGTTAAGCAAGAAAGAGCTTTTGTTAATCGTTCTTGCTGCTCATTTGTAAATGAAATTTCTTTCAACTGATTTTGGTGTTGTTGTGGAGCTACTATTATCAATTGACCAAACTGATTCGCTACTATCACCAAATCTAAAATACTAACGGTACCATCGTCATTCAGATCACCAATTAACTGTTTACCAAATTGACCAAACTGCATTGCCACTATCACCAAATCTGAAATATCAACGACTTGATCTCGATTGACATCAGCAGGAAGACGACGGTCGATGATAAAGGGCTGAGACCGGCCCCAACCGACGGCTAAACGCTCGGCCTTAGTTGACAAAACGAGAAAAAACATTGTGATTAACAGAAGAAATAACAATCGAAAGGGGGCAATCATTTACTACTATTCAGCTTCAGTAGTCAAATTCGTATCCAACGGTCGTACAACCCTAAAACCAACGAAGGATAACTTTAATTGTGGGTATAAGTGGAGCCGCATAGTAGTAGTACAACGGTTGAGATTATCGATCCAAGCACCACCCCGAATCACTCGCCAACTTCCGTTGGCAGGTCCAGTCGGATTATGTTTGGCTGAGTAAGCATAATAAACCTCGCTGTACCAGTCGCTTGTCCATTCCCAAACATTACCGGCCATATCCAACGCACCATAGTAGCTCTTTCCTTGCGGATAGGAACCCACTGGAGCTAAACCGTTATCGTATTGATCATTACCATTCCAACTATTAGCTAGCGCAAATATCGGTCCCTTAGTGGTTGGGTTACTACCCCAAGGCCAAAGTCGATCGACTGGGCCAGCAGCAGCCTTTTCCCATTCAGCTTCGGTAGGCAATCGACCACCACCCCACTTAGCAAAAGCTTCAGCATCCATCCAGGAAACACCGACAACAGGTTCATTAGGACGCTTCAAGGCTCGCTCGGGCCAATTCCCCATATTATGTGGTAAGTTTTGTGGAGTGTGGGATTTAGTAGATTTCCAAAATTGATAATATCTCTGATTAGATACCTCAAATCGATCAATTTCAAAAGCGTCTAAATAGACACGATGAGCTGGTTTTTGATCGGGAGCTCGTTGATCATGTCCCATGGTAAACCAGCCAGCTGGGATCTTGACAAAGTCAGATTTTTCCAGATCCGGAGATCGAACATCTAACTTCTGTTCTTCTCCAATAACTAGTGGGAAACCGAAAACGATACAGCAGATCAGGCTAAATGATTGCCATGGCCTCATTCTGGTCTCCGATCGATGCTGGCACCTTGTAAGTCTTCATAAGCGCGAAAGTGCTGTTCAGCCAATTTTTCATCTCCCATTTGTTGATATAGTCTTGCCAAATTCAGATGATAGTATGGTTCGGTTGGATTTAATTCGACGGCTCTCCGAAAAGCAGCAAGCGCTTGGGGAGTTTCGACTTGCATGGCATAGGTTGAACCAAGTGTGTTGTATAAAATAGGTTCGTCCGGCTGTATCTGAATAGCTTTAAACAGAGACTCTCGGGCTGGTCTAAGAAGACTTAACTGCATAAAGGCACGACTCAAACCAAGATGGTGTGTAGCATTTGTTGGTTCCAACAACACGCATTGCTCAAAAGCTCTGACAGCAAAAGGATAGTTTTGGCTTTCCATGGACAAATTTGCTAAACCCGACCATGCTTCTACATCTTCTGGATTTCCTTGTGTTAAACGGGACAAACGCTCGTGTTCAGCAGTCATCTTTTGCAGATGCTGAAATTGGACCATTGCCGCTTGTCCTTCTTTTCGTTTACCTAAACGTAGAAGGGCGGTACCTAAACCATGATGAGGTTGAGGGAAACTTGGAGCTAACTGAATTGCTCTTTCTAAATGTTTAATCGCCGTTTCATATTGACGCTGATTGAGATACGCCATACCTAAATTGTACCAGACCACAGTCGAAGCTGGGTTTAACTCAGAGGCAACAGTCAAAGATTTGACAGCTTCCACGAAGTCTTGTTGTTTGATTTGAGTCTTACCCAACATTTTTAAAGCTCGAACATGAAAAGGATCTTGATTAATAACTTGTTTCAGGGACTCATAAGCTAATTCCCACTCGCCCAAATTAAAGTGTGCACGACCTTTTGAGTACAATGCTTCAATATCATCAGTCAATAGAGAAAGCATCAACCCCGTCGTCTCCACTACACCATTCCACAATTCCTTTTCAGAATATCCCATGCTGAGATAATAGTAGGCACCCGGTTGGTCAGTTCCTAGAGCGACAGCCCGTTCTAATTCATCTATCCCATTTTCTGTTTGGCCTTGGAACATAAGCATAATACCACGATCCAGATACGAAATATCAGCTTGTTCTTGCCGGGTTTTTGCCAATGAAACCGGATAGAAGATAGAACTTATTATTAATAGAAGGAGAATACAAAATCGTTTCGCGAGCAATTTTTGGGAAGTCATAACTAATTGATTTAGAGCATTCATCTTACAACTATTGTCTTATAGTCGAAACGGTTTGTCAACAAATCCTTAGACTTTAGTCAGCTGACTCAATACAGGCCTTTAACTTCGATAATCCTTCTTGAGCTACAGCAACCGAGCCCTTATTCCAATAACTTTGGTTAAATAATTCCAAGGACAGCATGCCTTCATAACCAACATTTTTCAAACTGGAAACAATTTGAGACCAGGGGGCTAAACCATCTCCAGGATAGACACGATCAGCATCTGTCACGATATCCCGACTTGGTTGCTCAGGATAGTCGTTAACGTGTACTAATCCGAGTTTATTAGGTGGAAGATAATCGAGTCCATGTAAGTGTCCACTTCCTTTGTACATGTGATAAACATCCGCTAGCAATTGAGTGTTGGAGTGACCGGATTCAGCCGCAACTAACAATGCTTCACCCATTGTCCCTAATGTTTGCGCGATTCCCCAAAATTCCAACAAAGGTTCGGCTTGAAAATCGGCAATTACCTTAGTCAATTCAGCGTAACGTTGTGCTACTGCCAAGAGATCAACTTTCCGGTTTTGAATACCAAAAGGTGATGCAGCTACAAATGAGCAATTTAATTCATCCGCCATCTCAAAACAACGACGAGCCTCGTTCAAACCTTTTTGGCGTTGGTCATCTTCCGGCACAGACCATTCAAAGAAGGCAATTAAATTTACAATTTTTAGACCGCGATCGGCTGTTTTTTTTCGTAAATCAGACAATAGGCCACCGGTGGATATCCATTCATCAATTTCGTTTACCCAAGGTTCGATACCATCATAACCAGCATCAGCTGCAATATCGATCGCCGACATGATTGAGGTTTCTGGGTGACGAATGGTACTAGTATTAAGACAATAAAAAAAACTCATTAGTTCTTTACTCCTAGATTTTGAATTATATTTCTATTCATATGATTATGATTCAGCCCGCACAATTAATTGTTGAAATTCTGGTTTTTCGGTTAAATCAACGAAAAGGGGTTCATCAGCTGCTGCGGTAGCATAAGCTGTATCTTGAGCTGTGGCTTGATTTAGATAAGACAAAACCAAATCGTATTCCTCGGAAATAGCATAGGCTTTAGCCAAATTGTAGAAGGCCTCAGCATTATCGGGAGAAACTTGAGTAGAAGATAAAAAGGCTTCAATTGCCTGCTGATATTGGCCTAGCTTATTATAGGCACGTCCTAACCCATTATAAGCCCAACCATGATCGGGCCTAACTTGGATAGCTTGTTTATATGCATTGACCGATGCTTCGTAGTCTTGGGCACAATAGTAAGCATATCCGATGTTGTTATAAGCCCATTCATGAGCCGGGTCTAGTTCTATAGCTTTCTGATAAGCTAAAATTGCTTCTTGATATCTTTCCTCTTTTCTATAAGCTATACCAAGATCAACGTATTCATTGGCGGTTGATCGATGGGGGATCTGCTGCTGTGGTTGATCAGATGATTCAGGTGGACTTGATGATCTATCCTGTTTATTGTTCTGTGTACTTTTTAAGGTTTCAATTGCTTGTTGCTGTTGCTTAAATTTGTTGGCAGCATTTTTCAGCATGCGACTTTGTTCTTCGACTGTATTAGACAAAGCTACTTTTTCTTGGGTTAATACCTGAATTTCATCATCCCTCTGGTGCAATTCAGATTCTAAGGCTTTTTGATGGGTTTCTTTTTCAGTAGAAATTTTTTCTATTTCGCTAGGGATAATTTTTTCTAATTTTTCTATTTGATTTTGCCGTGCTTCTATTTCCGCCTGCGCTTGACTATTCTTATGTAACGTATCTTGTAATTGCTGGTTTAACGTTGAGTTTTCATTTGTCAAACTAACAAGATTTTTGTCTCTATTTTCCAATTTCTTTTCGAATTCCTGCTGTTGATCTAACAAATCAATGTTATTATTATTGTTCTCCTTGATGTGATCGGTCAATTGTTGTAACTGTTGGTCATTTGATAGCACTTGTTTCTTCAGTATAGAGACTTGATTTTCCAATGCTTCTATTTCCGCCTGATTTTCTTTTTCTGATTGGCCTAGTACTTGTTCTTTTTGTCCCAATTTTTGTTGTATGTCATCTCGATCACTAGCCAAAAGCAACAAGTCAGATTCAAGGGTCGATTTCAGTTCTTCTAGTTGTTCGAGCTGTTTCTGTTTTTCTTCCAGCTTATTGTCACTATCAGAAATATAGGCCTGTAATTCTTTCATTTGTGCCTGCAATTGTTCTTTCAGGATTATCAGGTCTTGATTCAAATTATCTTTTTCTGACAAGGTAGTAGCTTGCAATTGAAATCGTTCTTCCAATTCTTCTATCTGTTGGTCAATAAATGTTTTTTCGGCTATAAACTGCTCTATCTGTTCTTCCTTAGTTTCCAATAGCGCTGAATGTTGAATTAGCTGTTGGTTCAAATCACGAACAGATTCTTTCAGCTCGGACCACTCATGTTGAAAGCCGATGTTCTCTGTTTCCGCTTGGATTTGATTTTTCAAAAGTCGATCATGATTCTGTTCGAAGAAACTTACTTCTTGTTGCCAGTTCTGCTCCAGTTTTTGGAAAACCTCTCTCTCCCTATTTTTTCTTCTCTCTAATAATTCAATTTGTGTATCTTTTTCCCCAGCTGTTTTTGACAATGCCAAGTGGGTAGTTTTTAATACTTCCAGTTCTTTTTCAAGCAATTCCAAATTAGCTTTAGTTTCCTGTTTTTGTTCACCTATTTCATTTAGCTCAAGCAATTGTTTTGCAAGCTGTTCAGATTGATCAAGTATCTGTTTTTTCAGCTGCTCCCTGTCTTTTTGAATATGATTGCGTTCTTCTATCAGTTGCTCGTTATCAGATTCCAATTTGGAATTTTCGGTTTGAAATTTGTCTTTTTCCAGCTTACTTTCTTCAACCAAAATTTGTAGTTGATCCACATCTTTTTGCCACTGTTCCAAATTAGTTTTTTGTTCTTCAATAATTTTGTTCCGATCAGCTTCGATTTGTTCAAGATTAGAAACTTGAGCCGTGAGTTCTTCCACTTGCTCATATTTTTGGTTAAGTTGAATATCTTTCTCTGCCATCTCATTTTGCAGAGTTTCCTTTTCTGCTAACAGATTCTCCAATTCATCAGTTAATTTCTGACGGGTCTGGATCAAATCCTCACCTTTCTTCCTCAGAGTGTCAATCTGCCCACTTTTTCCCTTGATTAGGTTTTCTAATTTTTCCAACTGCTGCTGATGGTGTTGAGTTAATTGTTCAACTTCCTCTTCCCATTCCTGCTTGGTGGAATCAGCCTCAAGATCGGCCGCTGACAAATCGACTTGTAGGCGATCAATTTGTTGTTCACGACTGAGCAAATCTCGATCAAAATTATCCCGTTCAATATCAATTTCTTGTTGTGATGCCGACATTTGACGGATCACTTTCTTCTGATCTTGGATTTCCTGTTGAAGTGGTTTGATTTGAGCTAGGAGTTTTAGCCTTCCAATCTCACTGGTGGCTCGATGGAAATCAGCGTTCGTGTTAGATGGAACTAATTCCAAAACATTTTTCCAATACTGAACTGCTGCTTCAAAGTCGCTCGTTGCAGCCCGTCTATCTGCCAGCGCAATTTGTTCTTCAATTTCAGCTTGCCTTTTCAAATTCTTAAGTGGCTTATTGTTTGGTAATAGATCGGTGGCTTTTTGCCAAGACTCAACTGTCGCACGGTATTCACCTTGTTGTTGGTAGGCGCGAGCGTCTTCAATAGATTTGATTGATTCTTGTAGTTCCCCAACCTTGGTTTGCCAATCTGCTAAAGTCGTAAGTTCACCTTCAACTTCTGGATTCGTACACATTTGGATAATGCAATTAATTGTCGGTTCCAATTCAGCTATTTCCAACTCTACAGTTGGCAAAGAAGACAAATCAAACCAATCACTTGAAAGTTGTTGCTGTGTAATTTGATCAACCAACATATCGAGCAACAATTGACTTATTGTATATAAGTTGTCAGATCCAGCTTGGTAACGATCGTGAACATCAACCGAATCTGACTTATCAGACACTAATCCGAAATCGATTAATCGAATAATAGGCTTGCTTGTTTTCCGATTTGGTTCAATTACCATAATATTAGATGGGCATAGTTTTTGGTTTTCCAAATCGATTTCGTTAGTTGTCTCTTCCTTGTTAGGTTTTACTGTTTTTGGTATTTGAGCAAATTTATTAACATATTGCAAAGCCGTACAGATATGAGTGGTTAGCCGAAGTGCCGTTTGAAGCGACAAAGGTGCCTGAGCCTGTAGATACTTATCCAACGATTGACCTGGCACTAGCTCCATAGCTATAAAAGGCAACTCTTCAAATTGACCATAATGAAAAAAACGAGCAATGTTAGGATGGTTGAGACGACCAAAGACTTGGGCTTTCCGCTCAAAATTTTGGTAATCTTCGAGCTTAGGAAATAGTTCTGATCGAAAAACTTTGAGTGCAACCTCATTACCAAGCCGTGTGTTGAGAGCTTTGTAGACAGCCCCGTTACCGGTAGTATCTAAGCAAGAATCAATTTGATAGTAGTTGGAGAATTTCTCTTCCGATTGAAAAATTCGCATGATAAACCTAAATTTCGATTAATTAACGAGATCAACTAACCGGATTAGACGTATTTACCGATCAGTAGTTCTAGTTTTTGCTTTGTGGCGGAGGGTATTGCACTGGGATTTGTAGCAATCGATTTTTCCAGTGCTCTGTAAGCGGGGCTGGCTGTTCGATTCGCTGGTACATTTTGAATAGCAGTACAAACAATCTGCTTAGCGGTCTCAACATTCGCCAAAAGATTTTGTATTATCATTTCTGTGGTTACTATTTCGTGATCGGCGTGCCAACAATCATAGTCAGTGGAGCAAGCCAAAACTGCATAGCTGATCTCAGCTTCTCTTGCTAGTTTAGCTTCCGGTGCAGCCGTCATACCAATCACGTCAAAACCTAATTGTCGGTAGAGCTTCGATTCGGCTAAAGTCGAAAAGGCTGGTCCCTCCATACATATATAAGTACCTCCAGAGTGAACAGTAGCTCCAATTTTTCCAGCACTCTGGTAGAGAAGCTGACTCAAAAGAGGGCAAAAGGGATGAGCGAAACCAACGTGGGCAACGATACCTTCCCCGAAGAAGGTTGAGGTACGGCTTTTAGTATGGTCATATAACTGGTCTGGTATTATAAAATGACGTGGTTCGATTTCTTCTCTCAAACTACCGACCGCGCTGACACCAATTAGCCATTCCACCCCCAAACTTTTCAACGCATAAATGTTAGCTCGAACGTTAATTTCTGAAGGAGATAGTGGGTGTCCAACGCCATGACGGGGAAGAAAGGCAACCGACTGATTGTTGATTTCACCCACGATAATGGCATGGCTAGGCGATCCAAAAGGTGTCTCAATCGTTATCTCCTGCAACTGACTTAGACCATCCATTTGATAAAAACCAGACCCACCGATTACACCAACCTTTATTTCCATTTTTTCATACTCCCGTGTTTTTCATTTTCACAAGCTACTTTTAAAATCCGTGTGCATTCCGATTCAGACTAATGTATCATTATGTGCCTATCCAATTATGTGGTAATATGTTCGAATTGAAATGCGACGATCTAACAATCGAGGGACAATCCCTTTCTGGTGTCTGTACTTATTTTCGCGTAGGGGAACTTGATCTCATTTTTGATTTGGGGCGTTGTCCGATCGATTTTATTGGTACCAACCATGTTTTTATTTCCCACTTCCATTTAGATCACTACTTTGGTTTGCCTATCTATATCAGTCAACGTTGGATGGCAAATATATCACCGGGGAAAATTTTCGTCCCGGCCGACGGAGTAGAACAAATTAGCCAAATTTTAGACCAGATCTCCAAGTTGGACTGTAACAGTTTGTGGAATTACCAACTTACTCCAGTGAGACCAAATGACCGTATAGAATTTCGGAACAACCTGGTAGCCTATGTTCTTCCATTGACTCATCGAGTAGCATCAGTCGGCTATCTGATTTGCGAGGTGCGAAAGAAGCTAAAACCTGAATTCCATCATCTGGCTGGGCTGGAAATCGCCGAACTGAAGAGTTCCGGTGTAGTAGTAACTCATAAGGTTGAAATACCTAAGGTGGTCTACTTAGGGGACACCAATACTATTCCTTTGGATTCACACCCTCTTCTGATGGAATCGCCGATTCTGATATCTGAATGCACATTTATCTTACCCGAAGATCAACCAAAAGCAATCGATACCATGCATCTCCACATAGACCAAATAGCCGAAATAATGCCTAAACTAAAAAGTCGACATGTGGTGCTGACTCACTTTTCCCGTCGATACAATTCAGCTACCATTAGGCAAACCATTGCTACTCGATTTTCAGAGTCTGATCAAGAACGGCTGAAACTAGTCATCTAGTCTTTCACGACAGCAATTTTACCACTGATTTGATGAGATTCACCATCTCTTTGTGCCTGTATCGAGTGGATATAGATACCAGTGGCAGTATCACCAACAGGCCACATAAAACGACCGGAACCGACAACCTTTGTTTGTTTATCTGAGTAAACCAAGTCTCCGCCAATATTATATATCTGCCAAGTGACTTGGTCCATAATCTGAAAGACAGAAAGAGTATAAGTTACAGTTAAAAATTGACCAGGTTTAACCGGATTAGGAAAAGACTTCACTCGAGAAATGCGTAGCTGACCAGTCTGATCAGGCAGCGGCTGAATGCTGAGTTGGTAAGTCATTTGCTGACTAAATCCGGATTTAGAATCAACAACTAAGTATAACACTTGGGCAACTTTTGCTTGATAGGCGATTTGCTGACCAATCAATGATGTAGTATCTATTTCCACTCCCTCTGCCATCAAAAATTGCCTAGAGTCATACAGCCGCAATCGATAATCGTGGTCAATTGGAATGTCTGTTAATTGAACCCAAACAGTAGTTGAATCGATCGGTTCAAAACGGTAGTAATCAACATCATCAACTGAAAAGATAAAAGAAGGATAAATTTGTCCGATTTTCACTGGGAATGCAGTAGAAAAATCATTATTAGGTTCGTAAGTATCTCCCGCAGAGAAGGTCATCCACATAGTCGGCCCCTCCTCACTAATATTTGTAACCGAAATACCAGTTGGTTTATCATCGTTAGCGTGGCTACTGGGCTTAGTTGAAGGCATGAAAGATACTTGACCATCATCAGCAGAGTAGGCTGATCCATCGGAGATATATTTCATGTTTTGTTGGCTAAGGTCTTGTGGATTTAAGCCTATATGCTTCGGGTCACTGGGATCCTCTAACCAGATTTGTTTCCCTGCATCGACACTGTAAGATGAACGGATTTGGCTTTCGTCAATATGCCAAATTAGAAGGCCTGACTCGGGAAGATATCGATCAAAAATGGCCCCGGACCTAGTATAACGATTTTCCATCAGGAAAAATTCTGTTGGTCGATCCAAAACGTTCACTTTTAGTAGAGATGGACTCAACTCGATACATGGCAATGGATAATTCAGCATATTACCAGTAATCAATCTTGGTTTCAACCAACCTTGGCGACCATTTTCAGGGCGTGCATCAAAATCCCACTTTAAATATCCCATGATGTGACTTGGATTCATACCGTCTCCAAGACCATTAGTCATGTTGCCTTGATATGGGCCATACATACCCATCAAACCCCACTTGTGATCACGGGCATCAATCATTGGTGATCCATACACATCAGGAGCGCCAAAATCATGAAAAAACTCATGGAAATAGATGCCTAGATGTGGATGTTTGAAACTTGGTTCTTCGGCGACCAAAACAGCGGTATCCAGTTTTACACCATCGAAGATAGTATTAATGCTAGGAACGAGAACCGACCAAATATTTGGTCCAAACGCGCCAGTGAATGTTGAAGCTTCATCGTCTCCAGCATGAATGATAAAAAGGTGATCGACAGTACCATCTTTATCACGGTCGTATTCGCCAAAGTCGACAATCTCATCAATTCCCTGACAAGCTTCTCGCACTAGCTCGCGGTAACGAGCAACATTGTGTTTTCCGTCTCCATAGTATGACATTGGATGTTTTGCTCGAACCCACTGATCCTTTTTGGGAATTACACCTTTGGCTGGTCCTGGTTGAACATCCATTTGACCATAAGATACTTCTCTGTAATAGGTTTTCAGCGAAACCCCTTGATCTGCGAATAAGTATTGGCTAATTTGATCTCCACTACGAGACCCTACTTGGTCTGAAAAGTCAATTTTTATTGCTAAAACATATTCAATGCCGTCTGATTGTAGGGTAACGGTATGTCGCTGAAAACAACAACCATCAAGGGCTAATAAAAAACGTTCATGTTCTGATTCTTGAGCTGGTTTAAGCGATCGATCGGACGGAGAGTCCAAGGAAGTAAAACTATCAGTAGATATAGGTGGGAAAAAGAGATAAGGATTGGGCGGAGCCGCTAGGGACAAATCCAAGATTAAAAAGCCCAATATCAAAAACAAAAGAAGCGATAGCCGATGTTGGCCGATCAAGGGGAAATTTCCCTTTCGTCTTTTTTTTGCAATATAATGGCTTTCTCTTTATAATACTGACCGCTTTGCAAGGATTATATCATAAGGAAGTACGAAAGCAAATGCCACTTTACGAATACCAATGTAATCAGTGTAAGGATCGGTTTGAATTGTTACAATCGATGAATATTACAGCTGAGCAAATTGCAAAAATCGAATGTCCAAATTGTGGAACGGTTAACCCTCAAAAAGTGTTTTCCACGTTCTGTGGTCAAACTGCCAATTCACTAACAAGTCGAGGATCTACCACTAGCGCCCCCCCTGATGGCTGAGCTATTCCAAACTAGAACAGGTAGTTCTTTTTTCATAGATCAATAAATGTTAAGTGCCAAGATCAAGATGTTCTTGGACTGATTAAAAATAGCCGGAGATTAGTTTATCAACTCAATGTATAGGCACGCATTAATAATATTAGTGATTCTTATTTCATTCGCTTCTGTGATTGGTGAAATACAGACCAAGAAAAAGGAGTTTAAAATGGTAGAAAATGTAGCTGAACAAAGAAAGCAAACGCTTCTTTATCCTACCGTAGGGGGAGAGATCGTTGTTGGTATGGTTGCTCCTGATTTTCAGCTAGAGGATGGATCTGGTAATACACATAGCCTAAGTCAAAACTGGGGTAAGCAAAACGTAGTTTTGGCGTTTTATCCCAAAGATTTTACTGGTGGCTGAACTTCTGAATTGGAGTCGCTCCGTGATGAGTTGACCAATATTAAAGCAACTGAAACTGTCATTTATGGTATTAGTGGTATCGACTAAAAATCGCATCACGATTTTCAGGAACAATATCAGTTTGGATTTCCCCTTCTGGCCGACACCAATTTAGTAGTCTCTAAACTATATTCAAGTATCACAAGTGACAAAAAAATGTCAGGCCGGACCACTTTTGTTATTGATAAGTCTGGATACGTTCGTTCTATTAATAACCAGATTAATATTCCAGAACACGGAATCGAAATACTGAAAACAATTCGATCTACAATAAAATATGAGATCAAAGTTGGACAGCTAGCTCCTGATTTTGTCGCTTATGATGAAAATGGAAAAGGCTATCGTCTCAGCAATTTTAAAAATAAAAAGAATGTCGTTTTATCGTTTTATCCAATGGATATGACACCTGGCTGAACGGCACAAGTTTGCTCTCTCCGGGATGAGATGAGCCAAATTAGATCCTTGAACATCCAGGTGTTTGGTATTTCGGTTCAAGACGCAAAATCACATCGGGACTTTGTCATTCGTGACAATCTCAACTTTCCACTATTAGTTGATGTTGGTCGAAACTTGAGTATGTTGTATGGAGCGGCCAAGGAAACCATTAGTAGTACTAGTGATCGAATGGCAATCTATATTGATATGGAAGGTAAAATCGCAAAAATCGAAAACCAACTAAACACAAAAACACACGGATCCGATTTAGTAGAGTTTTTTAGTTTACAAAAATAATTCCCCAAGATTCTAATGTCTAATCAAATATATAGCTATCACTGGAATAATAGTGTGTATACTATTTATGTAAGCAAAAATCAATCAAGTAAGTAATATTGCGTTTTATGCTTCATTTTGAACAGTAGTTGAATTACAAAAAATCGTGTTTCAGTGAAGCACAGCTTGATGCAAACGTTTTTTATTTCTGCTTTTTTGCTCGATCGATTACTAAAAGCCAACTGAACAATCCCCAGTGAACTTTAAGACTACCCTTTTGACTTTTCTTTCTTTTTCTTTAGCTATTTTTATCTATTTTAAACTTGAACCTAAAAAACAGGTAGACGTCTTCACCTTTCAAACGATAGGTGAAAGGTATCATTTACGCCACAATCTTGTGCGTAGGATTGAAGTAACCAGCCAGGAATTAGGCTTTGAATCATATAACTTGGCTAGAACAGAAAAGCCTGACATAGTTGGTCAAGAAAATTGGGCTGTATCTTCACCTATTAATTCTTTAATACATCCCGCAAACACTAACACAGTTAACCAATTATTGACCGATTTATTGGGAAAAAAAATTAAGCGGGAATTGGAGACTGTTGACTTATTTGAGTGCCAACTAGAGCCACCTCGAATCCAAGTAAAAATATGGACGGGTTCTCTTCAACCCATTGTTTTTTTTGTTGGAAAAAAAACGGTTGATTATTCTATTTATGTAAAAGTTGAGCAAGAAACAGCCGTTTTTTTGGTGGAATCCAGCTTGATGTTAGATTTAAAAAAAACACCGGCCCAATTTCGACTAGTAAATGGTGAATTTAAAGCAGTCCAAGAAGCCCGCTTGCTCGATTTCCAACGAACCAACTGTTACCAAGTTGAGATTCACAGAGATCAACAGAAAATCGTCTGCCAAAAAAAAGCTGATGGTTGGAAGATTATCCAACCTAGACAGGTATCAATTTCACAAAAAATTATGGATGATTTACTTTTTGGTATTGACTCAATCAATATTGAGGAAGAATTGAAATTACCACTAGAAAAAACTATTTTTCAGATTAATTTTTTAGTGAAAAACGAAATGAGTGTAATTTTGAAAATTGGTCAAAACAAAGGAGATTTAGTAGACGTTAGTCATGGACAATCAGCTCATACCTACCTAATAAGTAACCACTTCTTACAGCCAGTGAAAGCCATTTTGAAAAAATCTGGTAATAGTACTTTGCTCAACTTGATGGAATTAAAATCAAACCAGAAAATACGAGGAAGCGAATAAAAGGATATGTATAAACAAATCGCAGAAGTTAAGCTTAAATCAGGTCAATTGATGGAAGTCGGTGTGGTTATTACACCTGATGCCAACTACGCCAATGAACTCAACCAATTTCTCTGTCATAAACCTGATCACTACAGATGGCACATTAAACAATGTTTTGAGAAATCACTCGACCAATTGGAAACCCGGTTTTACATCGGTAAATTGGATGGGAAGATTGTGAGTAATATCATGACGACCGAAGCTAACGGTATAGGGATTCTAGGCCATGTTTTCACTTTGCCTTGTCAACGTCGAAAAGGGGCTTGTAAAGCAATTATGGCCCATCAAATGGAGGACTTTTTGCATCGGAAAGGTCGTCTGTTGTATTTAGGTACTGGTTATGACTCCACTCCTTATTGGATTTACCATCACTTCGGTTTCCGCAGTATCTATCCTGAATCTGGTTTTATGAAGTACAATGTTCATCCAGATTACGAGAAGAAACACTTTCTTTTGTCGGAAACTAGTGTTAAAAAAGTTGAGTGGCACGATTGGAGTAATTTAACAGCCCTAACTGGTATTGTCGAAGGCGTACACTTAAGAAGTACAATTTATGATATTAAAGGTCCAACTAACTTTGAGGGTGGGTTTTTACACTTCAAAAAAAAATTAGAGACAGAACCAAACCGATACAAAACCTTACTTTTACAAAGTGAAAATGGAGCAGTAGTGGCTTTTGCTAACTTGAAGATTAAAGAAAATGAACACGGGCACTTAGATTTATTTGCTCATCCCAAATTTTGGCAACAAACGCCACTGCTAATAGCCGAAATGGATCTACCCCTTGGTGCTGTTTTATGCCATACCGGAGGTAAAGACCAAAAACGAATTAACATTTTAGAGAAAACCGGTTTTAAGCAAGAGTCCTACTACAAGACCAAAGATGATCAACAAATTTTGATTTTTCAGAACTGAGAAAAAAGGAACAAGCCATGAGCAGTGATAAAATAACCACTGAAGACGAAAAAAAAATAGAATCTACTACAGATTTCATTCGACAAATTGTAGAAACCGATTTGGCTAATGGAAAGCATCAAGGACGTGTACATACCCGATTCCCGCCGGAACCAAATGGTTATTTACACATTGGGCATGCCAAAGCTATCACCATCAGTTTTGGCATTGCCAACGATTATGATGGTTTATATAATCTGCGATTTGATGATACCGACCCAGTGGGTGAAAGTATTGAATATGTTGAAGCAATAAAGACCGATGTGAGTTGGTTAGGATTCGATTGGCAAAATCGAGAGTACTATGCTTCAGACTATTTTGAGCAACTCTATCACTATGCCATCCAACTAATTCAGAAAAATTATGCATATGTTTGCGACCTAAACCCAGAGGAGACCAGCCAGTATCGAGGTGTTTGGACCAAACCTGGACGCGAAAGTCCATACAGAAACCGCTCAGTGGAAGAAAATTTGGATCTATTTGAACGGATGTATGCCGGTGAATTTACTGATGGATCAAAGACACTGCGTGCCAAGATTGACATGGCATCACCTAATATGAACCTTCGGGACCCTGTAATGTATCGTATTTTGAGAGCGCACCACTATCGGGTTGGTAATACTTGGTGCATTTATCCGACCTATGACTTTACTCATGGGCAATCAGACTCCATTGAAAAAATTACACATTCACTCTGTTCATTGGAGTTCGAAAATCACCGCCCATTATATGAATGGTTTTTGGAAAAACTGGACATTTATTGCCCACAGCAAATCGAGTTTGCTCGCCTAAATCTCAGTTATACAATAATGAGCAAAAGAAAATTGTTGCAGTTGGTAGAAGATGGATGGGTAAACGGATGGGATGACCCGCGGCTACCAACCTTATCGGGCTTGCGTAGGCGTGGCTATACTCCTACGGCTATTCGTGATTTTTGTAGTCGAACAAGCATTGGTAAAAGCGATAATCTAGTTGACATTTCCCTTTTAGAACACTGCCTTCGCCAAGACTTGAATAAACAAGCCAATCGAGTAATGGCGATTTTGAATCCATTGAAATTAGTTATTGAGAATTATGAACCTGATCGAACAGAGGAACTTGAGGCCGTAAATAACCAAGAAGACAACAGTAAGGGTAAGCGAAACATTCCATTTTCAAGAGAACTATACATCGAACGAGAGGACTTCATGGAAAATCCACCCAAGAAATACTTTCGCCTGTCCCCAGGGCAAGAAGTTCGTCTTATGCATGCTTATTACATAACCTGTAAAAGTGTGGTTAAAGACAAGAAAACTGGAGAAATCGTTGAGGTGCGTTGTACTTACGACCAAGATACCAAAGGCGGTTGGTCTAAAGATGGAAGAAAGGTCAAGGGTACGCTGCATTGGGTTTCAGCCAAACATGCTGTGTCAGCCGAGATTCGGTTGTATGACCGCTTATTTTCAAAAGAGGACCCTAACCAAGTTGAAATAGGTAAGGATTATAAGGATTATCTAAATCCTAATTCGGTTCAGGTGTTAACTGATTGTTTTGTAGAACCAAGTTTAGCAAAAGGGCAGGCTGGAGATTCATATCAGTTCCTAAGACAAGGCTACTTTTGTGTTGATTCAGACCGAACTGATGATCAACTAATTTTCAATCGATCTGTTTCCTTGCGAGATACTTGGGCCAAAGTACAAAAAAACAGGTAAATAGCTTACTAAGGGCAGTTGAAATACTAACCTGTAAAATATTGATTATGGCTTTACTGAGTCTCAGTTCCAGCTTGTTCAAGGTATAGCTTTGTGCTATACTCCCCTGCGCTGATCAGATACAGTCAAGCTAATCGGAGGTCTTCCAATTGTCTCGTTCCTACACGGTGATTGTCATGTCTTCGGATAATCAACATATTCGAAGATATGCCGTCGGAAGAGGTAAAATTCTTTTTTTCGGTTTTCTAATATTGATCATATTAGCAATTATTGCTAGTGCGGTGGGTTATGGTATACACGCTAAAAACAAGCTTGACTTAACCACCCAAAAAAGTCTGAAACAAAAAGCTGAAATCAACGCACAAAAACAACAGCTTCACTTTTATGAAAAGAAATGGGAAGAAGTGCGTGATATGGTCAAGGTCGTTCGGCGTGTGTTAGGTTTAGAGGACGAAGGCTTGCTCGGACAGGGTGGTAGTGACTCCGAATTTCTACTTTCCGAAGCTGATCCAAAAGTCTCCGGGGACACAAACGGGCTGAATACTGCCTCCCAAAATAAAAAAAGAAAACCAGTACTAGACTCCTTTGCTGATAACCCAGAGTTAATTCCGGCTTTGAAGCAAGAAGTTGGCGAGGTTTACCAAGCGGTAATGGAACAATTAGAACAAGTGACCGAAACTCCCTTCATTTTGCCTATTCGCCCATCATACAAAGGTGATAAACCTAAGTATGGAATCGATTACTATTTTTCATCTGGCTTCAAATATCGTTTGCATCCAATCACGCGCAAACGCCATTTCCATAATGGTCTGGATATTGCCACTCGCAAAGGTACGCCGGTGGTTGCTACCGCTAACGGCATAATAGAAAAAACAGGTAACGCCCCAAAAGGTTTTGGGCGCTATATTCGAATCAGTCATACCAGCAAGGAAATGGATACTCTCTATGGTCATTTACTGAGATTTGCCAAAGGGATTAAAAAAGGTAGGGAAGTTGTACGAGGCGAAGTCATTGGGTACGTTGGTTCGACTGGTACTAGCACCGGTTACCATCTCCATTACGGTGTTTACATAAAAAATGTACCTCAGAACCCAGAACACTACATTATTCCCGAATATTCCGAGAGTAACTGATATTTTCATTCGGATTATCTCTTCAATACGTCTAATTCGACAATTTCATCTGCTATGCTTCGTTGCCAAGTTGGCCGAATCGTAAGTTCTGGAATATTGGTTCGAGCAGGTAGATTGGCAATTAGGTGGATGGCAGCTGAGGTCTCATCCACATCGACCATTCCTCTTCGAACATCTTCTTCTGGTGTGATAGGACGGTTATCTAGAATGGGAGTGTTAACCTCACCCGGAATCAACACACTAGCCCTAATACCAGTATTTTTCAAGTCTTCATTCAAAAATTGGGTGAAATTGATAACCCCGGCCTTGGCAGCCCCGTATGCGAATCCGCTAAATGGGCCTGGCGTAATAGCTGCCAATGATGAAACGTTAATAATCGTGCCTAATTTGGCTTTTAACATAGTTGGCACCACTGCTTGAGTACAGAAAAAAGTTCCTGTCAAATTAGAATCAATAACCTGTTGAATTTCTTCCGGTGGGCAGTTTAGTAAGCGTCGGTTATGAGAACTATGCCCAGCATTATTAACAAGAATATCAATTTTCCCATAGGTTGCAGATACTTCATTTACCATTTGTTGAATTGCGGCTGCATCAGCTACGCTTAAGGCATAGCTAGTGGCTTGACCGCCTTCTGCTTCAATCTCAGATTTGACAGCTTCTATCTTACTAGCTGTTCGACCGATTAGGACAATAGTGGCCCCATCAGATGCCAATCGAATAGCTGCTCCTCGACCAATACCACTACCTCCACCAGTAATAATACAAATTTGACCATCCAAACTCATGTCATACCTCATAAAATTAGAAAAATTAGTAATTAAAATCACTTCGTATTATAGCTTGTTGGTCCATTTTACAGCAAAGTTGGAAATTTGACCGCATATTCACTTTGTCGTACAATAGGCTCGCTTGACCTATGGCCAAGTCTTTTTAATGGATTTCATCAATTTTCCCAGAGGTTAATTTAATATGAATCAGTCAATTCGGGTCTACGTTGGTACCTATAGTCAAGAGATTTACGTCTATCGGATGGATTCAGAAACTGGGCAGCTAGTTTTCGAAAGCCAAATCAATAATGTTAAAAGTCCTTCTTTTCTTGCTGTTCATCCAAAGAATCAGTTTCTATACGCAGTCAACGAAATTGGCAATTATGAAGGCCAAGAGACTGGTTCAGTTAGTGCATTTTCCATTGACCAGCAGTCAGGAAAACTAACCTTTCTTAATCGTCAACCGAGTCACGGAACTGCTCCTTGCCACCTCAGCGTTGATGCTACTGGTCAATATGTTTTAGTCGCGAATTATGGTTCCGGTACAGTAGCCGCCTTTCCAGTTGACTCCAACGGCTATCTGAATCCAGCTTCATCAGTTGTCCAGCACAAAGGTGCTAGTATTAACGTACAACGACAAACGAGCCCACACGCTCACGCCATTATGATTGCTCCAAATAATCAACACGTTTTTTCACCTGATTTGGGTTTGGATCAGGTCATTATTTATCAACTGAATAGAGAAAACGGTCAATTAATTGCTAATGATCAGCCCTTTGTTACGGTATCTGCTGGTCAAGGGCCACGCCATTTCGATTTTCACCCTAGTCAACAATGGGCCTATGTAATCAACGAAATCGGTTCCACTATTACCGTTTTCGACTACCAACCCGACGGTGGATATCTAGACTCAGTGCAAACCATATCGACGTTACCAGAGAATTTTAAAGATACTAATTCCTGTGCCGACATTCACGTTTCGGCAGATGGCCAGTTCGTTTATGGTTCTAATCGTGGCCATGACAGTATTGTCATCTACGCCGTCAATCAAGCTAATGGACAATTGACTTGCATTGGACACGAATTAACACGTGGACAATCCCCGCGCAATTTTGGTCTCGATCCTACCGGTGATTATCTACTGGCGGCCAATCATGGTAGTAATGATATCTATGTATTTAAAGTTGATTCTCAAAGTGGTTTGTTGAAATACACCGGACACTCGGCACAAGTGCCAACTCCTGTTTGCCTAAAAATGATTTCCATTGATAACTGAAAAAAAGGAATGAAAAAATGAAGCCGGTTCAACTACTCGATGATCAAGCCATGCAGAAATTTATTCGTGAAGGCTACATTTCTGTCAAAGTCGATTTCCCTAAAAATTTCCATAATGCTTTGTACAAAGATACGGAAGAATTATTTGCTTCAGTAGGCAACCCAGGCAATAATTTGCTACCTCGGTTACCAAAAATTCAAAGAATATTCGATCATCCGGCTGTACATGGTGCTTTGATTAGTATTCTTGGTCCCGATTACTATCTTCACCCACATCGTCATTGCCATGAGAACTTACCCAATAGTAATGAACAAGGAATGCATAAAGATAGTCTCCATAACAGCCGATTTGCCGTTGATGATCATCATAGACATCATCATACTCGCTGGGCGATGGCATTTTATTATCCACAGAATAGTCCAGTAGAAATTGGCCCCACTGCTATCTGGCCTGGCTCACAGTACTATAATACTCACCCTCCTTTCGATAAAGCAGATGAATTAGCACTTACAGGAGAAGCTGGCACTGTTGCCATTGTTCACTATGACGTATTTCACCGGAAGATGCTAAATTCTTCGGATAAAAACCGATATATGATGAAATTCCTTTTTACTAGGATGTCTGAGCCAATAAAACCGAGTTGGGACTATAAAGGTTTAGATTGGACAGTCAGCAACAATCCACAGGAACAGATTTGGCAACATTTGTGGAATTGGCATTTGGGTGAGCAAAATAGTCATCAGTCTGTTATTGAGCCTTCGATTGAATTGAGCCGCCGACTGGGATCAGACCAAGAAGCGACTGCTGTTAATGCAGCCTACAAACTTGGTCATCTGGGAAAGTCTGGGTTAGACTCACTGGTTGAAGCTACCATTAGTGAGAATGAGGTAGCTTGCCGTAATGCGATGTACGGTTTTAGCACCTCAGGAATTTTAGCTACACCTTTATTGACAAAATTACTTGATCACAAAGAAGCAAAAGTGCGGGCAAGAGTTGCTGATACGCTAGGCGATCTAGGCTTGAAAGCCAAAAGTGCGCTACCAACCCTGTTTGAAAAATTGACTGATGACAACGAAAAAGTTCGTCATCATGTAGCTGAAGCACTTGGTACCATTGCTTCCGATAGTCAGGTGGCTGTTGAACCATTGATTCAACCTCTTACTGACAAAAACGATTTAGTACGTCGAAACGCTGCATTATCCTTGGCTAGGATCGGACAACATAATAGCCCCGCAATTCCAGCGTTAACAGAAGCGCTTAATGATTCTAATCATTTTGTTCGAGCTTTTTCTATTCAAGCATTGGAGCGTAATCAAACAGAAGAAGCTATGACTGTGTTACTCGACCATCTGCGGACTGTACGATGGTGTCCATCTCACCAGTGAGCGGCTAATCCAATTCGACAGAACAGATAAGGATAGTAACTTTGACTCATCATAAAAAGCAAAAAAAAAGTTTGATGGATCAGTACAACGAATTGAAGCATCAGTATGCCGATGCTATTTTGCTATGCCGTGTGGGTGATTTTTACGAAGCCTTCAATCAAGATGCCGAACTCATTTCTCGAGTTCTAGGTATCGCACTAACTGGACGAGATAAAGATAAGAGCGGTAACCGGATTCCAATGTCGGGCGTGCCACATCACGCACTAAACGGTCATCTTTACAAACTCGTGGCTGCGGGACATAAGGTCGCAATCTGCGAACAGATGGAGGATGCCAAAAAAGCTAAAGGAATTGTAAAACGGGACGTGGTACGTGTAGTAACACCGGGTACAGTCACTGATCTTGATGCACTAGATCAAAAAGCAAACAACTACCTGTGTGCCATCTATACTCCTAAGCGCTCACAGAATTATGGTTTGGCTGTGGCTGATTTATCAACTGGTGAATTTTCTGTTACAGAATTAGAAGACGAATCCTGTCTTTGGGCTGAAATTAACCGATTTTTGCCTCGCGAATGCCTTTTTTCTGAAGAATACAAAAACAATGATCTCTTTGAGAAAATTCGCCTTGACCTAGAAACGACCATTAATTTCATCCCTGATTGGCGATTTAACCACGAGAATGCTCGTTTGGAATTGCTTCAGCACTTTGCCACAGCTTCGTTAGATGGTTTTGGTTGTGAACATCTGCTTTCTGCTACTTGTGCAGCAGGAGCATTAATGTACTACATAATGGAAACACAAAAACAAGCGGTTGAACATCTGACAACTCTGCAGACTTATTCCACAGCTAACTTTATGGTCTTGGATTCCGATACACAACGAAATCTCGAATTAACCAAATCGATGCGAGATCGAACGGAAACCGGAACCCTAATATCCATCATAGATAATACGATTACTTCCATGGGTGGTCGCAAGCTTAGGCAATGGATAATGCAACCGTTATTAGAAGTAGATCTGGTTAACACTCGCCTAGATGCAGTCGAAGAATTTAAAACACAGATCAATTTACAAGAGGAGTTGAGAGAGGCATTAGATCAAATTTACGATATTGAAAGGCTAATTACACGAATTAACTTAGGTGTCAGCAATGCTCGAGAGATTTTATCTTTAAAAATTTCACTCCAAATGATCCAGCCAATTCAACAGTTGTTGGCACAATCAAACACAGCTCTATTACAAAAACTAAATGATATTCTAAAAAATACGGATCATTTAGTAAGACCGTTATCCATGCTGATTGAATCTGCCATTCATCCTGATCCCCCGACTACAATCACCGATGGCAATCTGATTCGAGATGGATACAACTCTGAAGTAGATGAATTACGCCAATTATCTAACTCAGGAAAAGACTGGATTGCTCAGTTGCAACAACAAGAACGTGAGCGAACTGGCATTAGTTCACTCAAAGTTGGGTTTAATAAAGTTTTTGGTTACTACATAGATGTAACCAAAACTAACCTTGATTTGGTTCCCGAAGATTATATTCGAAAACAAACGTTAACCAATTCTGAACGATACATTACACCTGAACTCAAGGAATACGAAGACAAAATCCTAAATGCAGAGGAAAAACTACAATCATTAGAATATGATTTATTTTGTCAGATTCGGACCAAAGTAGCAGAAGAAACAGAATCTATACAAAAAGTTGCGAGTGCCATTTCTACTATTGATGCTTTAGCCAATTTTGCCTATTTAGCTTCTAAATTTGACTATACCAAACCATTGGTCAATGATGGAAATGAGATCGTGATAAAGGATGGTCGGCATCCGGTCGTTGAGCAATTATTTCAAGAAGAAGGATTTGTTCCCAACAATGTTGTTCTTAATTGCAACAAGCAACAACTTCATGTTATCACTGGACCTAACATGAGTGGCAAATCAACCTTTTTACGGCAGGTAGCTTTGATTACTCTATTAGCTCAGATCGGTAGCTTTGTACCAGCATCGGCAGCCGAAATAGGATTAGTAGACCGTATTTTTACACGAGTGGGGGCTTCCGATAATTTGGTAAAAGGTCAAAGTACTTTTTTAGTAGAAATGAACGAAACGGCTAATATTCTCAATAATGCGACTAATCGAAGTTTAATTATTTTGGACGAAATTGGCAGAGGAACCAGTACCTTTGACGGTATCAGTATTGCATGGGCCGTGGCCGAATATATTTTAGATCAGAAATTAATCGGAGCCAAAACACTATTTGCTACTCACTATCATGAATTGGTTGAACTAGCCAACAAGTATCCTTTAGCCAAAAATTATAACGTGGCAGTTCAAGAAGACGACGAACAGATTACATTTTTACGACGCATAGTGGAAGGAGGAACTGATCAAAGCTACGGCATCCACGTAGCTCAATTAGCAGGATTGCCCCGATTGGTCATTGATCGAGCCTACGAAATTTTGGAGGTACTTGAGAAGCACAATTTGAGTGTTGATGGAGAAAATGAGAATGAGTCAATCGATATTTCAATATTGCCCAGACAATTAAATTTCCGTAAAAAGTCCATTCAACCAACTTTCAAATCGGATACAGTACAAATGGCTATGTTCAGCCGAAAAACTCACCCTATTGTCGAAAAACTGAAAAAATTGGACATCGATCGAATAACACCTCTAGATGCACTCAAACTGCTTTACGATTTGAAAAGCAAGGCTGATAAATAATAACAAGGCCCTATTTCAAAATTTCAACCGATCATAATAGTTGTTCACTAATTTCACCACTCTCAGCGTCTTTTAAAATCTGCTTAGTTCTACCATCGGGCATAACTTCAGTCTTAATTACAATTTTACCGTCTAACTCGGTTATAGCTCTAACATGTTCTACACCTTCATCACCTTGCCAAATATCGAGTTCAATAGTTTCCCATTGACGAGTTTCGGCTGATCGGTAGCAAGCATCAATGATAGTGTTGACTATGTATCCGTCATAGAAGGTTTCCATTGGTTCTGTGTCATTATCTAAGCAAGTAAACATCTCCTTGAACATGTCGGTATAACCAAGTTCAGCAGCTTCATCACCAACCGGAAATAACCAACCGGTATCACCTTCTGCTTTCTCAGCTTCGTATCAACATTTACTTTCTGATGTATACATTTCATAACCGTTTCTCAACAAATGATTAAGCCAAATTGTGCCTTCGGAACCCGACACTTCGTCTCGTAAGTCCATACCTCCACGAAAAGCCCAACTAACTTCGAATTGTCCCATGGCTCCGTTTTCAAACCGGATTAAACCAATGCCATGGTCTTCAGCTTCGATAGGATGAACCAACGTATCAGCCCAACACATAACTTCAACTGGCCGTACCCCTTTACCAATGAAGTTACGAATAATTTCAACACAGTGACAACCCATATCGATAATGGCTCCTCCTCCTGCCATTTCGTTATTCCAAAACCAATCACTATGCGGACCGGGATGCGTCTCTCGGGATCGAACCCACAGCACTTTACCCAAAGCCCCATTTTTTACCGATTGAAGAGCTTTTAGCGTTTTGGGAGGATAAACCAGATCTTCCAAATAACCATGAAATACCTCGGCTGATTGCACGGCCTCTAACATCCGTTTTGACTCAGCCGCATTTCGGCCCAATGGTTTTGTGCATAAGATAGCTTTCCCAGCATTAGCAGCAGCCAGAACAGCTTCTTCATGGCGGTGATTGGGTAATCCAATAATAACGGTATCGATATCATCTCGATTCACGGTTTCTTCTAAACTATCGCTACCATGTGGTACATTCCATTTCGATTGAAATACTTTCGCTCGATCTTTTGACCGAGAATAAACTGCTTGTACACGATCAATACCACGTTGGCTATGTAACGTAGAGGTATAAAAATCGGCTATAAACCCTGTACCGAGCATAGCGATTTTATGAGGGGATAAAGACATAAAGATCTCCTGGGAAACGCGGTTATTATAACATGCTGAATCAATAATTTAAACATGTGATATAGTAACAAAAATGAATAATGCTTGTATTAAACATGAGCATATGCTAAAATTCGCCGGTGGGTTCGGGTCGCTGATCAGGGCTGGATGATCGCTTGATTTACGACTCAGTACGGGTTCAATGTTTTCTTTTTAACTCTATATTGCAAGGTTCTTTTCGAGGAGGAACTGATGAAAAAAACATTTATGCTATCGCTTCTTTCTGTGTTTGTGTTTAGTGTAATTTTTTCAGGTTGTGGCTGGATCAAAACTGAAAAAGAGTTCACTAACTGGCTAGACGGTTACACTGACAAAGAAGGTCAAGCACACGAAGGGTTCCAGTCCAAGGTTGACAAAGCGGATCAGGCTCTGAGTGATCGTGTTTCTGAATTGGATGGCAAAGTTGATGCACAAAACGAAGCTTTGTCCGGCGATATTCAGCAAGCCAAAGAAGCTGCTGTTGCCGTCGCAGAACAAGGCGATGCAGACACAATTAGTGCTGCCCAAGATTTTGCCAAAGGTCTAGATACGGCTGTGCGTGAAGACTTAACAGCAACAGCCAAAAGTGTAGCTGATAAGGCCATGAAAGCTGTGGCCGATGGTGATGAGAAAGTCCTAACTAGAGTTAGTCGTTTAAACGATAAGTCGCAGACACAAGCTGAAGCATTAGACAAGCTCGAAGCCGCTATTG
The DNA here is from genome assembly GCA_964451145.1 of uncultured bacterium. GTDB lineage: Bacteria > Poribacteria > WGA-4E > WGA-4E > UBA9662 > TMED15. Next base: position 29,704 of record CAYVHK010000004.1, on the reverse strand, counting down.
CGGATACCAAAGAAGATATTACGGCTAATCAGGTTGCAATCGCTACAAAACCCCAAACTGTTGCTATTGTCAATTTTGGCAGTGGTGGCGCTAGTTTGAATGCCGATGCTCAGGCTGCACTTGATGCTGTCGTTGAGGCCGCCCAGTCTGCGCCAGCGGACGCTACGATTTTGGTCGTAGGACATGCTGATGGAACACCTGTTCTTGGTGGTCGTTACCGGAGTAATTGGGGACTCTCACAAGCTCGTGCAGATACTGTTGCTAAGTACTTGAAGGATAATGGTGTACCACATTCAATCGAATCAGTTGGAAAAGGTCATACCAATCCAGTTGCCCCCGTAAATACAAAAGCTGGTCGCGCTGCCAACCGCAGAGTTGAGGTTATACTACAACCTGCCGGCTAGTAATTAAAGAAAAATTGCTATACAAAGGGAAATTGGAGATAACTCTGATTTCCCTTTTTTATTTTCTAACTGTTACTGTATGTATACATGCTAAATTAGAATCGGGATTCTTTGCCTATTGCCCCTAAATACCAACTAAAAAAGAAAAGAAAGTTAGGCCATCTCTTCGAATTAAACCACATGATTATTCTACTTTGGGTACTGATTCTCTGTATTCCAACCTTTTTTTTCATTGCCCGTCCTATTTTTCGACGTGATCAAACAACCATATTGGCGGATAATTCTAATATATTGGCACAAGTCATCGATCGAGAACAATATTACGGAGCTTTAGCCGATTTGGAAGAAGATCACGAAGTTGGCAAAATCTCGGCTGAAGATTATAACCAGTTGAAACAACTACTTTTACAAGAAACTGTCGAAATTCTACAAAAAGTGGATTTAAAAGAAAAAAAACACCAATCGCTTGCTGACTCTCCGCCAGTTCTGCTTGAAACCGTTTTTGCTGAAGCTGAAATCGAAATTGAAAAATACAAGCGGACCAAACAGTGATGGGAAAAATTAACAATTTATCTTATCATTGCTTGGTGTTAATGTTTTTGGTATTGGTCCCGACCTTTTTAATTGCTCAAACCGGTCAAATTCAAGGCCGAGTCTTCGATTTTGATCAAAATCAACCAATTGCCAACCAGTAGGTAATATAAGATGAGATTCAGGAAGATAAGAAATCAGCTAATCGTTGGGAAGCTAAAACCAATAAAGACGGCCGCTATGAGTTTCAGGATTTGCCCATCAGTTTGTCTACCCATTACAGTGTTTCTACTGAATTCGAAGGAAACACTGAGCAAGAAAAGGACATTATGATCACCAAATGGGCAACTTCTATTACAGTTGATCTGAACCTAAACGCTTTCACTAATGATCCCCAAGTAATTAAAATACTACGTCATTCACTGATTCTCCGGCCGTTACCTGACCATGCACATGGTGAAGCTGTCCAAGCCCTTGAAATTTTACGGCTAGAAAATACTAGTCCATTCAGATTTCGACAAGAAATTAATGGGCAGATGATGGGTTGTTTAATGGTTTTGCCAGCAGGAGCGGAACAAATTCAGGTCGGGAGTGCAAATATGGAATTTACTAGTGAGAACCTAAATCAAAACCCAGTACAGATACCAGCTCCAATTCTTAGCGGACAAACAGACTTAACAATCTCTTATATCTTGCATGTCAATAAGGTTATTGATCTATCTCGAATACAACCATTCCAGACTCAAAATTTTCAACTATTAATCCCCGATTCTCTTCCGTTTTTTGTTCAATCGAAAAACTTAGGGGACAAGTCATCGCAAACCATACACAACGTTGTCTATGCAGCTTACCAAACAACTGCTCCAATTGTTAAGGGAGAAACAATCCAGATACAATTGAAAAACGCCCCTTCTTCAACGACATTATTGATTGTACTAATAGTTGGTCTGATTGTTTGCATAATAGGATTTGTTTTAACATTAGTGCTACGTATTCGGAAATCTAGCCTAGTAGAGCCTATTATATCTGGAGTAACAGAAGCAGTTCCCGATGCTAGTTGGCTAGGGAAATCAGGCACTAACGACTTAGAATCGACAAAAAGTATTCGGTTAGAGTTTATCGCTCATCTGGACGAAATGCACAAAAAGGGGCAAGTATCCGACCGTGTCCACAAACGGATCCGCCGAGAACAGGTCGAACGTCTATCAGCCACTTTAGCCCAACTACAGAAGTAGTAGATACTAGTAGTTAGTCAAATCACCCAGAATTCGCATCTGTTGAACTAATCTAGCTAACGGTAAACCCACCACGTTAAAATAGCATCCTTCAATTTTTTGAACAAAGATAGCCGCTTTGCCTTGAATACCATAAGAGCCCGCTTTGTCGTCAGCTTCACCACAGGCAACATAATTTTCAATTTCATTTTGAGTCAAAGATCGGAAAAAAACCTTTGTTTGCTCGTACCATACGCTTTTTCGGTTTTGATTAACATCAACTAATGCTACACCAGTTAAAACTTGGTGTTCGTCGTTGCTCAACATTTCCAGCATTTTTATAGCCTCATCTCGTCCCTTGGGTTTCCCAAGTGATTTTGCTTCAAATGCAACCGTTGTATCCGAGCCAATTATCAACCCTGTCTTTTTTTGAGCTACATTGGTAGCTTTTAGTAATGCTAATTCTTGAACTCCCTGTGCGATTTTTTCGATAGTACCATCTTCAATTTCTGGTTCCTGAATCTGGCTAGGAAAAACAGTGAACTGCAATCCGATTTGTTGTAATAAGCTGCAGCGACGTGGTGAAGCTGATGCTAGCGTAATTTCAGGAAAAAGATGGTTCAGGTCAGTCATGAAAATGGATTATCAATTATCTATTACTTATAGTTTAGTATTAGTCGAAATTTGAAACACTCAGCAGTCTGTGCTAGAATAACAGGACTTACGTTTGCCTTTCAAGTTTTCCTCTAATGCAAAGATTGATTTTGGTGGCAATTTTAGCTGCTACGCTACTAACGGTTGTCTGGTTACTAAAATCGTTTGGATTAGCGGGTGTTGCTCCTGGATTAGCTGTTCTGGCTATGTCTGAGAAATTGGCACTCCTTCCAATCAAGCCCACCCGTCCTAAATCAAGATCCAGAAAGTGGATCCCCCCCGATACCCATCAGAATTTAATGGATCAACTAGATGAAACCGGACGATTGGACCTAGAACGCTTAGTTGAATTGGAGATCGCCTTCAACCAGTTGGTTGATAATAAAATGGATAAACAATTTATAGCAGCTGAAATTCCAAGTACCTTCCGTATTTTAAAATCAGAAACTGCTGTAGTCATTGAACAACGAAATCAATACCGACAGAAATTAGCTCAGACAGATGTGCTAACATTGCGAACTGATTTAGAGAGAAACCACTCAGCAATAGCGGAAGAAGACGATATCCAAATCCAATCAAAGCTGATAGCCAAAGGCAGGAAACTAAAACAACAGTTAGAAAAATTGAAAAAATTCAATACTGATCTAGAACGGCTTGACCGTGATATCAATTCTTCGCTGACTGCCTTACATGAAACTATTATCTTTCTAAGCGAACCCATTACCCAAGATTACAACAACCAACTCAGAAATCAAGTTGATAGACTAAGACAAGCAGTTGAAATTTCACAAGAGATCAACACTGAATTATCTCGGTATAATTCGGGTTAATGAACAAAATATCAAACAAATTTCACCACCGAATAGGAGCAAAAAATGGCCTTAGACAACCACTTATTAACCGATTCCCAACTTCAGTTTTATATTAGGAATGGTTATATTAGTCTTAAGAGCAGTCGGCCAAAAGAACTGCATCAGCAGATTTTCAAACAAATGGAGACCATATTTGAGAAGGAAGGAAATCCAGGTAATAATATGGTGCCTCGAATCCCTGAGATTCAGGAAATTTTAACTGATCCTGTGATAAAAGGAGCTTTAGTCAGCATTAATGGGCCAAATTACTATGCTCATCCACACCGACACCCACACTTTAATAGTCCTGGAAGTAGTGGTCAAAACTTACACAAAGATTCATGGTCTAAACGGCGGCATCATACCCGTTGGACTATGGCTTTTTACTATCCACAAGATACGCCGGTTGAGCAAGGACCAACAGGCATTACGCCTGGCAGCCATTATTTGAACCATAGTCCAGGGACAATGAATGAGGTAGCTTTAGATGGAGAAGCTGGAACTGTGGTCCTTGTACACTACGACCTGTGGCATCGAGCGATGCCTAACGAGACTGATCGTAAACGGTTCATGTTAAAATTCCTATTTACCCGAATGGAAGAGCCCAAAGAAAATCAGACTCGCAATTGGCAAGTCAGTAATCCACTACATCAGGCAATGTGGAGATGGCACACTGGCGACTCAGTCCAAATCACATCAACTACGAATGAAGCCTCAATCCAAGATTTAGCAAAGTCGGATGAAGCTCTGGCCATCCAATCAGCCTATCAACTGAGTGAACAAGGAGAATCCGTCATTTCGGATTTGCTTTCTGTAATGACTGGAACCAATGCAATCATTCGGCAGAATGCAAGTTACGGTTTATCAGCCATGGGAAAAATGGCAGTCGAACCTCTCGCCAAGCTAATCAACCATGCAGACTCATCCATACGAGCCTCTGCTATTGATACTCTGGGCGATCTGAGTTTCGAGGCAACTAACATTTTGGATCAACTTATCTCAGTCGCTAACGATAACGACCCGACAATTCGCCGGGCTAGTATTGACGCACTTGGTTTAGTTGGTCAACAATCTGATAAGGTAGTGCCAGCTCTCGCTATTGGTTTACAAGACAATGACGAATGGGTAAAACGAAATGCTTCTCTAGCTCTAGCACGATTGGGTCCATTGGCGAAATCAGCTACAGCCGAACTAGCCACAGCTCTTCAAGACCAAAATCGATACGTAAGAGCTAATTCATTGGAAGCATTGAGACGTATAGGTACTGACCAATCAGAAACAACCATGTTTGACTTTCTATGGCGATCTCGTTGGTGCTCATCAACAACAGCACAAAGTACCTTCTGAGGATTTTTGATGAATATTTTCACCCCAGAAGCATTCCAAATTGCCAAGGGGCACCTTTCAGATCACATGTTATCCTTAGTGTTGACTGCTATTCGACAAGACGGCTACGCCATAATCGAGAACATTGTTAACTGCAAATATTTAGATCAGATTGGCCAACAAATGGACGAAGATTCAACCATTTTAATAGCAAAAAAACAATGGGGAGGAGCAGGCAAAATATACGGCCACCTACAACAAGGACCACCCCGTCATGCGCCTTATGTGGTTGAGGATGTGGTGGCTAATCCCTTCGTAATTCAAGTTGCCAAATGTTTGCTTGGGGTCAGGGCTTTCAACGCTTTTTATAATGGCAACACTAACTGTCCTGGTAGTCAGATCCAACCACTACATCGGGATGGGCCAATTCTATGGGCTAATATGACTAAACCTCATCCAACGGCTTCCATAGTGGTTAATATCTCACCCAGAGACACCAATGAAGAAAATGGCAGTGTTGAATTATGGCCAGGAACACACTTAGATATGACGATGGACTTGACAGTCGGAGTAGAATGCTCTAGACGTGATATCTGTCCCCCGATACGAGGCAATGTCAGAAAAGGGGGGGTGCTAATTCGTGATGTCCGCCTATGGCATCGGGGAGTAACTAATAATAGTAAACGACCACGACATATGATCGCTTGTGTATATAATATCAGCTGGCTAAAGCGTGAGCGGACATTGCAATACCAAAGGGGTTGTGAATCAGCATTTATTAATCCTGATTTAGATCACAATGCTGTTTTTGTTGATCATCAGATCGATCATCTAAACGATCTTTTTGAACGTTAACCGACCACCTTCTCGATAAATTTCCACTTAACTATTCGGCAATTATTAAGAATAGGTTTACCACTAACATGATAAGTGTCGATGGTCAGTTTTCTCGACGGAACCTAATTTGCCCCATATACCTTCCAACTTTTTTGTTAGCCTTTGGTTATGGTGTAGTTAACCCCACTCTCAGTCTCTATATCAAATCGTTCGATTTATCCTATGCCATGACGATGTTCATTATTGCCACGGCGGTTTTGGGCAACATTCCGGCCGGTTTATTATTGAACAAAATCGGCCATAAATGGTCCATGGTAGCCGGCACAATGATACTATCATTATCAAGTATTGGTATTGGTTTAGCAACCAAAGTCCCTGAACTTGTGACATTACAACTTCTAAGTGGTATGGGTACCGCTTTGTGGTCGTTATCTCGGCATGCTTATATGACCCAAATAATTCCTATCACTAATCGGGGTAGATCGTTGGCCACTTTTGGTGGTATCAATCGAATTGCCTCTTTTGTGGGACAAGTAGTGATAATTTTCTTGGGCCAAAGTTTGAGACTTCCCTTCTTTATCTATGCGGTTATGGCTATATTTACGGCTGTTATCTGTCTTATTTTTGTCAAAGACCACTTAGTAAAAACTGATTTACAGCCCCAAATATCAGGAACTGTCTGGAAAAAACAGTTCAATTTATTACAGGCCAACTTTGCTATTCTAACTACTGCCGGTTTAGCTCAAATCTGTATTCAAACTATTCGTAGAGGACGATCGCTAATGGTGCCACTTTTTGCCAATGAGGAAGTCGGGTTAGCGCCGAGAGAAGTACGTCAGGTTGTTGCAACGTCCTCTGCGGTAGACATGTTGATGTTTCCTCTAGCAGGTGCTTTAATGGACAAATACGGCCGGAAATCAGCTATGATCCCGGGTTTTAGTCTCTTTTCCACTGGAATCTTGGCGTTAGCATTTACTCGAACTTTCTGGCCGTTGTTGCTTTCGACGCTTTTTATGGGTATTGGTAATGGCCTTTGTTCTGGCACCATGATGACTTTAGGAGCTGATTTAGCCCCGACTAACGATATCAATAGTTTTTTAAGTTTATGGAGAATTACAGGCGACATTGGTGGTAATATGGGACCATTTTTGGTTGGTAGCATTGCCGATTTATGGCAACTGCGCACATCAATCGTCTTTTTATCTGCTATTGGCTATTTAGCAGTAATAATTTTTTGGCGGTTAGTACCTGAAACCTTGCCCCAGCGATCTGACAACGAATCATAGACGTGGATGGCAATTTTATTGTGTTATAATACAGCGGACGGCAAAAGTAAGTATCTAGAGCGATAAGAAATGAGGAAAATATTAACTAGGCATACGGTTGTCCAATTTTCAACTTTTATTTTCTTCTTTGTAGCTTCTCAGCTAGTTTCAGAAGATTATTTCCCTGTAAGTATTGGCAATAAGTGGGTATTCCACCGACGAGGAAACAGTGTGACACATACCACTCAAGTTTTATCGATGGAATAGGAAAGGGCTGAAAATCGAACGCATAAAAGATCCAAACGGGTTAAAAATGCTAATCGAAACATGGTTGTAATTCACAACACTATCAACTTTAGGTCTTACTTTTTGAGTCATAAAGTTACTGGTTGGCATCAATCCGATTTGATTCAGTTTAAGCAAAGGAAAGGAAAGATCGAAAAATTCGTTCTACAACTTATAAATATGCCGATGATCAGCTGTTTATTCCTAAACAACTGAGATGAGATTGGAAAAGAAGTGGTCAACTAGTGGTGTGCGGTTTCATCAGAAAAAAGCGAAAGATATTTTGATCAGTAATTATAAAATCCTGAGTGTGGAAAATGTAAAGGTTAAAGCCGGTCATTTTCGGCGTGTACTGCGAATCTCAGAAGAAATGGTAAATCATCGTAATGATCAAAAGAAAAATTGGCTAAGTTATGCGTGATTAGCTCCGAATATCGGTCCAGTTCGACTTAAAACAATCAATCAAGAGATATTTGAGTTGGTTGAATATCATCTAGCTTTGGATTCCCAAATAAAAAAAGAGAAAACACCTGTGAAGTGGGCTAAAATTAAAGCTCATAGAATACCTAACTCGGCCTTATATGAATGAGAATTATCGATAGTAATTAACAATGCCGACCAATGTTAATTCAGCAAATATACTTTGTTCTGTGCAACCAAAGTGGTTGAAGTGAAAAATCGACTCTGATAGAATATGCGCCTGTTAAGTACCGTAAATCTAAAAGCACAAACAAGCAATAATAAAAACGAAAATACAGCATCAAGGAACAAAAATTGAAAATAGATCAATTAAAAGGGAAGGCTGTTGGCATAGCAGTATCCGGTGGATTAGACAGTTGTACTATCACTCATTGGTTAGCTAATCAAGGGGTGGATGTCTTCTGCTTCACGGCTGATTTGGGGCAACCTGATGAGAAGGATATGGGCGAAATACGGAATCGGATGCTCGCTTGTGGTGCTATTGAATCAACTTTGGTGGTCGCTGTTGATGAGCTAGCTGAGGCTGGCTTACAACTGGTTCAATCACAGGCAACCTACGAAGGTGGGTATTGGAATACAACTGGAATTGCCCGACACGTTACGGTTGCTGTTTTGTTGAAATCTATGAAAAAACAGGGAATAATGATTTTGTCGCATGGATCTACTGGTCGAGGAAACGACCAAGTTCGCTTCCAACTGGCTACGAACATGATAGATCCCAATTTTGAAGTTTATGCCCCTTGGCGAGATGAGGCCTTTTTGCAGAATTTTGGTGGTCGAAAAGAAATGATCGACTACTGTAACAAAAACAATTTACCTATTACTGCCACTTATGAGAAGCCATATTCGACTGATGCTAATTTGCTGGGTTTGACTCATGAAGCAGGTACATTGGAATCACTAAAAACACCAGCCAGTTTTATCACCCCTGGCATGGGGGTACATCCTAAAGATGCACCAGACAAAGTTGAATACTTGACTATTCGTTTTGATAAAGGTCGACCTGTTGAAGTTAATGGGGAGCCATGTCCTTTGGTACAAGTATTCGATTCTGCCAACGAAATTGGCGGTCGAAACGGCGTAGGTATCGGCATTCACGTAGTGGAAAATCGTTTTGTCGGTATCAAAAGTCGCGGCGTTTATGAATCACCAGGTATGGAAGTGATCGGTCAATGTTATGAATACCTTCTGCAACTGATCTTAGATCGACGTGCGCGGTGTGTTTTAAGCCGATTATCTGACCTGATAGCTGAGCAAATTTATGAAGGCTATTGGTTTGATCCGGCTACTCAAAGTCAATTAGCTGCTATACAATCCTTCAGCCAGTTGGCATCCGGTGAGATTACTGTAGCTCTTTATAAAGGCAATATTTCATTCCATTCAGGAGCTTCAGTTCCCCATTCTCTTTACTCAGAAGAAACGGCATCAATGGAAGATATTGGTAACTTTAATCATGCTGACTCAGAGGGGTTTTTGTCAGTTTTAGGGGTCAGTGCAAGAGCCCTAGCAGTAGCTAACCAAGTGAAAAAATAAGCCTGTTATGAGTTTTTTTACTCTAGTTTGATTTTTTGTCAATTTCAATCATCCGATGGCTAGATAAATGGCAAAAACGTTTTTTTTAATAATCGTAATTTTGGTCATAGTTCTGGCTGGTTGCAACAGCGAGGGAATTTTAGACCCAATTGACAAGTCTAAATTTCAAGCCCCCAGCACTGATGGGCTACACGCTCCCGAATTTCCAACTCCTACTGGTGCTGAGTGGCACTACCGAAATGGAGACGATCCCCGTCAAAGCCATCAGCTTTTCGTGACCGGGGAAACTCGTTTTGATGCTGGCTTCACCTTTCGTCAGATGACCTCTAAATACGAGAGTGCTGAAAATTCAGGTGGTGAGTTACATTTATTTGACATGGCCCAAGAGTTCGACCGGATTTTGGACGAGTTGTCCCGAATTGAGTTGCCAGAGTTCGAAGAAGGCAAAGAAAAAGAAGAACTAAACAGTAATCAGTTACAGGACTTAGCAATTAAACGGGAACTAGAAACGCTGATTACTGGCATTTTCACACGCAATGGTATTAAATTACCAAATCCACTAACCATCAAAAAGGCTAACACACCAGCAGTAAAGGAAACAGCTGGCGACTGGTTGGTTCAAGATATTTTTAAACCTTACATTATTCGTCGTGAAACTGGCCGACTATCTGTCTATACTCGAAAAACAACTGATCATCTATCAGCCAATGGCTGTTATTTTCGACAGAATGGAAAGCTACTCATTGGTGCAGCTCTTCCAATTTATGCTACTTACTTCTTTAAGTCATCAACCGAGTTAACTGAACGAGCCTTTGATCTTTACTTTGGTAATGCAATGCCTCCCATCATGCACAATGTGCACCCAACTTTCCGTAAGTTGTGGGTGTTTCCTTTGCGAAAAGGCATTGAATGGACAGTATTTGAGCAAACTGTTAGTCCAACTGTTAAAGTGAAACGACGTGTCTTAGCCGATCAAGTAGACATAACCGTTCCCGCTGGACATTTCACAAATGGATATTTGGTAGAAGAAATAATTGAAGGCAAAGAAGCTTTTACACCAATTAATCAGCAAGCAACCAAAATGGAACAAACGGAAACAGATCTTGCTACTCAGCCAAATACTAAAATGCTTCCAGCAGCTCGGTATTGGATTATACCTAACATTGGAATAGTTAAATACGAATACTTTCCCACTGCTGATCAGCCTATTATTTACGAACTAATATCCTATCGGTTATAATTGTTAACTTTTCTGATTCCGGTTAACTAATAGACTTTCGATACCAAACAACAATAGAGCCAACCCTAGCAATTCCCCCCAAATCTCTCGTCCCGTCCGAGATGTATTTAATTTTTCACCTAATTCTTGCTCTTTGCCTAACACTTGTGCCGATATACGCGCCTTGGCTTCTTCTAAGTCAATCGGTCGTAAGTCGGATTCTGTAGGTGAAACATTAACAGTAAAAAATTGGCGTTCCTTGCTTTCTTCGAAATAAACGTCAACCTGATAGAAGCCCGGCTGATCAGTTTGATTGAAATGAATTGCACCGTCGGATTCTATGGTAACTGGTTCTAAGCTATCAGGCTTAGTAATTTCTACCCGGTTTGCCAAAGCCCCCACATCTAGCTTAAAAGGTTGGCTGACAACCAATTGACGGTCAATCGTTTTTTCTCGAGACTTAATGTAAAGTATCGATTGTTGAATTAAAGGAAGGAAGTAAGGGGTAATCAACAGGTTTGCATCAGTTAACAAATAGCTTGATGTGTTAAAAACCAATACCGTTCCTTTATTCAATCCACTTTTGGTTTCTGGCCTATACTCCACCAAAAACGGTACTCGTTTTTGATGATTTTCCAGATAGGCTAGTACCTGAGCCGACTTATTTAGTAATAAATTTGAACTGCGAGAAAATTGTGGAACCGAGTCACCGGAAAAATCAGTAGCTAAAAAAGGGGCAAAAACTGGGTGCTGTTCTTTTTGTAAAACGATTTGAGCTCGTGGTTTCCAAGTAATATTACCAGAAAAAGAAACACCAAGCCAATCTTCTAATTCGTTACCAAAATTCAGATTCGATCCGGTGAATAGAATGACACTTTTTCCAGCTCTCAAAAAAGACTGTAATTGCTGGATCATTTCTGCTGAGAAGGTCTCCAGATCAGCCAGTAACAATAAGTCCCAATCCTTGACCGAAACAGTTGTTATTTCAGAGGGCTTAATAATACTCGGCTGAATAGTTGTCGATATCTGTGTATCAGTAATATTTGTCGATAAAGTTGTCGGTAAAAATAAAGATGGGTTTAATGCTGTTAACAAATAAAGTGATTGGTCAACGACACATAACGTCTTAATCTGGCCATAAACGTCAAAGACGACATATCGTCGATTGTCAGTTTCTAATCGGTCTGGTGGTAATTCCAAGTAACCCAAATGTGTACCAATTGTCTCAAATGCATGAGTGAAACCAACTGATAGAAGATTTTTTGATTCGTTTGGAAGTTGTAACTGACGTCGCTTTTGCTCATTCAAAAAGAATTGAACCGATGTTTGACCCAATCGCGCATTAGTGAAGTTGCTAACTTGAGCTTCAATTTGAATAGGAAGATCTACAGCAACTAGAGGGGTATTTTTAGCAACCTTAGATAAACCGAGATTTTCTGCCAAATGTTGACCGATGGGTAAAATGAAAATTTTTGATCCTGATCGATTGGCAATGGGTTGAGTTTGTTTCCAACCAGCAAGATCAGTAATCAAATAAATTTCTCGATTATGATTGTTCGATTGAGCCAAAATTTCATGAGCTAAATCTAAACTTGGTGTGATATTGGTAGTCCGGTAAGTAAGTTTTGCCTGTTGGATTGCAGTTCGTACCGACCTGAGATCAGTAGTTAGTTGGCGAAAAATAGCCGAGGCTATATCCGACATCAGAATTACTGTGGCTTCATCTCCATTTTTCAAGGAATTAATAACTTCAGTAGCTTTTTCTTGAGCAATGGAAAATCGTTGACCGTCTATATCTCGGTAGCCCATACTATACGAATGGTCTAGGATGATAACACAGCTAGTATTTGTCCGATGACCAACAAAAAATACATTATTCTTTAGTAATGGACGGCAAAGAGCTAGAGTAATCAAGGCAATAATCATCATTCGTAGAACTAAAACCAACAAATTATAAAGTTGTATACGCCGAGCTGTTTGCTTGTGAGCCAGCGTCAAAAACATCAGGCTACTGAAAACGATGTTCTTGGCCTGACGACGATGCCACAAATGAATCAGCAAAGGTATAGCGGTTGCCATCATGCCGAATAAAAAGACTGGATTTAGAAAACCCAAATGATGAGACTCCTTTTTCTATTAGGAAAACTTTGGGTTATCAGTGACAAATTGGTTAGCAATGTACAATCGAGATAAAAAAACACCTACATTTTCCAACCAGAAGGTTAGACCATAACCCAAATAAAATTTGAAATGGAAATTGTGGCAATTCTATCATTTGAATAACAGATTCACAATCAGTTAAATATGGTGGTTGGACCAGGACTATTCAATATCATATTGATAGTTAAAATAACCCGAGACAATTTTTGATCAATAATTGTAATTGATTAAGTACCCATTAGTACTTAGTTATCAATCTATAATTTTTGACTACTTCTTTTTTAAATTATCAAGCTGATGATTACTGGCTTGGAATTAGTAACTTTTGAAAGCCATTGCGCGATATTCAATACTACAGAAATCCAATCGGAATAAAACGTGTTGGTAGCTTCAGAGACCATTGAAGTTAGTCGCGTCCACGTCCTAAAGTGAGAAAATTAGGAATCAGGTTCGTTCTGTTGGAATTGGTATAGCTGGCTGACTATACTTGTTTTCAGACACCAATTTGCAAACCTGTTTCTTGTTTTTTATGCAGTTTCAATCCTTTTTTTATTTCACACCGCATACAACTGGTAACAAATTATTACTAGTAGGAATAATGATTTGAGATTTTTCTTTTTCCCTAAATGATCAATAAAGTAGTTATGATGATTACTTAACAAAATTAGAGCAAATTACTTATGATTATTAATACTTTTCTATTTCGGTATTTCTGGGTTAAATGATTTGATAAAAAAACTTAATGGCATTATAATCGGTTGGTTATAATGCCATTAAGTTTTTCCGTTGTCTTGACATGATGAAAGAGATTTAAATAGAAAAATGACCTCTAGTATTTTTATTCTAAGAAATATCCTTATAATTATTATGACTCTATGACAATGAAATTGCAGCAGTTAACATGGCTTCTAACCCAAACTCAGCCTATCCTGTCCCATTTTTGGATAGTGATGATAGGCAGCCTAATGTATTTAACTTGTGAAGAAGGTCTCTGAGGTTTGAATAGAACTCGAGTCTTATACCTATATTTAAAATAAGCAGTAATATGGAACGTTTTTTTGGTCTAATAGGTGTCTTTTTTCCATTAGGTATTGCCTATCTAATAAGTACTAACAGACGCGCAATTAATTGGCGACCAGTACTATGGGGAATTGGATTACAGATTATTTTTGCGGTTTGTATTCTCTATGGCCGAATTGGCAATTTAAATCTTGGCGAAGTGTTTTTTCGTCTTTTTGATGATTTTTTCACTAATCTTTTAGCTTACTCTGATAAGGGTGCTGACTTTATTTTCCAGTCTTTCGTAACCAATTCAGTCGAGGCGCCAATGTTAAACATCGCCTTTCGTGTTTTGCCGACAATCATTTTTTTCTCTGCGGTTATGTCCATTCTATATCATATTGGTATCATGGAAATCATTACTTCTCTGTTTGCCAAGCTGATGCAAAAGACAATGAAAACATCAGCCGCTGAAACACTCTGTACCTCGGCTAATATATTTGTTGGTCAAATAGAAGCACCTCTGATTATTAAACCATTTATTAAAGATTTGACTCAAAGTGAATTAATGGCAGTGATGACGGGTGGTTTTGCGACCATTGCAGGCGGTGTGATGGCAATTTATGTTCGAATGTTATCGGATCATGTGCCCAATATTGCAGGCCACCTATTAACGGCTAGTGTGATGAGTGCTCCTGCAGCTTTGGCAATCTCAAAAATCATGATTCCTGAAACGGAAATACCTGTCACGGCAACCACAACTAAAATCAAAATTGAGCGGACTGATTCTAACCTCATCGAAGCCGCTAGCCGGGGGGCATCTGAAGGTATGCATCTTGCGCTTAATGTTGCTGCTATGTTGATTGCTTTCGTGGCTCTCATTGCTTTAGTCAATGGAATTCTTTCCACCGTCGGACTTAGTTTAGAGCTACTATTTGGCTATCTATTTGCTCCGTTTGCTATCTTTATGGGTATACCACTTGCCGAAGTTATGTCTGCGGGTGCTTTATTAGGAGAAAAAATTGTTCTTACCGAATTGATCGCCTACACCAGCTTTGCACAACAGATGTCGGATGAAGTGTTTTCGAATCGAAGCATAATTATCCTATCTTACGCTCTGTGTGGATTTTCTAATTTTGCTTCAGTCGCAATCCAAATCGGTGGAATTGGAGGCATTGCACCCGAACGAAGAGTTGATTTAGCCAAAATTGGTCTAAGATCGATGATTGCAGGTTTTTTTGCTGCCAATATGACAGGAACCATCGTTGGTTTACTAATTTGGTAAATATTTCGCACAATAATTTTAGAATATGAATTTTTGGGTAAAACTATGTGGTACAACCACAATAGCAGACGCGAAACTAGCGGCTGACTGCGGAGCCAACTACTCTGGATTGGTAGTTGAGGTACCATTTTCGGAACGTTCGATAACAGTTGATCAAGCTAAACGATTAAATCAATATACGCCTATACCTACAGTCATTTTAGTTTTTGATCAACCGACAGATTGGATTTTATCAGCAATCGAGTACATTTCTCCTTTCGCGGTTCAACTGTTGGGGAACGAAACACCGGTTCAAGTTGCCGAACTCAAGAAGAATAGTGAAGTCGAAATTTGGAAATCACTATTCATGCCAGCTGGCGAAACCGTGAATGTGGCTGATTTAAGAAGGAAGGTAACAGCTCATGTGGCTGCTGGAACTGATGCTATTCTACTAGATACTATTGATCTTAGTCAAAATCGGTTTGGTGGAACCGGAAAAACCGGTGATTGGGAGGCAGCAGCAACCATCACAAAAGAAAGCCCCGTAGCAACTTTTTTATCGGGTGGTATTAATCCTCAGAATGTGGAAGAGGCTATCCGAATGGTTCAGCCTAATGGTATAGACTTGTGTTCTGGTGTAGAATTTTCTAAAGGTAAACGGGATGCCAAAAAAGTACGAAGTTTAATGGCGATAGTTAAACAAATAGTTAAGAAAACATAATTTGGTTATCATTAGCTACCGATCGAATATATTCCGCAGCCAGCCGATACTCTTTGGCAGTTGATAAATGTTCTAGCATAAGGGGAACGTCCGGTGGTAATTTATCTAGCTCAGTTAAAAAAGAGACATAGTCTAATCCACCTAATCCTGGTCGAGTTTCGTCCAAATGAACGGTTAGATCAGATGACAAAATAATGTCTTTAGCGTGACAACTTTTAATCTGTGAACCAAGCATATCAAAACACTGACGGATTAGGTCGCCGGTCGAGAAATAGCGAGCAGGACTATTGATGATATTCACCGGATCAAGATGAACTGCAAAACGAGGACGATCAATGGCTTCAATCAATTTCAGATAGCTTTCTGGACTATCAGGAAATACCCACGGCATCATCTCCAAAGTATAATAAGTATGGCTTGGTTGAACATAGTCAATAATTTCCTGTGTGGTAGCGACAATTAGGTCAAAAGTTTCAGCTGATAGGTTATCAGCGAAGGGACCATCCCACTTGTTACCTCTAGCTCCGGCGATATTAACACAGCATAATGCCCCCATCCGATCAGCGTGAGCCAAATAGGTTTTACATTTTTGAATAGCCGCTTGTTGTTCCTTAACATTGGTACTAATCGGATTACTCCAAGCACCCACCTCCGCAAGGACAATATCATTTTCCTTAGCCGCCATAACATAATCTTGAGCTATCTGTTCGTTCGCAGATGGTCCAATCGGACAATAGGCCGCAGTATAGCCCTGAGCTTTCACCAATTTAACCCAGCTGTCCACGTCAGTTATTTGACCAAATAATGGTCCACCAAGTCTCATTATATTCTCCAATTTTTTCTGAAAAAGAAAAAAGATTAATTCCTGAATGATGTCCCATCAATATGTCGAAGTAGACCGAAACAAAATAGAGCTGGACACTGCTCGTATTCAACTTCCTTGTCAATCAAATTCCGTAGCCTTATTAGTGGGTTCAGGGCTATGTGATTTTCTATTCGATCAAAACACAATTCTTTCGTGAGTTGAGCAACAATGCTAGTTGTCCATCCTTTACTAAACAGAGATATTCGCTCAGACGAATATCGTTGGAAATTCCAGTTAATGATAGCAATTAATTGAGACACTTGAAGCCCGAGTGCCCGAAGGCCTACAGTCGAAAGTAACATCACTGTATGAGAAACAGACATTCCAGTAGGTATAGCCTGACCAGTGAGAAATAAATCAACTGCTAGCACCGATTTTCCGATCTTAATCTGTTTATCAATTTCGGTAAGCATTGAACTTACTCCCTGATCTGCAATCAATATTACGGTTTCATTCGTTGTATTTGTTTCGGGTTCAAATCGGCAAAAGAATGCTGATAAGCCATTATCAAAAATGAACTGACCACTTTGTCCTTCCATACTCGCTGGTTCAACTTGGTGCACAGAGGTTGGTTGAAAACGGAGAATACTTTTCAGTTTTTCAGGTGATTTACTTACCATTTGATGTTGTTGCCTGATAATTTTGGTCGTTAATGTTTTAAAATTAGCAACTTTATCAGGTAGACCAACTACCAAGGTATCAGAGGACAAAATCTCACTTTCTAACTCCATATCTTTGTCTTGAATTATTGGTATGTGAAAGTGCTGGCTCAAGAAACGGTACAATCGTTGCCGATTATCTCGGTCATAATTGTGAGTACCGGGATCAACATTTTTATAGAACGTAAAAATGGCCGACGAATCAGCAGAGTAGATCGGCTTAACTGCATCGTAAATAGCCGGTTTAGCCCGGTCAGCTACAAAACAGCAATCGTCTTGGTGATTATAAATCAACAAAGCTGGACGAGGGAATAACAGAGCAGTCAAATGTGTATAGTCGGCCAAAGTGAGAAAATCCGTTGGGTTTTGCTCTAAGTCGCCAATGTCGCCAACATGGCTCAATCGATTGGAAATGTCGATGTAACCAGCATTAGGAACTGAGAGAGCAATACGGGTATCTAAAGCACTCAAAACAATGGTCTGCCAACCGCCACCAGAAAGACCTGTCATGGCAATCTTCTCTTTATCGACAAACGAATGTTCCCACAACAGATCTAGTCCACCTCGCATCGCCAAATAGAAAACAGATAAACCGCTAACTCCACACAAATCTAAATAGGCTAATCGATTGTGTGTGTAGTTGGGGGCACTCAACTCACCGAAAGACAACCACTCTAAGTGCAAAGTCAAAATCCCTCGCTTCGCAAGGTTAATACACCGCCTTTGTACAAATTCTATTGACTTACCAAGGGGACCAATATGTCCGTTAACACTTAACATAGCAGGTAATGGTTCTTTAAATTTAAATGTATTTGGTTGGTAAAGCAAAGCTGGAATCCAAAAATCTGGCAAGATTTCTAACCGTAATTTTTGAATCTGATAACCGCCGTCAGTTTCGATAATATCAATCGATTCAATTTTTGTTTGGTGCCTTCGCCAATCCGGTGGTACTCCCCGAAAAACAATCTCATTGAGAATTCTTTTTCGAAATTCATCAGCTCTCTCTGGCTGCCAGTTTGATGAATCAAAGATGGCGGCCGACGCTTGAACTAGCCGATGAACAGCTGAACGTAATCTCTCAGTATCAAAGTTGTTCGATTGAATAATATTTTGAATATCCACTTGATTCACTCTTGTAGAGTAATTTTGTATGCTGGATAATTTTTACCGTCTACCGATAGGACGGCAAAGTAATTACCACTAGTAATAGCTTGGCCTGATTTGCTGCGACCATTCCAGTAAGCAGCTCGATTAACAGTCAAATAATCGCCTGCTGAACATTCACCAACCCGTAGTTGTTGGACCAAATGGCCAACAATATTATAAATACTAATTTGGACAAACCCATCAGCAGGCAAAGAAAATGGAATCCACGTTTCAGCATTGAAAGGATTAGGATAATTAGGCCGAATCAATGGTGATTTGATTTGACTAAATAGAGCGATTCGGGCTCGTTTTTTCTTAACCAAAATTGGCTCTGGTTGGCCAGTATAACGAAATTTATCTAACAAAAACTGATAGGCCTGCTCAGACCGGACAATTCCGTAACCAATTTCATTATTAGGTTGGGCTGAATTGCTGGCTGTAGAACGAAGTACAGATACTAAGTTGATGGCTGTTACTCTTGGAAAAGCTTGCATCAACAGACTGACGATCCCCGTCACTAGAGGCGCCGAAAGCGAGGTGCCACGATGATTAGTGGCAAAACCAAATTGACTACGCGGCTTGATGCTGGCAATCCCTTCACCTAATGCTACCAGATCAGGTTTAATTCTACCATCAACAGTTGGTCCTCGTGAACTGAAGGCGGCGCGTCCCCCCCAACGATTAACGGAGCCGATAGCCAAAACATCAAATCCATCTGCAGGAACGGTAATACGACCGGTTAAACCGAGTTGATGATCCTGTGGTTGTTTTGCTCCCAGATTGCCACTAGCAGTCACAATAAGTATTCCCTTTTTCAAGGCGGTATTGGCTGCAATTGTAACTTTGGATGTTTGTCCATCAAGATCCGAAAAATCATACCAATTGGCGTAACCAAGCGAACTGTTAACTACTTTCGCACCATTTTTTTCCAACCACTCAAGGCCCGCGATCCACCAATCCTCCTCGATTTGTCGCTCGAAATCAACCCCATTTTGCCAGTTTTTTTCCGTTTTGGCTAATAAATATTTAGCATGAGGAGCTAGACCAATTAACTGATTGGGGGTGTTAGCGGCCAAGACACCTAAAACAATCGAACCGTGATCAGATTGACCTGGATCGTCTTGATCTGGTTCGTCTTGAGTTACAGGATCATTGTTAACAAAATCCCACTGATTTATAACTTCGATTTCGTTAAGAGATTGATGTCTCAAATCAAAACCAGTGTCCAATACACCGATTACTACAGTTTCTCCCCAATATCCCTTTCTATGCAGAAATTCAGCCTGAACTTGTTCGATCTGTCGTTTTGATAATCCATATCCAATTACTTCATTATCAAGATTTTTATCAGGAGCAGATAAAATATGATGTTTTTGATTGAACCAGATAGGGATTTGAATCGTTTTTCGGTAAGTCCGTACTGGCTCAATTGATCGGACAAAAGGTAAGGATAAGATTGATTGACGGCTGTCGTGTTGAATCGTAGCTGAAACTGCATTTAGCCAACGACTCTGGTAGTGGGTTTCAGCTCCCTGCTCATTAATAGCCGAAAGGTAAATAGCTGGAATTGGCTGATCAAGAAGAATCTTGGATTGGGAGGTGTCTTTATCTCTTCCTTTGTTAGTAAAGTTTATCCAAAATTTGGAGTCGTTCGCAATCTGTCCTGGGTGTAATGAACGGATACTTTGATTTGATAAAAGAATAGGATTCACACCCAAACAAATAATTCCAAACCAAACAATAAGAAAAAAGAAACGAAGCGATACAGACTTTCTGAAAGACAACAAGACAATCATTATCCGTTCTCTATCATTGGTTGTGGCAAAGCCCGTTCAACTAAGTCGATATTTTCCCGCTCGATTGGTAAAGGCTCAGTTGAAGGTATTACTGCTATCTCCAGATTGGATAAACTTATCATTGACTCTGACATTTTAGCAAACTCGATGAGCAATAATTTTCCTACCTCAAACAGCAAAGGAAAATCTTCCTCATGTGTTGACACATACTCGACTTTTCGAATTCGTTCGATGAAATTGGTTCTCGAATATTCACCATCCCTGAGTTCAGTACTTTCCAAAATGGATTGTAGATAACGAGGGAGATTATAGATCCAATCACCTGATGTCATCGTTGGGGAAGGATGATTAATTGACTTGATTACTAAAAACCCCGTTTTTTATGGACCAGATTTTTCAATTCATAGTCTCCTTTGACAAAACGTTGTAAATTATCAGAAAAAATCTGAGTGATATATTGCCCTTCAAGCTGAGTTCCACCAGCTATATGTGGAGTAATCAACATATTTTCTAAATCCCACAAATCGCTATCGATTGACAGTGGTTCTGGGCTAAAAACATCCGAAGCAGCAGCAGATAAACGACCGTTTTTAAGGACCTCCGATAGTGCTTCTTGATCAACAATTCCACCACGAGACATTATGAGCAACATCGCAGATGACTTCATATCAGCCAGTTCTTTCCGACCAATCATCCCTTTAGTTTGGTCAGTATATGGGGCCATAATTACCACGTAGTCTGAGGTTTTGAGAAGGTCGCTAAGTTGATCGATCCCCCACAGATTATCAACATACTCTGGTTTATCACTGGGAAACACATCCACAGCCACAATCCGCATATCAAAAGCAAACGCGCGTCTTGCCAAAGCTCGACCTGTAGCACCAAAACCAATTATTCCCATTGTACTGCCAGTTAGCTCTTTCATATCTCGGCGGATATATCGATTTTCGTTCCACTGCTTAGCCGTTTGCTTTTGGATAGATGAACGAATACCACGAGTAAAGGCAAATATCATCCCCATTGTACTTTCAGCTAAACAAGCAGCATGCGTGCCACTGGCACTAGTAAGTAAGACTTCGCTATCAGCTAGTCCAGGGATATTTAAGTAGTGATTGGTACCAGAACTAATTGATTGAATCCACTTCAGATTTTTTGCAGCTTGAAATATTTCTTGGTTTAGCCAGCCTACCATAATATCGGCATCGGCGATATTTTTAGTAACTGCATCATAACTGGAATAAACTTGAAATTCGACATTTGGAAATTGATCTGATAATTCTGGAATAGAGTTTTCTAACCCCATGTCTCCGTTAGGTCCAACTAATACTTTCATAAAACCCCTTGCTTATCTTTTTTCGACTTTTGTAAAGAAAATGAGCGCTGAAATCACCCTTAAAATCATCGGTAACTTTTTGTATTATTCATAATGAAAATAGCGGTAGATATTTTCAGCTACTCTGATGTCAATTTGATCGATGTTAAGTAAATCATTAACATTTGCTTGTCGAATTTTGTCAATTGAACCGAAATGTGATAGTAAAGCTTGTTATCGTTTTTCACCTACCAGTGGAATTTGAGTTAATACTGATTTTTTTAAAGCCAATCGTCTTAATTTTCGATGGTAACTGATAGCAAAACGATGTGCCTCATTCCGTAAACGTTGAATAAGATGCAAAGTTGGATTATCATGCCTTAATACTATGGGAATCGATCGACCCGGAAGAAAGATATGCTCGTTTTTTTTTGCCAAACCAATTATCGGCAAATGAGATAATTCGAGTTCCCTTAGTGCTTGACAAGCAGCATTTAATTGGCCTTTGCCACCATCAATCAAAATTAAATCAGGAAATTTACAGTCTTGAGCTAGTCGCTGAAACCGCCGTTGAACAACTTCTTTCATCATCTCAAAATCGTTCTGTCCTTTGACTGTTTTAATGCGAAATCGACGATACTCAGAGTATTTAGGTTCACCTTCCAATGCTACGACCATCGAAGCTACTGGTAGTTGATCACCCAAATTAGAAATATCGAATCCTTCAATTCGTTTCGGAATTTGTGGCAAATCCAACAATTCTTGGAGGTCAACTAGCTGATCTTTTTTATTAGATAACCCAAATTCCTCCTTCAATATCGTGGCATCTTTTTTTTCTAAAGCCAGTTGGGCGTTTTTCTGTGCTAAGTCGATTAACTGTCGTTTTCGCCCTCGTTTAGGTGTTTGTAGTTGCACTTGAGCTGTTAGTTTACCATTAGTTAATTGACTTCTTTGGTCAGTTAACCAATCTTGAATGGTTTGAGGTGCTTCGATTTCAATCGGCAAAATAACCATCTTGGGAATAAAAGTTGCAGCAGAATAATATTGTTGGATAAAGGCAATCAATGATTCTGACAACCAGGTTTTTGATTCAACAATGATATCAGACAGAAAATACGTCTCTCGATCTACCAAAGAACCATTTCTTACTAGCATTAACATTATGCAAGTCTGTTTTCCTGATCGAGCGATGCCAATAATGTCCTCGTCTTCCGCCATTGGATTTTCAACGCTCTGTTGATTTATAGCTTGTTGTATAGTAGCTATTTGGTCCCGATACTTAGCTGCATTCTCAAAATCAAGATGAGTTACGGCTATCTCCATTTTTTTCACTAAGGTTTTAACAACCATAGTTGTATCGCCACTAAAAAAACGAATCACATTTTTGACCATTTTTCCGTATTCTTTTGGTTTCACGAGGTCTGCGCAAGGACCAGAACATCTACCGATATGATAATCAAGACAAACCCGATGGTTATTACCAATTGTCTTTAACTCCAAATCACAGGTTCGAATGGGAAAAACTTTAGTTAAGTCTTTAACAGTTTTGCGAAGAGCATGGGACCTGACAAATGGTCCTAGATAACGTGCACCATCTTCAGCTATTCGATTCACGACCTTTAAAGCTGGGAAAGGTGCATTGTTGGTTATTCTCAAGTACGGGTATCCCTTGTCATCTTTTAAACGAATGTTATAAAGCGGCTGGTATTTTTTAATCAGGTTGTTTTCTAAGATTAATGCTTCAACATCGTTACTGGTGACAATATAGTCAATGTCTCTTACATAGGGTAACATCAATGCAGTCAAAGCATGTGGTTTAGAGTTAGTAAAATAGGATCGAACCCTATCTTTCAACGAATTTGCTTTACCAACATACAGCACAACATCCCTTTCATCTTTCATCAAATACACACCAGTTTTGGACGGTAACAGCGTCAATTTATAGGTGATTTTTGACATCAGGCTTCGGCAAAAGATTTAATACCATAACTTCAATAGCTAAATGAGTGTTAACGTTATGAGCAATTCGACTCTTAGTTTCTAGAATAATTCCAATTGCTTTTTGTAAATAAAATCGGGAATATTTTTCAACTATTTTCTGTAGCTCTGACAAATTATGCTGATGTGTCAGCAATTTAGGATTTACCTGTTGATGGATCAAGAGCAGATCCCGATACCAAGTCAAAAGCTGTTCTAATTGCTCTGGGTCTTCACTTAAGGTTTCAGCGATTCTGAAAATGGACAAACGGTCAGTACTAGTCAGAATTTCTGGAATTTCACCAACTTCAACAAATTCTTCTGTTTGACAAAGAGAAAGCGCTTGTCCAACCGCTCCTTGTGATTGGGCTGCGATCGTCGTTGCTTGACTAGGATCTAGATCAAAAAGCTCAAGCAGTACTTTGGTCAACTCTCCAACTTTCATCGGCTGAAAAGGTAAGACTTGACACCGAGAACGGATAGTTGGTAATAAAGCGTCAATGTTATTAGCAACTAAAATGAGTGTTGATTCCGCTGGTGGTTCTTCCAATGTTTTTAACAAGCAATTAGCAGCTTCTAAACTCATCTTTTCAACATCGGTGAATAAGTAGATCTTTCGTCTTCCTTCCAGAGGACGAAAGATGATCTGACTCTGAATAGAACGAACTTGATCGATTTTGATATGAGTTCCTTCTGGTCTAATAACAGCAAAATCAGGGTGATTACCAGCCATCATTTTTCGGCAAGAAAGACATTCGTGGCATGCCCCTCTTTTTTGATTATTAGATGTGTTATTTTGATAGTTAAGACAATTGATCGACTGAGCAAAATTTAGAGCCACTTTTTCTTTCCCTAAACTCACCATTCCAACGAATAAATAGGCACCAGCAACTCGATCAGTTTCAATGGCATTGTAGAGTTGATTTTGTATCTGGTCGTGTCCGAAAATTGTATCAACAGTCATAATTAGATTTGATTTAAGATATTTTTTTTTGGATTGTGGACCAAATTTCTTGGTATATAACGTCCATGGATTTAGTCGCATCAACGACCTTTATTCGATCAGGTGACTCTTCAGCAATGGACAAATATCCAGTTTGTACTCGTCGGTGAAATTCAAGTTTTTCCCGCTCTATACGGTCTAGTGTACCTCGGCTACTCGAAGCACGTTGCAAACCAATTTCGACTGGTAAATCTAACAAAAAAGTTAAATCAGGAACAAGGCCATCAGTAGCAATCCGGTTCAATTGGGTAATCAATGTTAAATTCAAATTTCGCCCATAGCTTTGATAAGCAACAGAAGCATCGGCAAATCGATCGGAGATAACAATTTCACCATTTTTAAGAGCTGGAACAATCACCTCTCGTACGTGTTGGGCCCGAGAAGCTGCATAAAGAAGAAGTTCGGAGGTGGGAAATAATCTTTCATTAAGTGGATTTAACAGAATCGAACGAATTTGATCCCCAACAGTAGTTCCACCAGGTTCACGTGTGCTTTGAACCGAATAATTGGCTTCCGATAATTCTTTAACCAGACGACCAATTTGTGTAGTTTTTCCTGATCCTTCCGTTCCCTCAAAGGTGATAAACATTTTTTCCAGTTAAACAGTTTTGGCGCGATAATAGCCCGACTCTGTTTCTCTGTCAAGGTTTAGAAATTGCAAGTAATAGCCGTCCCAGATCCATGAACAGAAAAGCGTGCCTGAGCTTTGGATGTGTTGTGGTTCTTAGTTCTAAAAAGCGAAGATTACTTATTCCGAATGGCTTCAATAGGTGTCAGACGAGCAGCCTGACTAGCCGGATAGTAACCGAAAGACACACCAACTATCATTCCCATCAACACACCAATCACAATTGATTCTAAGGTTACCGAAGACGGCCACTCAACACCAAAATCAGCGGAAAACTTCTGATTAAAAATTTGGCCTAAAATAGTACTAATAGTGAATCCCCCAATCATACCCAAAATACTACCAATTAGGCTAATTACGACAGCCTCAACTAAAAATTGGAGTCGAATTTGGAAGCCCTTACCTCCAACCGCCTTTCGTAGTCCAATCTCTGGCACACGTTCAACTACTGAAACCAGCATAATGTTTAAAATACCAATTCCACCAACCACTAGTGGAAAAATAGTAATCATGATCATTAGTAATTGGATGACTGTCAGTATTTTGTTAGCAAAATTTAGATCATCAGCCACACTGCTTATTTCAAAAAACGATTCATCATTGTGCCTTTGGCGAATTAACATTTCCACTTCTGATCGACCTTGGTTTAATAAATCAGGTGATTTAACACGAATATTTATACTACTAATCTGATTTCTAGGACCACTATTATCGGTTCCGAAAAACGTCTTACCCGTTGAGATTGGGATTAAAATCCTATCATCCTCACTTCCACTACTGGCTAGTCCTTTACCTTTTTTCTCCATAACCCCGATGACTGTGTAGCGCTGATTAGCAACTTTGATTTCCCGTCCAATTGGGTTAAGACCTGAAAATAGATCTTGCCAGACTTCATTACCAATGACGCAAACCTTACTCCACAAATCCATATCGGAGCGGCTAAGGTAACGACCATAGTCTGGAAACCATTTTTGAAAATTTGCTGATTCATCAGTTGTTAATTGGACATCGGCTCGCTTGTTTTTACCACCTGCCATTATTTGTTGTTTTCCCAAACCATCGGTTGGAATAGCAGATTCAACCGATGGGCAATTAGTCTTCACAGCCTCTAAATCGTCGAGTGTCAAATACTCAGAACTTGTATTACGTCGCCACTTTCCTCTTTTTTGTCGCGTCCATTCCTGACGATGAACAGTAAACGTTCCTGATTGTTGGTTTATGACATCAGTTAGAATTTTTTTCCCGCTGCTTCCAACAGAAATAATTGTAATTACACCGGCAATACCTATAGTAATACCCAATATAGTCAAGATTGTTCTAAGCTTGTTAGCTTCTAAAACACGAAAAGTAATCAAAAAACTTTCAAATAACATTGTTTCAATAAATCTTAGTCAGTGCGTAATGCCTCTACGGGCTGTAAACTTGCCGCTTTATTAGAAGGATAGAAGCCAGAAATAACTCCAACAATAGTACAAACAGAAAAAGCAACAATCGCCGCCTCAAAAGAGACCGTAGCTGGCCAGACTGAATCCTTAATAAAAAAGGTAGTGATAGCCCAACCTACGGTAGCAGTTATGCCACCCGCTAGAGCTGTACCGATTAGTCCACCAACTAAGCAAATAAAAATAGACTCTATCAAGAACTGAAAACGGATATCATTGCTCTTAGCTCCTATAGCTTTTCGCAAACCGATTTCTCCAGTACGTTCTGATACTGAAACTAACATAATGTTCATAGTACCTATACCCCCAACAATCAGGGTAATAGCAGCAGCACCACCCATTACCCACTGAATAATAGTTGTCATCTTGCTAACTTCCTTGATCATGTCAGCTGGTGAACCAAAATTGTGATATTTTTCAGAACCAAATTTTTGTCGAAACAATGCTTGTATCTCAGATTTCCCCTGATTAACAGCCTCATAGGTTTCGGCAGTGGCCATAATGAATAACCATCTCATAGTATCTCGACCCCAAAAACGGGCCATTGTGGTTACGGGAATATTGACTTGCTCATCTAATGGTATCTGCAACATACGAAATAGGCCCGTCTCTTTCTTTTTAATACTACCAATAACGGTGAATCGCTGTCCTAATATCTGAATTTCTTGACCAACAGGATTAATAGAGCCAAATAGTTGGGTTCTTACCTTATCGCCGATTAAACAAACTCGTTGACTTTGTTCAATTTCCCAAGGCTGGAAATTACGACCATATCCTATTTCCCAACCCCAAATGTCTTTGGTCGCAATCATGGCACCACTGACCATGTAAGTTCGGTTTTTTTCAGCAAAAGTAACTGATTGTTGACCTACCATATTCCATCCAGTCGCATTAGTAATTGATGGACATTTATCAACTATCTCTGCCACGTCGTTTAGCCATAAATTTTCTTTCAGTGGATTTTCAACCCACTTGCTTTGTTTTTTTATACGATCGCGTTTGCCGACGAAAATCATGGTTGTTCCACTAAAATTCTGAAATTCAGAAACCATAAATGATTTTATACTACCACCTAAAGATACAGTTGTAACGACAATGAAAATGCCAAGAATGATACCCAACATTGTCAGAAGTGAACGGAATTTATTACGCAAAATAGCTTCCCATCCAACCCGAAAATTGATGCCAGCCTTCATTAGCCTAATAAAATTCATCTACCTTTTTTCCTCAATATTGCACAGTGCTTCAATTTAAATTGATTTCTCTTTATCTTGATCTAATAGCAAACACTGATATTTTTCTTAGATCATAAGTTTATCCATATTGATCCAAGGTATCATACTTTTCGTTGGTTAAGCCAAGGACAAGAAGATTTAAAATTAATTACAGTATCATTATTATGCCGAAAGATAACTAATGGGCAAGCAAAAAACAAATAATAATCTTTCTCGAAATGATCAAATATTAATCCAAGATTGACCAAACAGTGGCGATAGTAAACACACCTAAGGCCCCACCGATAAGAAATTTATAGGGATCATAATGAAACGGCTCATCGCTCCAGCCATAACTTGTTAATTCTTCCTCGTATTCTTCTAATACTTGATCTTTAGATGATATGGCTGTAGGTGGAGTTAAATAACTATCATCATTATCTTCTTCTTCACACCATCGGCGTCTACTTTCTTCAATCCCTTGCTCGATAATATCGTACATTACCGAATCACCATCGATTTGTTCATCACTTTCAGTATCAACATAGCCTAAATCTTCTGGCCAGAGGTTAGTATTAACGATGTCAATCACCTCCACCCAAAAATCCTCTGAGTATAGATCAAACTGCCAACCAATTTCCTGCCCAATTCGTTTTTCAGATAATAGAGACATAAAGGCAATCGTAAAGGGGTTGAGATCGGTTCTTCGACCTTCGGCTTGAGCTGACCGCTGCTTGTATATACAAACGGCGACACGTAGATCTTCCCAGATCGCTTGTCCTTCTTCATCGACTGCTTCCCAGTCGGCATCTTCTCGA
Source organism: uncultured bacterium (assembly GCA_964451145.1). Taxonomy (GTDB): domain Bacteria; phylum Poribacteria; class WGA-4E; order WGA-4E; family UBA9662; genus TMED15. Next base: position 1,101 of record CAYVHK010000004.1, on the reverse strand, counting down.
GCAAATGTACCGCCAAGCAAATCAACACCAGCGAATATATCGTAAGATAGAAGAAAATCCCACCATTGAGCAATGAAATTTTGGTACAGCATTTCACCTTTTCGGGTGGGCATATAATTGCCAGTTTCGGAAGAAATATACCAATAATTTTCGTAATAAGCAGTTAGTATTTCGTCTATATATTTATGATTTCCGGGCAATAATGCTGGAATTTCCTCCTCATCTTCAATCATTTTGTACAGAATAAATCGGGTTTTTAACCTATTTCGTAGATGGTCTGACAACTCCAATTTTCGATTGATCATCTGTTACTCCGTTTTTTGAAAATTCTAATTATTAACAGTCTGCCCCTGCGAGTAATTAACCTGATCCTCTTATGAGCTAAAAGTGTTTTCTCTTCGTTGAAACATTTTAAGAAAGTAAATGACATTCATGATTTCCAATAAAGTGTAACTCAACCAGACAAAGATTAATTTTTGTAATTGATTTTGAATTAGTTTACATTTTTCTTTTTCAATTTGAGTTTATCAATTTTTGGATGGCATACCCTTTCGTTTGGCACTCGTTAATTTATTTTAATGGCAGATGAAATTGTACTTGCCTAGAAATGATTATTTTGCTTGTGGAGTCTAAGTTGATTTATTGGTTTTTTTATACCAGACTGGCACAACCAAACTCATCATTCATAGAGAGTTAACCAAATGACTGAGCAAAATCGACCAAACATTATCTTTATCTTAACTAACGATCAGGGACCTTGGGCTGCCAGTTGTTGTGAAAATGATGAGGTTCGCACTCCCAACATTGATTGATTAGCTTTGACTGGTACGCGGTTTGAGAACTTTTTTGTACATCACCCGTTTGTTCGCCAGCTAGAGCCAGTTTGATGACTGGTTGGATTCCGTCGGCTCATGGTATTCATGACTGGATTCGAGAAGGCAACATGCCACCAACGGCAGAAAAATACTTAGACGGGTTAATTTGCTACACAGAAATATGGTTTTTCACACTGGTTTACTATGCTGACCGGTGGTAGTTGTTATAATGTTGTTATAATAATGCAAAAGTGATTCGAAACGGTCAGGTGGAAACACATTCTGG
>CAYVHK010000003.1:43890-72047 GCA_964451145.1 uncultured bacterium | reverse complement strand
TTGGAAGAAAAATAGATGGTATCATATCGCTTGGACATTAGACGATAAAAACGAAGTTGCGTATGTCAACGGGATTAAAATCGGTGATCATGTCAAAGCTAATAAAGGAACAAAACCCGGAAATAACCCACTCGAATTTGGCAGAAGGGTTGGTGGTGGTTTGCCATTGACCGGTGCAATTGACGAAATTGCCATTTTCAAAACTGTGTTGGCCGAAGATGATATCAAAAGTGTTGCCGATAAGGGATTAAAACAGGCTTTTTCCGTTTCACTCAAGTCTAAGTTGGCAACAACTTGGTCAATGATTAAAAAATAATTTCGTTTTTAATTGATATAATTCATAGATTATTTAAATTTATGAGCTTCTTTTAGCTTTTCACCTATTATCTCAACCGCCAATGAAAAGGCGGAGATATATTAATAAGTTGAGGTCAACCTACATGATAAAGGCGTGTCAATTTCTTTTTAGCTTATTAGTGATTACAATCACTTTTGTTACATTACATATTTTTGCTCTGCCTGCACCAGTAGGTATGTGGTTGTTCGAGGAAGGCACCGGAACTGTAGTTGGAGATACTTCGCCAGAAAAAAATCACGGAACTATTAAAGGTGATGTAGTCTGGGGACCTGGAAAATTTGGAGATGGACTGGTATTTGATGGTGTCGCTGATAATTACGTTGAGATTCCTGATAGCGATAGCTTAGATATGAAAGAAAACATTAGTATTGTATTTTGGTTTAATACAAATAAGTCAATGGCTGAAGCTACCAGATGGGCAGACCGACAAGTCCCTGTTTGCAAACATTATGAGGAATATGAAATTGGCATTTATGATTCCGGCTTCATACACACTTACACGGGGAAAGATGGTGGCTATGACGAGGGAATTATGGTCAGCATAGCTGAAACAATTGACCCTGAGTTCGAATTGAATAAATGGTATCATCTTGCTTGGACACTAGATGGTAAGATCGAAAAAGTTTATGTTAATGGAATTTTGATTGGTGAGGCCTTTGAGAAGGAAAATATTGGCACCAAATCAGGAAACCATACGTTAGAAATTGGTAGACGTTCAGGTGGTGGTTTACCTTTCTCAGGAACCATTGATGAAGTAGGTATATATAATGTGACGTTGGATGCTGCAGATGTCAAAGAGATTATTGAAAATGGATTGGCCGGTGGAAAGACTGCAGTTGATCCTATGGGCAAACTCTCAACGACTTGGGCAATCTTGAAAGCTCAACGTTAAGCTTATACCAAAATATGGATGACTTAGTCACAGATGTTATTTAGATTGACTATTTACTGGTAGTTTGTTCTTGTGGCTTATCTAGTTAACCGTTGATAGTATCTGGATATTTATTGCTATGTTTATGTAAATCATTATTTAGAAAACCAAACTTCATTACTAAGGGCTATTGCCAAGTCAGATTTGATCGACTTCGCAATAGCTTTTTTGTGTCTTATAAGATCGCAAACCGATATATATTTTTCATCTTCCATTAGTATAGGTTCGAGAAAATGCCGTTGGAAGAGGATCATATTTTGCAAAGGACTGACGTTCAAGTTGAGAACTCTTGCTGAAACCGAATTAGTCAACTCAGTGGCAACTTTACTAAAATTTACGGTGGGCATACCTACCATTATTGACTTGACTTCGTTCGTTTATTTTGACAGAAAATTACGGTTTATTTGCCTAGTAAAGAGAAAAAGCGATTGAGAATTATAGAGGATCAATTAAAATATGAAAATCTGAATACTGAAAGGAATCGCTACTCGACCTAAAGCACGAGCAGAAATGATAAAGTCCAACAGTGCAGAGGTGACTGTTGACATGGGGGTTATAGGCGACTACCGAGGTGCCAAGCTGAAACGACGACAGGTAACCGTTTTATCCTTGGAAGAGTGGTGCACGGCCTGTTCAGAACTGAAAGTCAAACTTGATTGGACGTGCAGACGGGCAAATTTGCTGGTTGAAGGTCTAAATCTGAAAAAGAGTGAAGGCCAGCATTTGCAAATTGGCAAGGTGATCTTGGAAGTTACTGGAGAAACAACCCCTTGCCCACGTATGGACGAAGCTGAGTCAGGATTAATGACTGCACTAGCAACCGATTGGCGAGGCGGTGTCCTTTGTCAGGTAGTTCAGTCAGGTCAGATTACCATTGGTGATTCTGTCACAATGACCAGTAGTTAGTTTTTTAGGAACGTTCCAACCGAATTCCATTTTCGACTAGTTTCAGACGAGCCGAAAATGGTTGCCCTTGTTTGGATGTGAATCCTTTTAAGACCGAAGTTTCGCCTTTTTCAAGTAAGGTTTTGACCGATCGTTGACTGATCTTCTTGCCCGCAATAGTAGTAGGTACTTTTAACTTGCATTGCCGGCAACGGTAAACATTATCGTAACCTCGGACTTCCGACCGACAGTGTGGACAAACGAGGTTCTGGCTGTTTTTTTGCTTGTTAGTTGCTGACTGTGTTGATGCTAATTTTGATTTTCTTGGGTTTGTTTTTTTCCTACCTTTATAATTTCCGTATCCTTGCAACTCCTTTTTGGGAACTGGCAAATCCATGAGGTGGCCATCAGTAGAAAGATAAAGTATAAATTGGTTTTGCTGTTGATCAGTATGAGGTTCGAGAAGGACGCCGTGTTGAAGAAGAATCTGAATCTGTCGTTCTGATAATTTGATATCTTTGTAAGTATCCCACAATACAAATTGACATCCATTTCGCCAGTTAGCGCAACCGTATCCTTTCTTACCACGAATTATCTCGCCGGCACATCGAGGACAGTTGAATGATTTTTTCCAATCAAGATCTCTTAGATTACTAGTTTCGATCAACTGTTGAGTGAATTGAACTACTTCTTGCATAAACTGATCGGCATTATATTGGCCTTTCTCAATGGATTTTAGTTTACCCTCCCATTCACCTGTCAGGTCGGGTGATTTTAAATTGGGTTCTTTGACCAAAGCGATCAAGTAACGACCAAGATCAGTGGCAATAATCCGTTTTTTGTCTCGCGTTACGTAACCTCGGCGTAGTAGCGTTTCAATAATTTCACCTCGTGTAGCTGGCGTACCAATACCTCTTTCTTTTAGAGCGTCTTTGAGTTGTTCATCCTCGACCATCTTACCAGCAGTTTCCATAGCGCCCAATAACGTATTCTCGGTGTAGTAGCGAGGTGGAGTCGTTTGACCGGATCGAATTTGAGGCTGGTGAAGGCCTGATTCTCCAGCCTCAAATTCAGGCAACATTTGTTCTTTCTCATCTTTATCTTTGGTTTCCGCTTGTGGATACAAGGTTGTCCAACCGGCAGATACAATTCGTATACCTTTAGCTTGGAATTTAACCCTGTTAGCTTCTCCTTCGATAGTGGTAATTTGCTTGATACACTGCGGATAAAATACGGAAATGGTACGCATTAAAACTGCATCGAATACCTTATTTTCTGGCGATGAAAGCCCCCTAGGATCACGACCTGTTGGGATAATAGCATGATGATCGGTCACTTTTTTGTCATTGATGATACGAGCATTGAAGCTTAAATTTTCCAAATCGAGAGCGGAAATTTCTTTCTCCTTGCTCGGTTTCAGTTTTCGTAGGGCATTGACAACTTCGTTTTTCATGTCGTTGCTGAGATATTGAGAATCGGTTCGTGGATAAGTCAGCAGTTGCTTCTCGTACAACGATTGAGCTACTTCTAATGTCTGAGTAGCTGATAGATTATAGAGGCGGTTCATATCCCGCTGCAGACTCGTCAAATCATAAAGAAGGGGCGGATTGATCGACTGTCGTTTTCCCTCTATTTTGTCAATCTTAAACGGATGTCCTTCAATTTGGGATTCTAGTTTTTCCGCTTCTTCTTTTCGGCTAAATCGTTGGCCTTTGTATTTGAAAATGATCTTACGATAGCGGGTCATCAACTCCCAAAAAGGTTGTGGCTGAAAATTTCTAATTTGGTCATCGCGTTTAACAATCATGGCTAAGACAGGAGTTTGTACCCGCCCGACGCTCCACAAAATTCTCTCTGGACCACCATAACGAACGGTAAAATTTCGAGTTCCATTGAGACCAACGATCCAATCCGATTCATGTCGGCACTTAGCGGCGGCAAATAGAGGATCGTACTGTTGGCCAGCCCGCAAATTCTGAAATCCATTCCGAATGGCTTCTTCTGTTAATGAACTCAACCAAAGTCGTTGAAACGGTCGCCCATCACAACCCGCCATCTGATAAATATAACGGAAAATTAGTTCGCCTTCTCGCCCCGCATCAGTAGCACAAATCACCTCATTGGCCCGACTTAATAATTTTTTTATGGTTGAAAACTGTTTAGATACACCACTATTTTCAATTAGTTTCAGTTGAAACTGATTGGGAATAATGGGTAGAGTACTGAGGGACCAACGCTTGAAATTAGGGTCATAGGCAAATGGCTCTTTCAGGGAAAATAGATGACCAAATGACCACGTCACTTGATAGCCGCTGCCTTCGAAATATCCGTCGCGTTTTGATTTAGCTTGGAGAACGCTGGCAATACCCCGAGCGACTGATGGTTTTTCGGCTAATACAACTTTCATAAAAAATCAGCGTAGGCAAATTGCCTTCGCTATTTTGCTTACTAGGTGATTATAACTGAGATCTTATTATCGACTGATACGAACGCTACCAGCCTGCATTGCTTTTTCGGTTTCGTCTAGGTTAGCCCAATTAAAATCGCCAGGGAAGGTATGAGCTAAGGCTGAATAAGCACCCGCAAAATCAACTGTCTCTTGTGGTGATTTGTTTTTTAGAAGGCTGTAGATCAATCCTGCGGCAAAACTATCTCCCCCACCAACCCGATCGACTAATTCCAAATTTTCGTAAATTCGGGACAGGTAAAAGTTGCTTCCATCAAACAGAAGCGTACGCCAATCGTTTAGCCAACCAGTTTTGGCGTCACGTAAAGTTGTACCGATTTTTTCAACATTGGTATAATCATTTATTACTTGATTCGCTACTTGTTTGTAACTGTCTGGGTTCAACTTAGCGAAATCATCAGTTGTTCCTTCAGCTTTGTAGCCCAGTGATTTCTCGAAATCTTCCTCATTGCCGATCAAGACAGTGACGTATTTAACTAGTTTACGATTGACTTTCTGAGCATCTTCTGATGACCATAATTTGGAGCGAAAGTTAAGGTCGTAGCTAGTGAGTAAACCGTTAGCCCGAGCTGCTTGCAAAGCCTCTGCACAAACGGCTGCCACTGATTCAGACAATGCTGGTGTTATACCACTCAAATGAAACCACCGAGAATTGTCAAATACTTTGTCCCAGTTTATTTCTCCGACTTTTGTATTGGAGATAGCTGTATAACCCCGGTCGTACGTAACACTGGCCGCACGTGGACCAGCACCAAGTTCCAAATGGTAGAAACCGTTACGTTCATGTCCGACGCCGTCGAAGTCAGTCCAAACGATTTGTGAAACATCGACTCCAAGCTCACGACTTTTATTGCGAATAAATCGACCAGACCAGTTATCAACTAATCGGGAAAGCCAAGCAGTTTTCAGTCCTAAATTGGCGGCATTGACAGCCACATTAAGTTCAGCACCACCAGCGGTCATGTTAAGTGTAGTCGTTTGTTCCAGTCGCATAAAATCTGGTGGGGCAAGTCGAACCATGGCTTCACCAAACGTTATCAAATCAAACATAATGGATAAAAACTCCTTATAGCAATAAAATTAAACGATTAATCATCAAGAGAAACGACGGCCTTTATAGTATGTGATTCTGGTCTCAACCAAGTCGGAAAAGCCGTAATCATTTCTCCGAAACTGGACCGATGAGTAATCCAAGGTTCAGTATTAATTTGGCCCTGTTCAACTAGTGAAATAACCTGCTTAAAATCTTTCGCTGTCGAGTTTCGGGTTGCAAGTAGTGTGATTTCTCGTCGATGAAACTCAGGGTCAAAAAAGCTAATATTTGATTGCACTAGACCGACAAAAACTAATTTGCCACCGTTTGCAACATAGCTGAAGGCGGTTTCCATCGACCCTGCATTTCCTGTCGCATCAAAAACCACTGTTGGCAGGTCGCCATTAGTTAGCGATTCGATCTGTTGTAACGGATTATTTGAGGCTTCAATAGTAGCATAGATATCAAAGTGTTGTTGACAAAAGGCCAAACGACTTTGATTAATGTCCATCACTATAAGTTTGACTCCGGCGAATTGTGCAAATTGAATCACTGATAGTCCAATTGGACCGGCTCCAATTACCAAAACAGAGGTGTCTGATTGCAGTTTTGCCCGATCAACAGCATGAGCACCGATACCTAGTGTTTCTATCAATGACAATTGATCTAACGATAACTGCTGGGATTTATGTAGCTTGGGCAGAGGCACAACAATTCGTTCTCTCATGCCACCGTCGGTTTGCACGCCAAGCACTTGCATTTCGGTACAACAGTTGGGTTTATGCCGACGGCAAGCAATGCATGTGCCACAAGTTAGATATGGCTCTACAGCACAAATGTCACCGATACGCAAATCGAGTTGATTGGTATCAGTCTCGAGAATTTCCACCCCTAACTCATGCCCTAGGATCCTAGGATAACTGAAGAATGGTTGACGTCCCCGATAAGCGTGCAGATCAGTACCACAGATACCAATTCGGCGAACACCAACTAATGCATGACCTTCTGGTAGTTGATCAGGGATTGGTGTGTCAGTAAAAACAAAGTGCCCAGGTTTTTCAAGAACTATGGTTTGCATATTTGTTGTTCCGAAATTTATCCAACCGACAGCAGTTTTATATGTTTGCCCAGATGAGATGACAAAAATTGATTGTGTAGGTTTGCATACTGGTCTAGGGTTTCAAAGATCACGTCCTTAAAAGGTTGATCGTTGGGCATTTGGCCTTGGGTTAAAACAGATCCGAAGGATACGTGCAGCACTTGGCGGCCGTCGTTCTGGTCGAGGTAGGCAGTTTCTCTCTCGGAAGGACTAAGAAAAACGGGATCCGCCAAAGCGTCTAGTTGAGCTGAAATATGATAGGTGGCACTATCGGTTTCAAAGCGATCAATCGCATATTTGATTATTTCTAAGAATGCCTGATGATTTTGGCGGGCCAAGACCCGCAAAGCTTCCAAATAACTAGTTCCAGCCGTTTTAACGTGTAACAGGTCTTTGCAAACTCGGCCTAAGATTGGGTAAATACTAAATTTGTCGGATCCACTATGAACACTAATTTTGTAAGGCCCACAATGTTGAGCAATGGCGACATGCTGGCGTAAGGTCTCCTCAAAATGGCCTAAATTGCCTTTATAGTCAATGCCTTTTTCAAATTCACCCACAAACCGTGGTGCTAGACTGATCACTTTGACTTTTCGCCTTTTCAGTTCTAGAGCAATAAATAAATGCTCCCAAATACTAGTAGCTGTGTCGGTTTCATCGACTGAAATTTCCAGTTCAAATACGCTAGTTTCGGATGAAATCCACTGGGCCATTTGAGTGGCATGGCTGATGGCTAAACCGTATTTAACAACTGCTCGAAATAAAGTTTCTCGATCCGGACAAGTAATTGTCATTTTGTCAGATAAATCGACTTTCTTATTGAGGTAAAGATCAATGATCTGAGGCAATGACTCGAAAGCACCGGCTTCTATCACCGATTCAACTGCCATTTGTAGATCTGTTCCATTTAGTATACTTGCTTGATCGTTAACATAATCTGAGGGGTCAATTGTAAAAAAGGTAAACCCAGCTGAAGCCAAGCTGATGACATCTCTTTGGTTTTTAAGGTGGTCGGCATCGGCACCCCATACACCACGCCATTCAACCTTCTGTAAACTTTTTTGTACTGATGACATAACCTCTGTTGGCGTTCGGTTAGTACGTTCCATCTCTCGTACGGATTGCTGGGCAAAAATGGGAACTAAGTTACCTTTTTGGTTTGCTAAAATGTGGCCAGGAGTAGCCAAACCAAGTCGATCCCCAAAACCGAAAGAGGGTTTCAATCCTATTAATTGTGGTCGCGGCCGTGGATTTGTTTTCCTATTCATAGATTCCTATATGGTGTAAATCGTTGGATCAGTGATTTTTGCTTGTTCAAATCCGTTTCTACGTAATAGGCAAGCATCGCACTCTCCGCAGTGTCTATCTTGATTGTCAGGATTATAACAGCTGTGTGTTAAGGCATAATCAACATCGAGATCAATACCGGTTTGTATAATCTCAGCTTTGGTCAACTTGATCAGTGGTGTGTGAATCTGCAACCATCGACCTTCTATTCCGGCCTTAGTAGCTAAGTTAGCCATTTCGGTGTAAGCTTGGATGTATTCAGGCCTACAATCGGGGTAGCCCGAATAGTCAAGAGCATTGACTCCAATAAAAATATGCTGGGCCGATAATGTCTCGGCCCAAGCTAGCGCAAACGACAGAAAGATCGTATTTCGAGCTGGTACGTAGGTTACCGGTATGTCTTCTCCAATTTCTTTCACCTATTTTTTTTTTGCCACAGCTATATCATCAGTTAACGCCGACCCACCAAACATACGCAAATCGATGTCAACTAGAACATGCCTTTCAACAGACCTGATTTGAGCTAGTTTCTGGGCATATTGAATTTCCAATGTATGTCTCTGACCATAACGAAAAGTGAGGGCGAAAACCTCGTAATATTGTTTTTGGGCAATAGCAAGAGTAGTAGCTGAATCCAGACCACCACTTAGCAAAACAACTGCTTTTTGGTTTGACATACTCAATTCAGTTGGTTGATGATTGCCATCAATCCATCGTAAGACTGCCGGGTACTTTTCACCCCGTGATCACCGGGTAGGCGAAAATGTGTTTCAAGCGCTACGACTCCATCATACCCATCGTCTTTGAGTGCTTGTAACTCCGCTTGATAGTCAATTATTCCAGCACCAACTGGTCGCCAAACCCGCTTGCCATTATCGAAATCAACATCTTTAACATGGACATGTACCACTCGATTTTTTATTCGATGGTATCCCTCTGGATTGGGCGATCGATCACCCGCAGCATAGGCATTACCTGGATCCCAAATCAGCTTTAGATTTGGCGACTCGAAATGAGAAAACAATTTTTCTAAATCTTGACTAGTACCAATATTACCAGAACTCACATTTTCAAACCCGAGTGTAATTCCCTCACTCTCCGCAATCCGAATAGGTAATTCCATTTTTTCAAAAATCCTCTTCCACGTTTCCTCAGTGATGGGATTAAGTTTCCAAAACGAGAATAGGCGAACCATATTGGTATCAAATAGGCGTGCAACTTCAATTGAGCGGCGTAGGTGAGAGATATGATCAACGTATTCATCATCGTCATCAAGATTACAGCGCAAGGTGAGAGAATCAATACCAGTTACCGTTAGTCCACTATGTCGAATAATTGAGATTGCTCGACTCAGAATAGCTGAGTCAATATCACATATATTCTGCCCCCAAACGCTATGGAGTTCGATATATTCCAATCCCCAAGATTGAGCTACCTCGATAGCTTCAACTAAATCTTGGCTAATTTCATCCGTAACAACCCCAATTTTAAAACACATTTCAAGTTTTCCTTTTCGGCCTACTGCTTCCAATTGTAGGCAAGTCTTGGCCGGTCTGTAATATTTTTGCTGCCAGAATGAGCGCAGAACACGTCGTAAAATAAAACATCACCCCTACTAGGTACCATTTCGACTGGTGGGTTTAGGTTTAACTGATGAATATCTCCGTTGAGAATCCACATGTACTCGTATTTTTTCGGATTACTTTCTGCCAAAGCCCGAATTTGGTGGTGTGATTTCGGCCAAACAACCGTTCCGCCACCACGTAACTCTACATTACTATGAAACAGCATAGCTGCAATTCTAAAAGCGCGGGGAAAAGCTTTATGCCCGTGTGACTTGATAGCATGATCTATATGTGGATGAGGCCAACTCCACTGACCGATAGAAGGGAAGGTGTGTAAACCAAAGATACTACTCGGCCGGTGGAAAGTATCCGGATCATCGCCGGCTAATTGAGCTGCCGCTAATAGAAAATTGTCAGTATAGGCAGCAAATAAATCTGGGTGATCTGATGCATCAACGCATACTCTTTCCCAATCTGGTTTTTTCCTATCAACACCCAATTGCAGCCAAATTCGATCTTCTATTTTTAGAGAAATTCCTTCAGGTATCAAGCCTGATACCAACAGATAACCATTCTGAAAGTACTGTCCCACTTGGGCATCAGATAAAATCTGCATTGGATTAAACACTCGGTGTACAAATTGGAACGCCACCGCCTCCTTGAATTTTTTCTAAATCTATTTTGTCCGATTTTTAATTAGTGGCTACATTTTTTTGAATCTGTGATCACGGAATCTCGACTGTTTCAAAGATCGCCTGAATAATTTCTTCTGAGTCAATTTCTCTGGCTTCGGCTTGATAAGTAACTATAATCCGGTGACGCAATACATCTTTACCGACAGCATGAATATCCTCGGGAGTGACGTAACCTCGATGTCGCATAAAAGCGTGCGCCTTGGCTGCAATGGCTAGTGAGATCGTAGCACGGGGAGAAGCACCATATTCGATTAGATCAACGTAGTCGTTCAAGCCGTACTTACTCGGGTTTCGACTAGCACAAACCAAATCAACAATATAATTTTCGATTTTACTATCCATGTAAATTTGACGGACAACCGACCGCAACTGAATAATTCTTTGTGGCTGGATCACCGGAACAATTTTTTCGCCGTTTTCTTTTGTTGTGCGTCTTAAGATCTCTAGCTCTTCCGTCCGGTTGGGATAATCGACACATAGTTTGAGCATAAACCGGTCGACTTGCGCTTCCGGCAAAGCATAAGTACCTTCCTGATCGATTGGGTTTTGAGTGGCTAAAACCAGAAAGGGATCTTCCAATTTGAAGGTTGTGTCTCCGATGGTTACTTGTCTTTCTTGCATGGATTCTAATAGTGCAGACTGTACCTTAGCCGGTGCTCGATTAATTTCGTCAGCCAAAATGATATTAGCAAATATAGGACCTTTCTTAACATAAAAGTCCCCCTTTTGTGGATTGTAGATCAATGTGCCGATTAGGTCAGCTGGCAGGAGATCTGGTGTAAATTGAATCCGATTGAAGGTTGTTGAAATGGTGGCTGCTAATGATTGAACTGAGGTAGTCTTCGCTAATCCAGGTACACCTTCAAGCAAAATGTGACCATTACAGAGAAGACCGATTACCAAACGTTCGACCATATATCGTTGACCAACGATCACTTTACCCATCTGGGTTAGTAGTTGATCAACAAAAGCACTTTCGTTCTTAATTCTTTTGTTAAGAGAGTTAAGTTCAGCTCGTTGCATAAGTAGAGTTGACTATCTTGCCATCATAGGTTAGAAATTAGGCAGTCAGCCTTTTCGATCAGCGATTTACTGTTTTGATAAATAATTTCCAGCTCAGACTGAGTCGGTTGGTGTTTGGCAAACTCGATCATATCGCACATTCTTACTACTTCGCCAGCATGATCTACAATGGAGTCAGGTAAACTACTTAGTAGTTGAAAGGTAGACGAATTAACTAATTTCAGGTCAAAATGGTCGCTTAAATAAATTTTGACGATTTCTGAGATTGTGCGATAATAGGTGGAATATTTTTTTCCCTCTCTTAGAGTGTATGCCTGATCCAAGTTAGTTAGGGCAAGAGATGCTGCGGAAGTTAGTGGACTGTTGGTCTCGTTAGCGACAAAATTTAGCGATTTAATTTGCTCAAAATTCTCCTTCTGTTTAGTTAGGACTGGCAGACTCCAAGGCTGATCCGTATTATCTGGATTATCTGGCAAGCTGGTTTCTACTTCTAGGTTTGGTTGTAACTCGATCCGTGGTTGCTGTTGCTTCACCATCTGGTAAGGTGGTAAAGCAACCATCCGCTTTTTAAGCCAGATCCAAAGTCCAACGCTAATACCAATGGCAATCGCCAACCAGCTACCATTCACAACTATATCGCTCAAACCAACCAACGATTCGCTTTTAGTTATAGCTGTGTTTTCAGCAACTATAATACTGCCCCCATTTAGCAGAAAAAAGATGTTCAAAGACCATACTCCCTGATTTTTCGGAAAATTGTGCGACGGGATACCCCTAGCATTTCAGCAGCTTTGAGGCGGTTATTATCAACCGCCTCTAAGGTCGATTTGATAGCAGCCTTTTCGATTTTAGCCATCGTCATTCCCACTTGAACATTGATCTGCTTACCCTTTGTATTATTTCTATTAGACTCACTTTGTTCCGCTTTGACAGACTTTATCTTGATTTGTTCTAAAATCGATGGTGGAATTGTCTCAATAGTTAACTGGTTAGTTTCGGACACAGCGACCATACCTTCAATTGTATTCCGAAGTTCTCGAACATTGCCAGGCCAGTTATATGCCATCAGTGCATTCAAGGCAAGTCTACTTAGTGTCTTAATTGGTTTGTTATAGGCCAAGCAAAACTCCTCCAGAAAGGAGTTGGCTAGGAGTGGCACGTCCTCTTGACGGCTGCTGAGACAAATCATTCGAATTTGAACTACGCCAAGCCGATTATACAAATCAGCCATGAACTTTCCCTCTGTTACCAAATTTGCTAAATCTCGTTCGCTGGAACAAACCAACCGAACATCTAGTTTTGGTGAGGAGACAATGTTACCGTTTGTCTTTGGCTCAGTATTTCGATCTTGTTGAGACAAATGCTTTAATAACAAATCTTGACTAGGCAAACTTAACCTTCCAACCTCATTTAAAAAAAGAGTTCCACCGTCAGCCAATTGGTAACGGCTGTTGCGATTATTGACTCGCGATACATAAGAAGGAGGTAATAAGTTATTTTCCTGAAGAATAAATAGATCAGAAGAGGCGAAAAGATGATCGGCCAAATCACAGTTAAAAACAACGAACTGACCGGAGCGCAAACTACGATGATGAATGGATCGAGCTGCCGTCTGACGTCCTGTACCCTTATCTCCCGTAATCAAAACTGATGCACGAGAGGTTGATATCTGGGTAATTAGTCGTCGGACATTCTGTATAGACAAAGAATTGCCTATCAAATTATATTTGTTAACATCTCCGTCTATTCGCAGTCTTAGTTGTCTATTCTCAATCAGTAAGCGACGAGTTGCTAAAATCTTCCGCAATAAATTTCTCAGGTAAGTTGGATTAACAGGGGTTGCCAGTAAGTGGCTATGTTCATGGGTTAACAACGCTTTTCGACTGGATTTTTGCGCCAAATAGGCCCGATTAAGATGGGCAGTAAGAAAAACTGCGCCTACATCTGGATTGGCTAATCGAGCGATCTCTAGTATCTTTAAACCATCTAGCAAATCAGTATGTAGTGGCGTAATCAGCGTATCAATTGGGATGCGTTCCACCCGTTCCAAAGCTGCTTGAAAATTGTGTGACACAAGTACATCGAGCGACTCATCAGCCAAGACAGACCGCAACTGTTGGATTTGAAGTTGGTTTTTATTAACTAAGAGTGCCACCGGTTGATCGTGCATTGACTAAAAGTAGTTCAAAAAAGCAATGATTAGCTTTGGCGTCCTTATGGCTATCCTATTGTAAATATAATTAGCTAATCGGTCAAGAAAATTGATCAGATAATAGACTTGGAGACAACCCTAAGGATATAATACAAATCTATATTATTCAAGTAGCCAATAAGTTATAAAGGAGAAAACAAATGCAATATAGTTTTCACCATATTCATTTGCGATGTCAAGATTTAGAGGCAGCCGTTGCTTATTATGAGAAGATGTTTGATGGTAAGGTAACTGAGCAGGTCGAGGTTCGTGGAATGCCGATTGTTCGTATGAAGGTTGGTGGAGAGAACATTTTCCTGTCGCCTAAATTCGGCGAGACCCCAGTCGAACCAATAACTGATAATCCCTGTTGGGGCATTTACCAATTGGCTTTTGGCGTTGCGAATCTAGATGCGGCTGTCGCTGACTTACAGGCCAAAGGTGCTAAATTAGAAAACTTAAAACCGAACGGACTACCTCTGGCATTTTTTACCGGCCCTGATGGGGTACAAATTGAATTAGTCGGTGAATAGATCGGGGACTAAATGAGCGGAAGTATCAGTTAGAGGTTCCGCTTATTTATTCTCCAAATTTTCCATTTTACGATTTTCATTCAGACCAGAAAACTTCAACGCCTAATTGATCTGCGATTTCAGCTAAAGACTCTAGGTGGTCAATATGTAATGGGATCCCTTCTTTAATCCACTTTTGACGATTATTCCACTCGATTTCACCTGGCAAAAAGACCTGATCGCTATCGGGAGCGGTTTTGGATTTTTGGATTGTGTCAATCCCCTTCTCAATCTCAGAAACGTAGTCGTCGTAGTTAGTGAAACAACTGATATTAATGACAATAAAAAAATGCTCTGAAGGTTCCTTCCCACCCCTTTTTTTGTTGCAAGCGAGTAACCCACCAACCAATGGTCCAGCTAAGGTTCCCATTGCTAAAGCCAATCCGTACCCTCTAGCACCAGCCGCTGGTGCCAGCATATTTGCTACATCGTTGGGACTACTAATAGGCTGTCCCTCATCAGTAAGCAACCAACCAGGTGGGATCGGTTTGCCATACAAGCGCAAGGTGTCGACTTTTCCCCAAGAGGCCACGGCACAAGCCATGTCAAGCAAAATTGGTTGCTTGGAACCGGCTGGGAAGCCATAACTCAGCGCGTTGTTAGCCACAACAGGCTCAGCTCCACCGGGTGCCGCTACTGAAGCCCCACCAGTATTGGTTGTGGCAAAACCGATCATTTTCTGTTCCACTGCCATCATGGTATAACAAGCGGCGGCTCCGTAGTGTCCGGCGTTACGAACACCAGCAGCCGCGATACCAGTATTTTTGGCTTTTTCAATTGTTGCCTCCATTGCTTGTACACAAGGGGGGTGGCCGAGTCCGTTGCCACCATCAATGACTGTATAACTTGGACCATTTTCCAAAATTTGGATATCGGGAACAGCGTTCAAATCGCCACTGAGAATCGATTTCAAATATCTAGGTAAAGCACGCGTTCCATGCGAGTGTACTCCCCTCAGATCGGTCTCGACCTGCAGATCAGCAGTTAATCGAGCATGATCTTTTGGCACACCAGCCTTAATGCAAAGCCGATAAGCTAAATCTCTCAATGGCTCGGCTTCAACAATAATTTCTTGTTCTGATGAATTCAAAAACCTTCTCCAATTACGAAACTACTTGAACATTATGCAGGCTTTTCCAACCTGAGTCAATGTAAACAAAAATTTAGCTATCATTGTGTTCAGTATCAATCCGGCCGTCAGGGCGAGCGTGGTCATCAGCCAAGCGAACCACATCATCCACTTCTGGTGTAGAGACTTCGTGCAAAACTACGTCAGTTTTGGCTACCATGCGATGAATGGTCGTAGGATGAACAGTGAAATAATCTCCGTTAGAAATGGTTTTCCATTCATCGCCGAGTAGGACTTCAGCTGTACCTTTTGCCACGTAGATAGTCTCTAGCTTGTGGTGATGATATTGTAAGCTAGTTCGAGAACCAGCCTTAATTATCAGACGTTTGAAGCAGTACCGGTCATTGAGTTCCAACCACTCCTCTTTTCCCCAAGGTTTGTTGACAATTTTCATATGGTTTCCTTCCGGAATAATGTTTGTATGATTCTGTAATTTGAAATTTTATTCCAAGGGTTGATTTTGACGTAGATGCTGAATTAGAAAGGTCAAATCAGGCCTGTTAGGTTCAAGAAAAAGAACCGTTTCAGCTGCTGTAATCGCTGCTGAAACATGACCCATCTTATAATAAGTCCAGCCCAAAGCAGAGTGAGAAATTGCTGAGTTCGGATTACTCAACACTGCGCTTTTTAGGTAAGGCAAAGCCTGAATATATAGTTTTTGTTTAAGCAAATGAAGGCCAGAATCGAGATCAGAAATAGGGGCATGAGTTGTAGGTAGAGCTTGGTTTTTTCTAGCACAACCTATAAGCAGACTACTCAAAATCACCATTATAAAAAACAAGAAAAGGAAACTGATTCGTTTTATCATGGTGTTATTTGTGCCTGTCGCTACTTATGCTTTAATTTTCGGTAATTATTATCTCGAAAGGTAACACCTTGTCGATCGCAATACTCGAGAAAAGGAACAGCGTATTTACGACTGGTTTGGGCTAACTCCCGAAACTCGGCCACAGTCAAGGTTTGATGTTTTTGTAAATATTCAATTATAATCTGGAGAACCTCATCCACAACGGAACGATGGAGAAATATTCCATCTTCGATTTTAACCAACTGGCCGAGACTAACTAAGGCCGTAAACGTTTCTTTGACCGATAGTTCGGTGTAATTTTTCAAACAGTTGATAGTATCTGATAGGCTAGGAGCATTGATGCCAGATTGTCGGCACATGTTCTCAAGTTCAGTTTTGATAACAGCTTCACGACCAAGGAATGCGATTTGATGGCTAGAAAGGCGCAATTGATTGCCAGCTTTTGCAATCTTTTTCCGATTGATCATTCTTCGAATTAGTTTGTCAAAAATAACTTCATTCAAACATAATTCATCTCTAGCTTGGGTCATATTTAAACCGCCGGCTAAAGGTTTATTTTTGTGATAATCATCAAGTAATTTTTCTAGTTTAATTTCTATTGCATCTACCCGATTGCTTGATGAGATTTCGGTTGATTGCCCAGGCCATTCTATAATATCACCGTTCTGAGCTAAATCAGCGATCCAATTGGCTAATAGTTCATCTGAAAAGGGGAAATAATAGTGCAGTAAATCGCGAGAGACTGAAAAGTGATCGGCCAATAGTAGCTGTAAAATATCGTTATCTGATTCAGCCTGCGTCCACTGCTTCAATCTGTTAATTGTTGCCTGATCCATCCTTTTATGTCGATCAGCGAATGGATTCAAGACCTTTCCACCGCCGACAGTGTGTTCCGCAGAAGAATCTCGCAAAATAAATCGGTCTCCTCTGAAGGTCAAAATAGGTTCGTCTAATCGCAACTGAATCGGGGCGGTCTCACCAGGTAGGACAGCATCTTCGACCAGCATAATCGCTCGGCAAAACACTTCACGAGTACCAATATAAAACCTTAGAGGAAGCCAGTGTTCCAACATTCGGGGAAAAGAATTGAGAATTTGCACATATACGTCGATATTGCTGGTAGTGAGAGAGAAATTGAGAGGACACAAAACGGAACCTCGCGGAACCTGATCTAATGAAGTGCCAGACAAATTGAGAGCAGTCCGTTGACCATCTGTGGCTGTTTGAACACTATCACCATGAACTTGAATACCCCGCACGCGGACCTCATCGCCAGCTGGTAGCACTTGCAACCGCTGTTCCCGATGAATTTCCCCACCGATTAACGTTCCAGTAGCAACCACTCCAAATCCTTTTTGAGTAAATGATCGATCAACATATAGCCGTGGCCTCCCACGGTGCAAAGACTGATCAGATTGAGATACCGCTGATAGTTTTTCACAGATGGACTGCTTGAGGTGACCAATACCTTCACTCGTTACAGAAGAAACAGGAACAGCCGGAACATTGGCTAGAGTCGTTCCTTGCAGTAGTTCTTTCGTCATTTCGATGGTCTCTCGCAAATGGTCAGCAGAAACCAGATCCATTTTTGTGATGACCAATATACCATTGGAAATCCCCAATAGATCAACAATTTCCAAATGTTCGATGGTTTGCTCCTGCATTCCTTCTTTGGCATCTACCACTAGTAATACCATGTCCATACCGTAGGCGCCAGAAAGCATGTTACGAATAAATTTTTCGTGTCCTGGTACGTCTACAATACCGGCCCTTGAGCCATCTGGTAGATCAAAATAAGCAAAGCCGAGTTCAATTGACAACCCTCGTTCTTTTTCTTCTTTCAATCGATCAGTTGCAATACCTGTTAATGCGTGAATTAACGCACTTTTTCCGTGATCAACATGGCCAGCTGTACCAATGATTGCATGTTTTGTTGGTTTCATTAATCTTATTTTTTTGACGATCAATTGTCTTCCAGCTTACCATATCTTGGTTTTATGGGCAATAGCTGATCAAGAGTAGCCGACAAAAACATAACGTTGGCATTTAGGAGGAGTAATTATTGATCTCTGACCTTTACAGGGATGCACTTCTTGTTATAGAATAAACCCGTTCTTGTCTTTGCAACGACTGACCTTACCAAGAAAGTTGACAATTCAGTTTCCTAGGAGAAATTAAACGTGAAATCCAATAGACTAAGACAATTACTGAATACAGACCAACCTAGCATCGGCACACATATACATACTACTTGGCCATCAATGATGGAAGTAATCGGACACACAGGTGTTTACGACTATGTAGAGTTTGTAGCAGAATATGGTCCTTTCGATCTACACGATTTGGATAATTTGTGCCGAGCTGCGGAACTTCATAATTTATCTAGTATGATAAAGGTCGATCAGGAACCACGTGGTTTTATAGCCCAACGCGCCATCGGTTCTGGTTTTCAAAGTGTACTATTCGCTGACTGTCGCAGCGTTGAGGATGTGAAAGAGTGCGTCCGTGTCACACGTGCTGATACTCCAGAAGATAATGGTACTTATGGAGTTGCTACTCGCCGATTTTCCTATATGGGTTACGGTGGTGGTACCGACTACGTTCAGGCTCTGAGGGATGTGGTTGTGGTAATTATGATCGAGAAAGCTGGCACTGTTGATAATTTGGAAGAGGTATTGTCTATTGAAGGGGTAGACATGATTCAGTGGGGTGGTGCTGATTATTCAATGAACATCGGCAAAGCTGGTCAGCGTGGAGACCAGTCAGTCCGGGAGACAGAAAAACGGGTCTTTGAAACAGCTATTTCTATGGGAGTACCGCCACGAGCGGAAATCGGCAGCGCTGAACAGGCCAAATATTATATTGACCTGGGTGTCAAACATTTCTGTATCGGTACAGACGTTCATATCCTGTATAGTTGGTGGAAAAATAACGGCGACGATTTACGAAAAGTAGTCGAGAATGCTTAGTTAGCTATTTTGAGTGGAGTAAGCGTATGGAGCAATTGCGGATAAGTATCCAAGATGAAATCAAAACTGGTCGGATCGGAGATCCTGTATTTTTGAGATGTTTCTATCAGATTAGTCATTGCGAAGGACAAGATGCGATTGATATTTTAATCGATTTAGCCTATAGTTGGATGCATTCTGAAATAGAGCATACTCACTTTCAGAAAGATGATTGCCAAACCACTGTTTTGCTGCAATTTGCTGATGGTGAATCAGCTCTACTGTCTACTAACTATTTGATTCATGGTACGAGAAGTCCTGAAATTATCGATCTACATCTAATCGGTAGTCGGGGCACCATATATTATCAAGGTGATCTGAATTAGGAGAATGAAAATGTCTGGTCAGATATACGGTGTTTTGCTGGTTGGTGGGGTTCGCTCACATCAGGAAAACTATGCTCGGCAATTTCAGGCTGACCCGCGATGTCGGCTGGTAGCATCAGCTGATCTAGAAAATGCTCCACCTGAACGCATTTTATTGAATCAAGCTTTAGCTCGTCAACTTGATTTGCCTTACCAAAATTTGGATGTAGCATTGAAAAGATCGGATGTTGATATCGTATCTTTATGTCCCGAAGTCGAACGGAGGGCGGAGATCGCCGTTCGTTGCGCTGAGGCAGGCAAGCACCTCTATTTAGACAAACCTCTAGCCTTAAACACATCATCGGCACAGAAGATTGTCTCTGCAGTACTTGCATCAGGTGTTAAAAACCAGATGTTCAGTAATGTCTATTGCGGTTGGGCTAAAAGAGCTAAAGCTGCTTTGGAGAAAGGGGAAATTGGCGAACTCCGAGCTATTCACTGCGACATCACATTTGCAAAAGGGCATGCTGGATCGGCTGGAAAGGATAAACGCACTGAGAATGGCCAACGTCCCCGCTATACATTTGTTAGAGCTAAGCCAGAACTATTTGATATCGGCGTCTATGCCATCTCAGCAATTAACTGGATCACAAAACAGAGAGTTAAAAGTCTGATTGCTACTACGAGTAACTATTTTTTCAAAGAACATCTAGACCATGATCTGGAAGATTTTGGCGCAATTGTTATGCAATTGGCTGATGGTACCACTGCTACTATTAGTAGTGGCCGTTTTGGTTGGAGTAGCCATCCGCTTGGCGGCATCCAGAAAATGAAATTGGTAGGTACCACTGGGATTGCTGACTTTGATGCTCATCAACCAAGATTGGAAGTCTATACCTCTGAACCGTCATTTCAACCGCCTGCACCTCATCTGCTCGACCCAATGGGCATGTGGAGTAGTACCTCCGGTGAAACTATGCCGAAGAATAAGTGGAAATCTATATCGGGTCAGGATTGGATTAAGGAGGAATTTACTGCTTTCGTTGATGCGATCGACAAAGATACACCGATCGAAATGACTGCTGAGTTGGCTGCTCAGTCGGTGGAGATCATCACGGCTGCCTACCGGTCAGCGGCTAGCGGTCAGGTGGTCACCTTGGATTAAACGTTGATGGCAATGCGGAGATACTGCCATCGTATCTACAAGCAAATCAAATATTGCTTATATCAATCTGATTTTTCGTGGATTGATTTTCTTCACCTGTTCCAGCAGAACAGATATTGGTTGTGGCATCCGCAAAGGTGGCTAGAAACGATTGGTATTACTGGTACCAACGGCAAGACAACGGTTGCTCATTTTTTAGCCAAAATTCTTAAAAAATCGGGATGTACTGTCGGGCAAATCGGCACTCATAATCACTATATTGGTGGTCAAAAACTACCAAGCGGACTTACCACACCCTGTCCAGTCGCAATCCATCATCTGTTGTCTACCATGATTAGTCAAGATGTTACCCATTTGGTGATGGAGGCTTCATCTCATGGATTGGCACAAGATCGGTTATGTGGCCTAACCTTTTCCGCCGCAGTCTTTACTAATCTAAGTCGAGATCATTTGGACTACCATCAGACAATGGCAGATTACCTTTCGGCAAAAATGCGATTGTTTCAGCTGGTACGACCTGGAGGATTAATTTTAGTTAACGCCGACGATAAACAAACTAATACAGTATTGCTTCATGCACATCAGAGGTTAGATCGAAAAGTACAGACTTTTGGCTTAAATTCATCAGCTGATTTGAAAGCAGTACAGATTAAAACAACATTTACCGGAACCTGCTTTGAAGTAGTTACACCGGACCAAAGTTTTA
Organism: uncultured bacterium; assembly: GCA_964451145.1. Lineage (GTDB taxonomy): Bacteria > Poribacteria > WGA-4E > WGA-4E > UBA9662 > TMED15. The sequence goes on along the minus strand of CAYVHK010000003.1, from coordinate 50,820 downwards.
CTGTAGAAATACAACTACCAGGTCAACACAATGTTTCAAATGCTTTGGCCGCAGTAGGAGTAGCTCAATTTCTAGGCTTGAGTTCTGAAGCGATCCAAGAAGGCCTCAGGCAAACAATAGTAGCTGGCCGATTTGAATTTGTCGGCAACGAAACTAAACCTGTGGTCGTTGATTTTGCTCACTCACCCCAAGCTTTACAATGTCTGCTTCAGACAGCCCGCCAATTCGTTTCCAACCGACTGATTTGTGTAATTAGTTGCAACGGAGACCGAGATCGAGGCAAGCGACCCTTGATGGGTCAAATTGCAACTTCGCTGTCCGATCATGCAATTTTAACCAGTGGAAGTCCGAGATCTGAAAACGCGGAACAGATTTTAGCTGAAATGCAGACTAGTTTATCACCAGACCTACCATATCAAGTAGTGCTTGATCGACGAGCAGCTATTGAAGTGGCTTTGGACATGGCAACTGATCAAGACTTAGTGGTCGTAGCTGGTCGCGGTTGTGAGGTTTTTATTGAAGTTGGTACTGACAAAATACCATTCGACGATCGAATCATTGTGCGCTCTTACTTGATGAAATAGACGCAGTTATGCGTGATAATCAGTGAACAATTCATCAAGAAAACGTATCCGTGGCTAAGCGGAATCCAATCCAATTGGGAGCTTGATCGGGCGGATGAGCTGCGCGATTGGCACAGCGACCGCTAAATTGGCCCTTTGTATTCCAAGATCCGCCTCGAATTACCTTCCGACGACCAGCTTTAGCTACTTTTTGATTTATATTTGAGGAATATTTGTAGGGTTGAGCATGAAACCAATCGGCACACCACTGATAACAATTTCCCACCATATCTCGGCAACCGTAAGGACTCACGTTTTCCTCATAAACCCCGATTTCAACCAATTGTTTGAGCCTAGATTCAGCAAAGTGGGCTTTGTCTAAATGCCACTGATCACCCCAGACATACTGACGACCATCCGTGCCACGAGCCGATTTTTCCCATTCAGCCTCGGTCGGCAATCGAAACTTTTGATCATTCTTTTCGCTGAGCCAATCGCAAAAAGCCACCGCCTCATACCAAGTAATGCCAACCACTGGCATTAAAGAGGAATTGAACCTAGACTTTTCTTGATATCGAGGGAGGGATTGTCGGGTTCTGGAGACAAAAACCTGATACTGGGCGTTGGTAATCGGGTAGCGGCCCATATAGAATCCGTCTAATTCTATTTGCCGTTGTGGTTCCTCCTCATCACTCTTGCTAGGTCGAGTTCCCGCAACAGTACCCATCAAGAACGAACCAGCAGGAATAAAAATGAAATCGCTAATAGTAAACAGATCAGTTTCAATGAAAGTACGTTCGTTACCAATTATTCAGAAGACAAGACGAGGCTAAAGGAGTTCTACACTCTCACCTTGTCGATCCGAAGATTGCGCCATCGCTAAGTCTATTTCTCGATCCGTTCTGGCGTTGAAAAGACCGTATTCGGGAGGGGAGGTCGTCTGAATTGCTTCTTGAATACTAGTTAAAGCCGCAGCCAAGGGAATTTGACCGTCGGTTAGTGGGTACATACGGTACGGATTTTCCCATACGATTTCAGGAGTACTGTCAACTACGTATGCATCAACTACATCAATTTCATCAATCTTAGTAGTTCTACGTTGTACGCTAATGGACTTGGTATCACCCGAACCATTTCCAACAGCGACATCTAATCCTACACACATTCCTTTCTGACCATAAATTTCTGTGTTGGCTTTAGCCCGTTTCCAGCGGATAGGTGATTGGTATACTGCGGAGGTGAAATCGTAAATGGCACGAATACCACCTCGAAATTCAATAACTCCATGCTGCCACTGTTCGGACTGGATTTCATCGCCGGATACTAGGCTATGTGGTTCAACGTCGTAATTTCGTTGTAGTCCCCAAACACGGGTTGGGGGGACATCGAAGCCGATGTAACTGCGAAGAACATTAACCGCGTGATAACCATGGCCAATAAAACGAGCATAGGCAAAATTAACGTCACCAATTAGACCTGATTGTATCAATTTTTGTTTAATACGTTCGTGTGGTCGACGAAAATAGGGCTCAGAAATTTCAACGATCACCCTATGTAATTGGGCTAGCCGACCCAGACGGTCAATCGAAGGCAGATCAACACCAACAGGTGTATCGGCAAGGAGGTGGACATCATGCTCTAGCACTTTGACTGCGTCATCGTGAACTTTCATGGGGGGGCTTGCTACAACGCCAAAATCAATCTGCTGGTTTTCAAAAAGTACGTTTCCATCGGTGTATGCAACAGCCCCGTTGGGTTCTGCCAATTCACTGGCTGCCGATAGCTCGTCGCTACAAACCGCCACTAACTGAAACCGATCCAGCATTGTCCCTAGAACGTGTACATATTCTCGAGCGCGTTTTCCGGCTCCCATTATCGCAACTTTTAGTTGGTCCATCCATTTCCTCCCGACCGAGATTCTAGCACAAGGCGTAATTCGGTGCAAGGCAAAACCGTACCAACTGAAATGATGAGTAGGGGTTGTGTTTTTAATTTTCCTAAGTTAAGATAAAGTCCGCGAATCTTTGCCTGTATTAATCAACTCATAAAACAATGATGGAGATCAACATGTCTACCAGTAATTCTAATTTGGATGAAAAATATGGTAAAGGGTCAACTCATCCATCCGAACTAAAATTATTTCGTGATCCAAAGACTAATACTCAAATCTGGCAAATGACAACAGATGTCTCAATCAATCACAACCTTTACTTTTTAACATCTTCTTTCACTCCGGATCAGAAAAGCTTAGTGTTCACTTCTTACCGGTCGGGCCAAGCAGATTTTTATCAAGTTGATTTCCCAGACGGTGAAATTCGACAATTAACATGTGAAGATGATATACATGGGTATTCTGGCGTGATTTCGCATGATGGTACCACACTTTTTTATACAGCCAGCGGTAAAGTGCAGGCCCTTTTGATTGAGACTTTAGAGGTGTCTGTGTTAGCTGAATTTCAGAGGGGCAGTTTAGGCGAATGCAGCCTGAGTTGTGATGGAAAGTGGCTGGTTGCTGCTATGAAGCAGAATAATAAATCACATATTACTGTTACGGCAACTGATGGCTCCGGCGGACAGGTGATTTTTACCGCCGCAGAACAGACGATTATTCATCCGCAATTTCATCCAGCTTCCCCTAACCTAATCGCTTATTCTGGCGACCCAGCTCCAAGGATGTGGACTATCAATCGAGATGGCAGTCAAAACCGTCTGTTGTATCAACACGATAACAACGAATTTTTGGTTCATGAAACATTTTTAGGCCAGCGTGAGGAATTGATTGTTAGCCATTGGTACCACGCACTACGCCGAATTTCCCTCCAAACTTTGGAAATGCAAACCATTGCTAATTTTAATGCTTGGCATATTTGTAGTAATCGCGCTGGAACTAAAGTGCTCTGTGATACTGTTCATCCCGACATTGGCTTGAGGTTAGTTGATGTCTCAACAGGTCAACACCAAGCTATCTGTTATCCAGAAAGTTCATCACAAGGCAGTCAATGGGAAAAAGATCGGTATGCAGTAGCGAAAGATTGGGCGCAGGCAGCGCAAACAGAAGATCGGTTAACAGCATTGAGCTGGATGGAAATGAAAGTCGATAAAGTATACGGCCCCCAATGGACACATCCACACCCATCATTCAGTCCAGACGAAACTATGGTCGTTTACACGTCCGATGTTTCTGGTTCAGCTCAGCTGTATGTAGCCGAAATTCCAGAGCACTGTTGTGAGAAGATTTCGGATTGCATTAGTGGTTTTCGTTAGATTCATTGGACTCCATCAAAGCAAAGTAACTATCGTATCGCGATTGCTGAATGTGACCAGCTTGCAGAGCTTGTAGAATCTGACATCCTGGTTCTGTGAGATGTAAGCAATTTCTGAATTTGCATTGACCAAAGTACTTTTCCATTTCCGGGAAATACAGAGTTACGTCTTGGGTATCAATTCCCCACAAACCAACCTCCCTAACGCCAGGTGTATCAGCGACGACACCACCAGCCGTCAAATCGTACAACTCAACTAGAGTCGTTGTATGTTTGCCTTTCTTAAGCTGTTGGCTAACTTCACCGACTTTTAGTCCTAATTCTGGCTGAACCGCATTCAATAGACTGGACTTCCCAACACCAGAAGCACCTACCACTACGCTAAATTTACCTGCCATCGTTTGTCTTAACTGATCTACAGTTTCAAGTTGTAGGGTGCTGGTATAAAGTGTTTTGTAACCAAGTGGTGGGTAGGTTTGTTCTATGATATTGGTTATTTCTTTCAGTCGATTAGGCGGTAATAGATCTGTTTTATTTATACAGATAACAGCCGAAAGGTTACCATAATCAGCCAAAATTAAAAAACGATCAATAAAGCGGTAGTTCAGATCAGGTTGTCTCGTTGAAGCGACAATCACCACCTGTTCGGCATTAGCTACAATTACCTGTTCGACAATACCACTTGGATTCGGATGACGACGAGCTAATTTGGTTTGTCGAGGTATCAGTTTTTCAATCACACCCTGCTCTTGGTTAATTTTAACCAACGTCACCCAGTCGCCAACAGAAATAGGGTCAGCATAAATCCGCTTGCCTTTTGCTGATCGTAATTCTCGTTTAAGGCTACCCCTCAGTTGACACACAAAAGTTTCGAGCTTAGCTATGGGCGAAACTGCAGTTCGAACATCATAAAAATTATTTCTGGCTCGAATGACTTGACCTTTCAATCTTACCTCTTCAACCGCCGCCATAAAGTTTCCTTTGGTTCTTAGGACTAACGACCAAATCGCCTTTGTCTTTGATTGTAATCTCGAAGAGCTCGGAGAAAATCAATTTTTCGAAATGCTGGCCAAAAAGTATCGCAAAAATAGTATTCAGAATAAACACTTTGCCACATGAGAAATCCACTTAACCGAATTTCGCCGCTGGTGCGAATAATCAAGTCTGGGTCGGGCAGGTCTGACGTATATAGGTGTTCGGTTATAGAGGCAACATTCACTTCTTCGATTAACGCTTCAATCGGCTTATCGTTCTTAGTTTCGCTAATTAGGTAATTGCGGAATGCTTCCACGACTTCTTCGCGCCCTCCGTAAGCTACAGCCACATTAAGAATGAATTTATCGTAATTCTTGGTAATGGCTTCTGCTTTCCTAATGGTTTTCTGAAGACTTTCAGGGAGTAAGTCGATATTTCCCATTGACCGTATCTGAACTTCGTTGCGGTGCACTTTATCGCTATTAATCATTTCCTGCATTTTTTCTTCAATTACATTTAGGATATCACGTACTTCTGAACGATCGCGCTTAAAATTGTCCAACGAAAAAATCCAGATTGAAACGATCCGAACACCTAATTCTTCACACCATTCGAGGAATTCTTCTAATTTGTCTGCTCCATCGTAATGTCCGCGAACAATGTCAACAAACCCTGATTCTCTAGCGTACCGTCGGTTTCCATCCAAGATAACCCCAATATGCTGTGGGATTTTCCAATTATTTACTCGCCGTTCGAGCCTATAGCGATAAATTGAGTAAACAAAGGGGCGAAAAAAAAATTTGATTATTGACCAAATTTGCATTAAATATGCCTCAAGTAAAAACGAACCCGACCATCTGGTAAATCTGCACTCTATCGTGAGCAGAATAACACAAGGGTAACAATGGGTCAAGCGAAGACGGCAATGTTCATAACATGCTGCACACACTTGATATTAATCTGATTCTGCTCTCCAATTTGACAGTGAAAATCAGAAAATTCAGTTTTTATGAAGCTAATGGTTTCAATGCAATTCACATCACTATAAACATAGTTCATCTTTTTAGTTTTCCTTCAATTTCATAGGCCCGATGGATAGAATCGGCAGAATCAAAAACTTTATGTGAAAAATTAACTTGTGATGGTTCCTTCGAATCGCGTAGTGAACTACTACATCGAATTGAACAAGGTATAACTTAACTAGTAACAATAATATATTGAAATCAACAACCCATCTTCATATTTTTTCCCAAAAGTGATCTCAGATTTTGATGCTATATGTTTTCCGGTATTGCTAACCTTGTACATTTGAGTAAATGGAGGAGAAAAATCAACCTTCAAATCCATTTTGTTACCAATACTGTGAGCCAGAATCTTTATTTGGATGGAAAAGCTGTAGTCAAATGCTAATTGATTCTTTGTCCAAATAGTCAAGCGAGTAATCCATATTCTTTTTGGTATCAATTACAATCAGTTTTTGCTTCGCCAATTAAATGGTTTAGAAAACATTTTGGCAAATATTTTTTCTGCTTCATTCATTATGCCGCAACAATCAGAAAACAAGTGAAAATTTGGTCTTTTAGGTATTTAAATAATCTTTATCAGGCGGTTGTTTAACTAAATTAGGACACAAAAAAAGCGACATATCCGAAGATATGTCGCTTTCGAACGAATAAGTTTAAGTTATACGAACTGCTTTATTCTTTACCTTTGGTCGTGAACTTGATTGTTCCACCTTCAAGGGCATTGCCAGCAGCATCTTTGACACCACCAAGGGTGATGACATAGGTCGTCTCGTTAGCTAACGTCTTACCAGCCAGCATTGTCAACGAAACCTTGTTGCCTTCCCATTTGGCTTCGGTTCCAATAACATCGCCACCTTCTGGCTTCAGTTCAGCTGTACCTTGACCAACCTTTTCGCTGAATTCGATCACGATACCTTTTTCGTTGAGCGGTGCAGGATCAACGTCTTTTGCACCATTCTTGACATTACCACCGGAAACTTTCGGGGCAGTTTTGTCAGCGGCTTTGAGTTTGTAGGTCAAAGCTTGCGGACCGCCATCAGAACCATCCTTGTTTTTCCAAGTGATGTTCAAGCTAGCAGCGACTGGAATAGTCCAGTTTTTGCC
>CAYVHK010000003.1:32547-43870 GCA_964451145.1 uncultured bacterium | reverse complement strand
ACTTCACTGCCAGATGGAGGGGTTGCGGTAACAGCTGTTGCTGGGGCTGGGCCCTCTTCGTCGTCATCACCGCCACAGCCTAGGGAGAACGCTGCAATTAAAACCGCCATCATTAATGCTAAAGCTCTCAAAGTTTTTTGCATCTTTGCTACTCCTTACAGAATACAAATAGTGTTATAGAAGTGAAATCGTTAGGTTGATACGTCTGTTCTCAAACTGGAATTCTCCAGCGGACTATGCCTTTGAGAACCTCCAATTGCCTTAATCGTAAAGCACCGTAAGAATTTCGATGCATAGTCTAACAGGGTTAGTTTCTTTTGTAAAGGTAAAACTTCAGTTTTTTTTATAAAAAATATCGGTCAGTATTTTCAATCTCCAAAAGACCGGGAAATAGTTGCTGATTTAGAACAGGTCCATCTGTTCGCCCTGAATGTAGGTAGCCTGAAATTCGGAGGTAGACGTAGAATTAGTGAATGATTTCACAAATTCTGCTAACCCATTCGATGGTACTGCAATGGCTCCCGATTTGATTAATTGCCGAGAGCCCTCTGCTAGTTGATGGTCTCGATTCCCCCAATCGATAGCACAAACAAACCTCCCCTGATCGCGAGCATAACCAGCGGCTTGCATTGCTTCACTATCTGTGTCCGATTCGATGATGATAGTAGCAATTGATAGACCGGTGATAATTCGGTTCCTAGTTAGTAAGTTAGTCACAGATGGAGAAGCCGGAAAAATATGCTCTGATAGTATAGCCCCTTTTCTCTGAATTTGAATAGCTAAGGGCTGATTATCTACCGGATAAACCGACAATAGATCGGTTGGCAAAATAGCACACGTCAGTCCATCACAAACCAAGGCAGTCGTATGGGCAGTTAGATCAATACCTTTGGCCAAACCACTGGCAATAGTATAACCTGATTGAACCAACAGGTTAGTTAGCTCTAGTGTTACAGAAATGCCTTCCGGAGTCGGTTTGTTGCTTCCCACTACCGCTATTGTTGGCTTCTGAACCGAGTTTAAATTGCCTTGACAGGCTAAAACAACTGGTGCATTCGAGACTTGTTTAAGTTGCTCTGGATAGGTTACATCTTCCCAAGTAATGATTTGAATACCTTGGGATTCATACCAATCTATATGACGTCGTAAGTGAGGTAGGCTAACTCTGGCTTTTAGTACTTTGGTTGCTAGCAATGGATCGAATAAGGGTAAGCGAGCAATTTCCAGTAGATCAGCAGAAAATACTGCTTCGACGTTCTCGAATCGTTGCAAAAGATATCGGATACGAACTGGGCCAATACCTTCGATGCCAGCCAAAGCAAGCCAAAATTCTTTTCCTGTTTTAGCTGGTTCTGTTCCTATAACTTGGATCATTTTAATATGATTTACGTCTGATCGGAGCTGTACTGATCAACGATCTCTGTAACCTGATCGAATTGCGGTTTTAATGCAGGGTAAAGATCACCATAAATTCGATAGTATTGCTCATAAATCGCCACATTCTCTGCAATAGGATGAGTTTGAGAGGTAATTTTGACAATTTGATCAGTTGCTGATTCTACACTTGGGTAAATGCCTGTTCCCACACCAGCCAAAATAGCAGCTCCGAACGCTGGGCCTTCCGCTATATTGATTGTGACAATTTCCGCCTGATAGATATCGGCCTGCATTTGTCGCCAAAGAGCCGACTTCGCTCCTCCACCGGTGGCATAAATTTGATCGACGGTAGTGCCTAAATCTCGGATTAATTCTAATGAGTCTCTCATGCCGTAAGTAACACCTTCCATTACCGAACGAACCAGATGTGAACGTTGGTGGCGAAGTGTTAAACCGAAAAAATTGGCCTTTGCATTGGCGTCCGCATGTGGTGTTCTTTCGCCCGTCAAGTAGGGTAAGAAGATCAAACCCTCACTACCCACGGGAGCAGATTCAGCCTCTTGACCTAGCAATTCATAGGGGTCAACGCCATTTGCTGCGGCTTCGGCCATCTCTCGGTGAGCTATTGTGTCTCGAAACCAACGATAAGCACCACCAGCGGACAGCATGACTCCCATCATATAACATTTGTTGGGTACAGAGTGACAAAAACTATGCAATCTTAAATTAGGATCTACTTTAACCTGATCACTATGAGCCAGCACTACACCCGATGTACCTAAGCTAGCGGAAATACGACCTTCTTTAACAATTCCGTTTCCGACCGCACCACAAGCATTATCGGCTCCACCAGCAACGACCGGAGTACCAACAAGCAAACCAGTAACTTCAGCGACTTTCGGGGTAATCTGTCCGCATACATCAACGGATTCGTAAGTTGGTGGCAAGAGGTCGGAAGAAATACGTAGCTTGTCTAGAACTGGCTGAGACCACTGTCGCTGTTTGACGTCAAAAAGCAAGGTTCCAGCGGCATCAGAAACCTCCATCGCAATTTCGCCTGTTAGTCGAAATCGAACGTAGTCTTTCGGAAGAAACATAGTAGCAGTTTTATCATAAATATCAGGTTCGAGTTCTTTAACCCAAATTATCTTTGGGGCTGTGAATCCTTCTAATGCCGGATTGCAAGTACTTTGAAGTAGGAGTTCAGTACCAACAGTTTGGTTAATATATTTACATTGTTCGGTTGTACGCACGTCGCACCAGAGAATAGATGGTCGCAAAACTTGATGTTTCTTGTCCATAATCACCAGGCCGTGCATTTGACCGGACAAACCAACGCCCTTAATTTCAGTTTTATCAATCTCAGACTTTTCTAGTACTTCTTGAATCGTATTGGTTGTGGCTTGCCACCAATCTTCCGGTTCTTGCTCAGCCCATTTAGGTTGAGGGGTGTATAAAGGGTATTCTTCCAATGCACTTGCCAATTGGTTTCCTTGTTCGTCAACCAAAATGGTTTTTGTTCCGGTGGTTCCAACATCAATTCCAATTAGGTAAGACATATTACTTTCCCTCTGTGTTACTTTTTGACAGCTGTTCGAGTTGCTTCAAAATTTGTTCCAATTGATTCAATTTCTGTCCATAGGCTGACCAGTTTCCCGCTTGCTGTACTTGCACAGCTTCTTGGAAGATCAAATTGGCACGTTCCACCAGATACAAATGTTTTTCAGGAATTGATGTGCTGTTAGGCAATTCATCTGAGATCCTCCCTAAAACGGAATTTGGCTGTTCTGGAGTATCAGCGCTAACATTGAATAATTTTCGTAGTGCCAAATCCAGTGTTTGGCCCCATTCCACTTTTTCTTTGTAGCCAACTACCACTTGTCTTAGTTCTGGAATAGCCGAGTTCTCATTTTCTGATTGAATATAGATCGGTTCCACATACAGCAAGGCATCACTAATGGGAATGACCAGCAAGTTGCCCCTCAGAACTCGGGACCCCTGTGTGTTCCATAAGCTAATTTGTTGTGAAATCTCACCTTTTTGATCGATGAAACTTTCCACTTGCATCGGTCCAGAAGCTAGTTTGCCTTTGGGAAATCGGTACAACAGCAGTTGTCCATAGTGTTCTTGGTCACAACGGGCAGCCATCCAAGCAGTTAGGTTAGGCTTGTCTTTAGGAGTAAATGGCAGCATTAAAACAAACTCGGCCTTTTTCTCTCCCGGTACTTTGACAATAACATAATAAGGTGCAACCTCTTGTGTATCACTGGAAGCCACTGGCTGAATTGGCACCGTTGGAATCCGAAACTGAGAAGGCAATTGGGATGGTGTTTCTGCCGGCTTTTCTGTTCGAGTATAAATTTCTTGCCCTACTTGCCATTGGTCTTCTTTAGCGTAGAACGTGGTTGGATCTTTCATGTGATAGTCCAAGTAGGCTTTCGCTTGGATTGAGAATAGTGTCATCGGATAACGGATGTGTTCTCGCAAGTCGGGCGCCATCTCACTAATTGGTTTTAGTAGGTCGGGAAAAATCTGATCATAACAAAGTGCCAACGGGTCTTCTTGATCGTCCATCATGTAGAAATTAACCACACCATCATAAGCATCAACTGTAACTTTAACTGAGTTTCGAATATAGTTTCCCCAAGGAGTTTCCCCCGCTGGCGTTCGCAGACGACGGGCTTGACTAGCACCTTGCCGCTGGGCAATAGCCGACCTGAGTTGATGCTGCATGGGCGTTGCATACGGGTAAAGATGGGTAGTAGTGAAGGCGTCTAACATCCAAACTAGTCGGTCCCCATGAATAACCAAGTATGGATCCTGATCGTAGTGTAGAAATGGAGCAATTTTCTTCACCCTAGCCATGATGTTTCGATGGTATAAGACGCGACTTCTGGGACTAATTCGTCCCTTCAGTACAAACTTAATCTCATTATCAAATTTGAGTGCGTAAAGGATCTTTCGCCATATCGAAGATAATTCTACTCCACCTTGGCCTTGATAGGTGTACTTTTGGTAGCGTTGTTGGTCAAGTGGATAATCAAACTCGAGATCTTCGTTCTGCCCTGGGTGAACGATGATATAATGCTCATCTAGGTTATTATTGTAAAAACCACCTTCGCCGTAATAGACTCTTGGTTCGAATTCCGTGGAGAACTGATCAGACCACTCTGATTCAAAGTTGATTGGGTTCATATCTCGAATATACATTTGGGGCTTACCGTCGTCATCAATTCCATCGCTGTCCGTTTCGGATACTGGACTCATCACTACCCCATATCCATGCGTGTAAACATAGGTTCGTTTGAACCAGTCCCGACGAATATCGGGCATATCATCAATATTTAATTCACGAGCAGATAACATAATTTGCTTGAGGCCATTTTCCATTTTGTATCGGTCAACACCAACTCGTATGAAATCATATTGCGGGCGAAGTTCCTGCAATTGCCGATAAGTCCGGCGAAGTGGTCGCCAATCCCATAACCGTATATTCTGCATAACTTCTCGATTAACCTGATGGTAAAGTTGTCCGTAATCTAACTGACTGGCTAACGGGCGTTCTTTTTCAGTAACCACGTCATCTTCTAAGTTATATGCGTGGAGTGTAGCCTTGATATTGTAGTTAATATATTCAGTTTCTAGGTCTTGAGCATTGGGGTTGACCCGAATCTCTTGCATAAATGATGGATACATATTGCCCAAAAAACCGGCAATAAATAAGATTGCTAATCCGATCAGGGCGTAGCGGAACAGCTTAAAAAAGAGACTCACAAAGAAAATTAGGCTACTGACTATTGATAAGATCATCATTATCCGCAATAAGGGCAGGCGTGCATGAATATCTGCATACCCCCCTCCGCCTTTGAAATTTTTATTACTTACTAAATAAAGCAAGTCATACATCATAAATTGATGCCACCAAGCGTAAGCAATCAGTGTCAGTCCAATTAGAATGAATAAATGAGATTTAACTTTTGGCGGTGGTTCTAGCTGGTTACGATCAGTGAACAATGAACCGTGAAAAAAGTAGATTACTCCTGTCACCAAAGTCATCAAGACCAACAAACCGAGCACGTTGCCACAAATGTATCGTAAAAATGGCATCCGAAAAATGTAAAAGCTGATCGGTTTATTAAACACCGGATCTCGGGTCGGAGCGTACAAAAAGACCGGCTTGGAGCTGTCAATTTCAACTGACTGATCAAGAGAAAGTCGAACTAAATCAATAGTTGGCTGGATCTGTTTGATTTTAGCTACTTGTTTGGCTTGTCCATTTTTAATTTTGACCACGTCCCCAATTTGCATGCCTTTGGCCTTAAAATCGTCTGTAGGAATAATAACAACCGATTGATTTTCAGGTGCAACGGTTAGTTCGGTAGCTGATTGGAATACCAACGACTTGACATCGAAGTAGCGGAGAAAAACCTCCCAACGGTCGCTAGCGGAATAACCGGACAAGGCGCTATAGGCCACAGCGAAAAAACACAATACGCCATAGACTAACTTCCGCAAATCAAAATCAATGCCGCCACCAATGGGGATAGCATCGAGAATTTCAGGATTGAATCGATTTGGCGCCAGCCGCCAAATCAAGTAAAGGTTACCCAAAGTAATGAGTAAAAATACAAGACCAACACATATACCAATCGAAATTTTAGTCAAAAGAATTTTGCTATAAACCGTGGGATAACCAATCATTTGGAACCAGAGCAGATCTGGATAAATTTTGATTAATACCGAAACTATTCCAATCATCAGTATAGCAAGACACAAAAAAATTAGGCTTCTAAAGTTATTTCGTTCCATATTCCATGTCCAAAATTAAAAAGTTTGTCCTAACCCAAAATGGTAAATGGGTTTGGTTTGAATCGTCTGTAGGTTAGTTCGTTTTGCAATGGCGAAATCGAGTGAAAAATAACCCAATCTCAGCCGCATTCCCAATCCTATTGCCCCTTTGATATCGTGGAGATAATATCCTTTACGTCCTTTCAAAAATGGTTGATAAACATTCTTTTTATCAAACTCAAACGGAGACCAAACGGTTCCAAAATCGGCGAAAGCCATGCCACGTACTCCACCGATCGAAAAGGCAAAAGGCCAAGCTAAACGCAGTTCATCAATTAAGGGGACACGCAACTCAAAGTTGATCAACCCCATTCGAGTACCAATAAATGTTTCATAACTGTATCCTCTTAGGGTATCGATTCCACCTAAGTAAAATAGTGATTGATCTTGACCGAAACTACTTCCAAAAAACGTGCGGGTAGCAAAACTGGAACGTCGACCTAACTTAAAGTATTTGCGAATATCAAAAATGATCGTTGTGAGTTCAAGGTCGCTGCCCAACCGGTTAAATGATTTTTCTAGTGTTAATTTCATTCGATGGCCCGTGAATGGGCCAGCTGAACTCCATAACGTAGTGTCGCTGACCAGAGAAGCAATACCTAAAAATAATAACCCTCTTTTTTGATCGTATGAACTAAAATTTGGGCGAGATAGGTAGTAGTTGTACGAAAAAGGAGTTGTATAAATCTGCGTTTGTAGATCCAAGCGATGGTAGCGGTTAAAGGGATAACTCATATAACCCCCTAAGCCAGTGATGCGTTGAAAGACACCGCCGCGACTTCGAGTTGAACCGAACAGGTGGTACTGGTGATAATTGAAGATGGAAGCTCCGAAATCGGCTTTCTTCGGAAAGTAACCGTAATTAGCGATGAAATCGGGAGCATAAAACTGGGTCTCGCCATAAATCGATTGTCGCATGGTTGAATGGTTGGACATACTAACAGCAAAACGATGATTACCCATCATGTCGCTGGCAATCATGTCGGTTGTATTTCGTAGAATACCGTCAGCTCCCAAGTTGAAATCGCTAAAAATAGCATCTACCACCAAATCAGTTTTATACTTTCGTTTAGCTACACGCGTCGTTTTTTCTGTTGGCGATAATTTTGTCAGTTGAATTTCGGTAATAATGGGGGGATCTAAATCATTTATGATTGTTGCATTCTCTACCAATAATGGATCGTTCAAAGCTAGGAAATAGATGTCTCGTTTGCCATTTTGATATGCTGAAAAGACGATATTTTCCCCATCAGGTGAAAACTGAGGTGTTGAGCAACCTGCTAACAGTTGGCTCAACCGTATCAATTTCAGATCATCGACTAGTTGCCATTTGTTATCAAATAAGTCGAGCGTAAACAAGTCGAATACACCACTAATATCAGCGCAAAAGAGTATTTGCTTACCATCGGATGACCAACTTGGTGTAGCCACGTTGTACTGACCAATATTAACTACCTGTTGTTTTTTTTTCTCAATGTCCAACACCACCAGTTGGTCTCGGTCGGCTCGCTCCGAAGTATAGGAAATTATGTCTTTGGTTGGGTGCCAAGAAGGAGATTGATCGTTAAAAGGATCTTTAGTGAGATAGCTAATTTTGTGTTTAACTAAGTCCAACACAAATAGGTCAGTTCGCCCGTTTTTAAGACCGGAAAATGCGATTTTTTCACCTGTTGGATTGTAGCTTGGCGACTGAACCGAATCAAATTCCAAACGGATACGAGTTTCCAGTTTGCGCGTTACCACGTTGACGATTAGAATGTACATCTCGGCCCGATGATTGACAAAAAATGCAATTCGGTTGCCGTCTGGCGACCATGACAATGCTCGGCCTTCAGTGCGGATGTCTTCGTATTTACTGCGGAAGAAAGATTTGCTAATCCGAAACAGTCGTTCACCATCTTTAGTCGAGGCCAAAACAATTTCGCTAAAACCAGCATTGCCAGTGATATAGGCTGTCAGATCACCACTCGGGGACAAAATTGGTTGCATACTGTGTGAGTATTTACTATCTTTCGTCAGGTTTTTGGCTATGTCCTGCGGGTAAGTTCGGCTTTGGACCATTGGGAAATACTGTTTTTTGATGGCCCTTTGCCAT
This sequence comes from uncultured bacterium, assembly GCA_964451145.1. GTDB lineage: Bacteria > Poribacteria > WGA-4E > WGA-4E > UBA9662 > TMED15. The sequence goes on along the minus strand of CAYVHK010000003.1, from coordinate 35,550 downwards.
TTTTCATCGAATGTTTCTAGTGAAATACCCAAAACCGTTTTCATTGATTGGTTTAAATCTTAGGAGCGACTTTGACGTAATTCATGCATCAATTCACCTAATATCTCTCGACCATAACTATCAACTAAATAACCGATAGCCGACTGCCCAATTTTATAACCCAAATAAACTTGAGGCCCCAGAATGTAAAAGTTTTCTAAGTCTATCAAAGAGGGTAGCTGACTATTCACACACGCGTCTCGTAGGACCATTTGACCCGTTGCATCGACATCATTAGCCAAATAGTCTGCCGTTCCTTCGATAAACCAAAGCGGCGCACTGTATAAAAATTCTCCGCTATAGATGCGAGCAAATGGTTTTTGGTAGATAATATCGTACTGAAAAATATGTACTAGTTCATGAAAGATAACCTCTCGAAAATCTCGTAATGAACCAGTAAAAGGAATTACTACTCGTCTTTTGAATATCTCAGCGAACCCACCAACACCTTCGCTCAGTTCATCTAGAATGATATTGGTATCGCGGAAATCGGTGTGGGATTGGTAGAGGATCAGTGGAGTTCGATTCGAAAGCTGATGCTGTAGGTCTTCACTATGCTGCTCGTAAGCCTCTTCGGCTAGACTAGCCATGATCGACACCAAGCGAGTTGCTCCCTCATAGTAGTAAATATCAAAATGATCAGTTCGGTGAATCTGCCAATCGTACTGCTGACGGGTTACTTTGTTCTTACCAAAGTATTGGGCTGAAACTAAATTAGAGGACAATAGAAATGGAATAATAAAAATTAAAAAGAACAAGCGGGAAGGCATAGGACCAATCGTCCAGATCACTTGGCAGGCTCCACGAAGGTAGCTATATTCTACATCTGGTCTTTTGGATTATCAAGCCAAAAGCCATTGTTCATCTGGCTTCTATGGCTGGCAGAGTGGTATGGCAAACTCGTGATTAAACGGGATATAATAAGTAGACGTTTAAAGGCAATAAGATAATTTGTCAATCTGATTACCAGACTGACAAGAAGGGACCAGTTATCGCCATCTTAACTTTTTCCGATCGACAAAGCCAACTTCAAAGAAACCGAAATCGTTCCCTCTCGGCTATTCTCATTTCTTTGAGCGTTCATCTATTGGTGATTAATATAATGGTCTTTATCCCTAAACGGGTGTTAGAGAAACAAGTGGAGCGTATTCAGGTTGATTGGTTCAAGGAGCAGCCAAAGGAAAAATTGCGTATTTCTCGCAATAAACCAACTCTTGTACAAAGAGTTCAAAAACCAGAAGAAAATTTAGCCAATTTCGCAAAGTTAAAAATGGCCGAAACTCCAAAGAATAAAGTAACCGAGGTGGTTGAACTAAAAGATCGCATTATCTTTAAAAACAAAGATGCACATAAAGCACCTAGCGCTGATAAAGTACCAGATTTGATGACTGCAGCCAAGTTGAGTGATGCACAAGCCTCTAATTTAGAGCATTTAGTTGCGAATCCTGGCGAGTTTGGTGGGCGTGGAAAGGTAACTGGTCGAGATCGGATGAGAGGCCAACGAGATGGAATCGATTTAGTCGATTCATTTGGGACATCTACTGATGGATTACTCGAAGGTGGTGGTAATCCTGGCATTGCTGACCCACTCGACATTATCGACTTTTTAAGTCAATTTGGTGGGCCACAGCAAGTTGCTTTTTGCCTCGATATTTCCGCCAGTATGCAGGTGCCGATTTTTGTCGATGATAAAACAGCCATTAGCAAAATCAAGTTAGCCAGCAGTTCACTCAAGGATGCGTTATTGGCTCTGGACGATGATGATCAATTTAACCTGATTACCTTCTCATCTACCACAAATCAGATGGAAAGAGAAATGATTCCTAGTTCAATGGAAAAAGTTATGTATGCGATGAACTATCTGGACCGTTTTACTCCAAAAAAGATTCAAGATAATGTTGGAACCAATCTGTTAGCTGCCATTGAAAAAGGGCTAGATCTGGGAGCGTCGGCAATCATCATTATTACAGACGGTTTACCGACTCCATCTAACAACAAAAGTCAGTACATCGAAACTGATCCCAACAAAATCTTACAAACTGTAAAAGAGAAAAATCAGAATCAGTCAAGTATATTTTTGGTTGGTTTTGAAATTGATCTCAAGCATACGCCTCATGCTAAATGGTTGTTGAACTTAGCTCAACAAAACAATGGTCGGGCCAAGTTTATCCAAGCCGGCGACGAGCAACAGACGGCTGAACAAAATAACAATTTTCCCAAACCCAATGATATTAGTATCAATTAGATAAAACCAATGCCCGTTAAACTAATTGCCAAAATGGCTTCTCATCACCTAGCAGATTCTCCTGTTGTTGTGATTTTATTCTGTTTGGTTGCTATCAGTACCGCATTGTTAATGACAGTTGGACCAACGGTGGTTCAACAAAAAAGAAAGCATAGAGAGCCACTAAAAATGTGGTTGAGTTTACAGAACGTGCAGGTTGGTATTAATGGCATCAGTGTAGATGCAGACTTAATCATCAAAAATAATAACAAAAAAACGGTCACGTTGAACGAAATCACCCTCTGTTTTACGGAAAACAGCGAAACCCACGCTTTGGACGTTAGTGTGTACGGGGCAACATTGCCCGCTGAGCTAAAATCGTATCAAGAATTAGACTTAGGCTTAAATGGCCTAGCGAATCGACCTCTAATGGAAGGCTTAGAGGCAGAAGCGTGGGCTGTTTGTGATATTGATGGACAATCCCTCGAATCTCGGCATACTCTTTTCACAATGTGAAATAGAAAGAGGGCATACAGTTAAGATGTTTGAAGTATTGATGGTAATATCGTACCAATTGCTATTTTTTCTTAGACTATGAAAAAATTATCCCTTCAAATGCTAAATGAATATTACTTAAGTTCAATGGTGGTGTTTTTGACTCCCTAGCGATGCTAGTTATGCTTTTTGGTCTTTGAAATCTCTTTATGTATCTTCTTCCTCCAATAAATTCTTGATTGATT
>CAYVHK010000003.1:29864-32537 GCA_964451145.1 uncultured bacterium | reverse complement strand
AATTATCCCTTCAAATGCTAAATGAATATTACTGTAAGTTCAATTGTGTTTTTTGGTCTTGATGTTTTTGACTTCCTAGTGATGCTAGTTATGCTTTTTGGTCTTTGAAATCTCTTTATGTATCTTTCTCCAATAAATTCTTGATTGATTCAAAAAGAGAGGGTTTTAAATTTAATCCAATCAGAAAATACGAATTAAGGTCAGAACTTGGATAATAATCTTTCATGGAACAGAAGGTGTTAATTTGATCTCAGTTGTCATTACTTTTACTAGAAGACGGCTTTAGTCCAAAAATATCATTCACATAATGTCATCTGACATCTTGGTTATGTCTCATACTAAAATCGTAGCTTGGAGAAAAGCAGGTTGACTTAATAAAATTAAACCTGTGAATTTGGGGTGAACAACTCATCAAATTGATTGACGAGCATTTCTTTTCGATATCTTTGAGCAGCTTTCAACTGGATTGATTTTTATTCGTTATTGACCAAACTAGTCAAAAATTCTTATGCTTTTCACATCCAACCAGAAGAAAGCACATGATTTTAACCGTCATATCAGCCTTAGTGCAGGAGCTGGCTCCGGCAAAACAGCGGTGTTGGTCAGTCGGTATTTGCGTATTTTATTGGAAACACCAACCAAAGTACCGAATATTGTTGCGATCACCTTTACTGAGAAAGCAGCCACAGAACTTAAACACCGAATCGTGCGCCAGATTGACAACTACTTAGCTAAAGACTTTAAACCAGATCGGTTAGAACAGATCAAATCAGAAATACATCAAGCTCAAATTTCGACCATCCACTCATTTTGTTCGCGTTTACTACGGGAATTTCCCACTGAATCAAAAGTTCCGGTTGGTTTCAGTGTCATTGAGCCATTTGAAAGGCGACAAATGTTGAATGAGGCTATGCACACCGAAATGTCTGAAATAGCTGAAGCACCGAAATCAAAACAAGATCATCAAGATTTAACTTTACTCCTGCGTCATTTTGGACGTTCCAAATTAGAAACGACACTCCTGAATTGTTTTGAGCAGACTGGAACGATGAACGAGATTATCAAATTCTACGACGATTTTTCTGATGATAACCAAATCATCCAGCGGTGGCAGATTGCAGTGGACGATGAAATTTCCAGTCAAATCAATATAACAAAATTTGTGGATTATTTGGAACAACTAACACATCATGCCACTGGGAAAAAGGCATATCAAATAAAGAAAATTATTTCGGAGTTATCATCAGATATTAAAGATCAATTTAAACAACTGCGTACCCTCAGCCAGTTAATTTTGACCCAATCTAATGCGATTGCTACAAGGGATTTTCTAGGTTCTGCAGCTAAAAAAAAAGAATTATCTGACTTGATAGATAAAGTGAAAACAGCAGCTCAAGTAATTAAAAGTTTGCCAAGTACCAACAGTGCTGATCGATTTCTCTTAAAGATTGCTCGCCCCTTGCTTAGTCTTTATAAACGGATTCAGTTCGAATACCACCGCCGCAAAAGCCAAAACTCCTTACTAGACTTCTCTGATCTGCAAATTCATTTTTGTAACCTCCTGCGGAGCAATCGCACGATACAGCGCCAATTGCAGCAACGGTATCAATATATTATGATTGATGAGTACCAAGATACCAATCAACTTCAGTTCGAAATAGTGAATCTTTTATTAGATAAATTTCAGTCCGGTAATTTGTTCATAGTTGGTGATCCTAAACAAAGCATCTACGGTTTTCGTGGTGCAGACGCCAGTGTTTTTAATCGAACTACTGAGGCACTAGCCCACTTTCAAAAAAGTTTGAATCGTGCCTTTGTGTGGTGGGATTCTCAATCAATTGGTCAACAAGAGATACCAGCTACTAACCAAGAAAAAACTGGTAAAATCTCTCTAGCTGACAATTTTCGATTAACCCGAAATTTGATTGGTTTTGTCAATTTGGTTTTTTCTCATTTGATGAAGGGACATCCAGATATGCTTTACCAACCGCTTGTTTGGGGACGAGATAGCTCCTTCGAAGGTCAGGTTGAAGTATTACTTGGCAGCGACAAACGAAAAACGGTCGATACTGAGGAGTTAGACGATAATAGACTAATCGCGAGGCGAATTCGTCATTTGATGTCGGCGAAAACACTCGTTGGACGAAGTAGAAAAGATGATGAATCTTGCCAGTCTATTTGCTATAAAGACATTGCTATCATTATTCGGAGTCGAACTCGGCTACCTGATATTGAAATTGCCTTGCTAGAAGAGGATATACCCTACCAGATCACAGGAGGCATCGGATTTTATCAGCGTCAGGAGATATATGATTTAGTCAATTATCTTCAATTTTTGGAAAATCCGACCAACAGTATGGCTCTGGTTGGTGTTTTGCGGTCTCCATTTTTCGGTCTATCCGATGTCGATTTACTTTCCATCTCCCAAGTCAAGAATGTGGAAGAGTTCTGGAATAAGCTCCTAGTTTACCAGACCGAAATTCAACCCTCTAACCGGCTTAACCATGTGTTACAAATTTTGAAAACGCATCTTACCATTTGCCATCGGGTACCATTACCGACTTTGATTCGTCGAATTGTTAACGAAACTGCGATGATTGGTATCTTAGCAACTGGCAGAAAAGGAGACCAAAAATGGGCAATCTGACCTCCTCTCGCAATATCTTCTCATTC
>CAYVHK010000003.1:8127-29854 GCA_964451145.1 uncultured bacterium | reverse complement strand
AGGAGACCAAAAATGGGCCAACTACCAGAAATTGTTACAAATTGCAAGAGAGTTTGAGAAAAGTGAAAACGCCAACCTATCCAATTTTTTGAAACGATTAAATTTACTCATTGAGGTTGAGGAGCGGGAAGGGCAAGCTACGATAGAACATGACTTAGACCGAGTGCAGATTATGACTGTTCATGCCGCTAAAGGATTAGAATTTCCAGTTGTCTTTTTACCGCACTTAGGTCGTCGTTTCCGACCAGAAATTGAGCCTTACTTGCAAGCAGAGTATGGTATCGGGTTTAGTGTTGATAACAAAGATAGTAGAAGTCAATTCTACTTAGAAAACGGTCTAAGTCCATCGATCTTGAAGTTGATGAAAAAACAAGCAACTGATAGAATGATTGCAGAAGAAAAACGGCTTTTTTATGTAGCGGCAACTCGTGCAAGAGACAGGCTGATTTTGGCAGGCACACCTCAATACAATTCTAACTCTTCCAGTTGGATGAACTGGCTTTTTACTGCTCTCGGTTTAGACCAAGCCCCCCGTGCACCGGTGGCGATTTGGCCTGTTTCTGTTCGGAGGATAGGCAACGAAAACCACGAGTTTGACTTGCCTATCCACTTTACTCGACATATCGACTTGGAAGGAATGGAAATAGAAAACAGCTCAGCACCTCAGTTAGTGGAATTAGCGCAGAACGAGGTTAATCTAGAACCAGTCAGAAAAAATCGTCAAGAACAGTTTTGGACGATTTCTAGACTCGCAACGCTGGTTCAATGCGAGACCAAGTTTTATTTGCAAAACCAGATAATCCATTCTGATTTGACTGATTTTTCGCTAAATCATTCCACTGAGATGATTGACTTCGACAAGAAGGTACATAGAGCCTTGGCACGACTACGAACCACGGCTGATCTCGAAATATTGCCAAGTCAGTTACCCACTAATGTTTGGCGACATGTGGAAACTTTTGCTAAATCTGAAATCGGTCATGAAGTTCTACTAGCTAACAATACTGAGCTAGAAATGCCAATTCAAGCAAAGATTGGTCGACATATTATCAGTGGAATTTTTGATCGTCTGTTTCAAAAAACTAATGGTCTATGGTCCCTAATCGACTATAAAACAGATTCCGTAGAATTTTTTATTAATGGACACATATCACTAGATCGTTTATCCTATTATCAGGCTCAAATGGAACTGAAAGCACTCTGCTTGCATAAGCTATATCCAAATCAATCCGCAATATCTACTATCTTATTTTTCACAGAAACAGGAAAAGCAGAAGTCCAAACATTTTCTGGTCTCCAATTGAGCGAAATAGAAAATAGATGGGTTCAACATCTAGACCAACTCAATCCTTCTGAGCTTAACCAAAATTATGATCACTGTCCCAATTGTTCTTACTACGTTTCTCAAGCTTGTCTTCTGAGTTCCACTCCCCCCAGCGACAGATTTTCGTCTCAATTACCATGATAATCAAAAAAAGATTGATTCAAGCCGTCTATTGTGGGCTTATTAATTTGTTTTTAGCTGTTTCATTGATTGCTGGAAGCAACTTGTATCAGGAAGCGGAACAAGCATTAGCTGATAAAGATCTGAATCGAGCTTTTGGCATCTACAAATCCATTTTGGATAAAGAACCTACATCGATTAAAGCTATTCGTGGATTAGGTTTAGTGCTGTGGATGGATGGCCGAAGCCAAGAGGCTATCATTTGCTATCAGAGAGTGATAGAAATCGATCCTAGTTTTGTTGTTGCATATGCTGATTTAAGTGTTATTCTATCCGATCAAAAACTACATGGACAAGCAGTTAAGTATGCGAAAAGCGCTAGCCAACTATTGCCAAAAGATATATCCATCCAGCTGAACTATGCCGACATTTTGTGGCAAGCGGAACACTATGATCAAGCAGCTGATCAATATCGGCTGATTTTGGCGCACTCGCCCAAGAACCTATCAGCTAATGTTGGGCTCGGTAGTAGTCTAATTGCCCTTGGCCAAATTGATTTGGCATTGTTTGCTATTATGCAAGCAGTTAAAGTTGATCCCAAACATATAACCGCTCGTTACAATCGAGCGGTTATATATACAAAACAGGGGAAAACAAAACTAGCCATTCCAGATCTTCAGTTTATTTTACGACAGGAACCAAACCATACCAACGCCCAATTTGAACTTGGATTTGCTTACCAACAAGAAAAACGGTTTGAGTTGGCAGTTACTGCTTACCAAACAGCTTTAATGCTCAATCCAGATGATGCATCGATCTACTACAATTTATCGCAATGTTATGCCCGAATCGGGCAAAAGGAACAAGCCAAAATTGCACACCAACAAGCCAAGCGGTTGCAAAAATTTCAAGAAGATATATCTGAAACGCAAGCTTATCTGAAAAAATACCCAAATGAGCCTAAGGGCTATTTGTATCTCGGTGACCTCTACGTTAAACACGATAAAACCGAGCTAGCTCAACAATCGTATAAGCAGGCTTTACAGGTTTCCGCTGATTTTTTACCAGCTTACCGCCGATTAGCTGATTTTTATATCCAACAAAAATTATTGCAATCAGCCACTCAAGTCTATCAACAAGCTATTGACCGTTTCCCAAAAGCGGTTGAAGTGCGGGTTATGTTAAGTTTATTGCATAAGGAACAGAAAGACTTCAAGTCTGCGAATAGACATTTAAAAATTGCTGAAAGAGAAGCCAAAATCCTTGTCGAAAAGAGGGGGCAAGCTGACGATTTAGAACAGTTGTCTTTTGTCTATTATGCACAAGGACGATATGTTGAAGCTGAATCGTTACTGGTGAATTTGCTGGCTACGGACCCAGAAAATAAAAACTACCGAGACCAACTACAAGTGGTTCGCTTGGCTACTAAGAAACCAGAAAATAGTGAACATTAAAAATTGAACCTAACTAATTTACGATGATGTAATCTACCTCCCTTTTGCTATAACGTAATAAGCCTAAACGATTTGAGGAGAAAAAATGAGAACAAACGGATTTAGTCTCAAAGACCAACCTAACCAGCATATCGACATTTTGCGGGAAGATAAGGTCGTTGGGCGATACATGTATGCCTACGATAATTCGACTGAGGACCAATTGCACAAAACCTATAAACCTTATCTTCATGTTTACAATGCAGAGGGGACAGCACCAATCACCAAAGGCGCTGACGGTCATTTCACTCATCATCGGGGAATTTTTATTGGTTGGAACAAAATCGAATTGCAGAAAAAGTCTTATGATCGATGGCACATGACAGGTGGTGAAATCATCCATCGTCAGTTTAGCGAACGGACATCAACGATAGATTCTGCCACATTGGTTTCGAATACTGATTGGAACGACGAAAGCAGTCAGCCTATTATTCAAGAGGTACGAAGCATGACCTTTAGCCAACCTTCGGTAGATGACTTCCGCTTACAGATCGACTTTCAGGCACAGCTAACGGCTGTAGCCGGAGATCTCGTTCTAAATGGGGATCCCGAACATGCTGGTGTGCAATACCGTCCAGCTGACGAATTAGTAACAGAGGAAACGACCTATATCTTTCCTAAAGCCAAGGCTGACCCAAAATCTGATCTGGATTACCCGTGGGTTGCTGAAACCTACACACTAAATGGGAAAAGACATACTATTGTTCAGCTTAACCATCCAGATAATCCTAAGAAAACGAAATTTTCTGCCTACCGAGATTATGGACGGTTCGGTGCATTCTTTGTTCAGTCCTTGTCAGCCAATGAAACTCTTACCATCAATTACCGATTTCTAGTTGGAGAAGGTGAATTGGATGCCGTAGATCAGGTCCAAGCTAATTGGCATCAATATGCTGATCGTTCTGATTACTCCACAGTTCCGTCAATAACCATACATGGTGGCATTGAGAAGTCTCAATAAGCACGCTAACTATATGGCCTTATCCAATTATGATCAGGAATAAATTGTCCTTGGTTTTATCTCTACGACTGAGCGTATTTGGGGCTATCTTCTTTTTTTCTGGTGCCAGTGGGTTGATATACCAAGTCACTTGGGCTAGACAACTACAACTGATATTCGGCAATACTGTTTTTGCTACCAGTGCAGTATTGACCACATTTATGGCAGGATTGGCCTTGGGCAGCTACCTTCTGGGACGAGTAGCAGACCGATTGGGACGACCACTGCGAATTTACGCTTTTCTGGAATGTGGGATTGCCATTTTCGCTTTGCTATCGCCCTTTTTTTTAAACTTGATCAAAGCTGGATACATCCTGATCTATCGAAACTTATCGGCAGATTTTTACACCTTAACGATTTTTCGGTTTGTCCTTTCTTTTCTCATATTGCTGATTCCGACAACGCTAATGGGAGGAACACTTCCTGTTGTTAGTAAGTTCATCGTAGATCAGATGGAAAAACGAGGACAAAGAGTCGGTCTGTTTTATGCTCTCAACACTTTTGGCGCTATGGCAGGTACTATTACCACAGGCTTTTTTCTAATTCGCTACCTTGGTGTAAACCAAACTATCGTTTTCAGTGCTAGTGTCAATTTGTTGTTAGCAGGTCTTTCCTTTTGGCTTGACTCGCGTTGGGAATTCAGCGATGAAGCGGTACTAACGGCTATATCTGACCTTCAAGAGAGCATAGCGGATAGACCTATGGATACTAAGGTCGTTCCCACGTTTGATCGACAATTACTACCGTTTTTACCACCAACAGGTTTGTTGGCCTTTGGTATTTCGGGTTTCTGTGCTTTGTGTTACGAGGTACTTTGGACGAGAATGCTAGTCTTTTTTCTTGGTAGCACCACCTATGCTTTTTCGACTATGCTAGCCGCATTCCTCTTTGGAATTGCCTTGGGCAGTCTAATTTTTTCTTGGTTATCTGACCAAACTAGTACTCAGGAGAATCTTCGATCTAGCTTAAGTCTTTTTGCTTTAATTCAGGTCGGTATTGGTTTATCCAGCATCGCTTTGTTGCCAGCGTTCGGCCGTTTATTTGAGATTAATCAGACACTTCAACAGCTACCCGGTACTCGTATCTGGACCTTCATAGCTTGTCTGGTCGTTATGTTGATTCCAACAACACTGATGGGTGGTTGCTTTCCTGTTGTCACAAGTATTTATACTTCAGCCAAATCGGCACTTGGGCGAGATGTGGGACGGGTTTATATGGTTAACACCATTGGCTCGATTATAGGTGCTTTGATCGCGGGCTACGTCCTAATTCCATTGCTTGGCATCCAACGCAGCGTTGGTTTGATTGCTATGCTAAATGTTTGTATTGGATGCTGGATTATTTTATCCATACCCAATTACCCAACATCCATCGGTCAATCACTCAGAAAAGGACTAGCTGTTTTTGGGGCAGTGACAACGCTGGTTATGGCCATTCTGTCTGTCGGTTGGTCGGTTACGCCTTTATTTTTGAAAAGCGCCATTTTTAAAATTCAACGGCCAGGAGATAATTTGGTCGCATATCGGGAGGAGTCTGATGCTAGCATTACGACCTTAAAAGACGACGAGGGAGTATATCGGCTCTATGTGGATACTAATCAAGCTGCAGATGCTTCCCGCTGGGATTCGCCTTCTCACCGAGTGATCGCACATCTACCCTTGCTGCTTCACCCCAACCCCAAGAAAGCATTGGTGGTCGGTTTTGGTATGGGTGTGACTTCCTATTCAATTACTCAGCATGGGGTTGCTGTGGATGCTGTTGAAATTTCTCAAGGCGTAATTGAAGCATCTCAACAGCATTTCACTCATGTCAATCACAGCATAGTAGAACATCCGCTTTTCAATTACACCATAAACGATGGTCGTAACTATATCCTTATGACGGAACAGAAGTACGATATGATTTCGACCGGGATTATTCACCCACTAGTTAGTGCCGGAAGTTCTAATATCTACACTGAGGATTTTTATCGATTGTGCAAACGTATTCTTACTTCTGACGGTATCATGTGTCAGTGGGTTCCACTTCATCGAGTGCCCGAAGCTCACTATAAAATGATAGTTCGCACATTTTTGAACGTCTTTCCCCATACTACCGTTTGGTACAAGTACACGCCCGATTTTGTCATTTTGATTGGAACACCTAAAAAATTGCGGATTAACTTCAACGATTTTATGTCCCGCACTCAAATACCCAGTATTCAAGCTGGCCTTCGATATGATGATTTGGATGGTTGGTCCCTCCTCGATTCTTTTATGATGGGCGAAGAAGCAACTCGAGCTTATGTTGGCCAGGGGCCAATTCATACCGATAATCATCCTTATCTGGAGTTTTTTAGTGGTCGGTCGATTGTCAATACAACTCACCAAAATGTTTCTGCAATGATTCCTTATAGAGAACAGGTTTCCTCAATTTTGGTCAATTATGGATCGACCTTAGAAGAAAAGAAACGAGTAAGGAAGACTTTGGGGGTTTACTTTTCCGCGACCCAAGACTTAATACGTGGACATATTTTCTATGCCAAAGGTGAACTAACACAAGCAGTTGAACTGATGAACCAAGCCGTGATGGGAAATCCAAGGGATATGACACTCCGATATAATCTCGGTGTAGCTATTGGTCTAGTGCGAGAAAATGCACAGTCTGAGTTTGCGGAATTGGAAGCCGAAGCACGCTCGGCTATTCAGAAAAATGATAAAGAATCACAAAACTACTTTCAGTTGGCGGTCAGCTTAGAGGCACAAGGCAAATTGGATGAATCAGCCCAAACGATGGAACAAGCTCTGAAATTAGCTCCCAACCGTATCGATTTCTATATTTTCTTGGGTCCACTTTATGAGCGATTAGAGAGGTTCGATCAAGCTTTGAGGACTTACAAGCGAATGGAATCAGTTGAATCAGACTTGCCCGCTGAGATTTTTGCTGTTATAGCTTCACTTTATCAATCCATGGGACAGAACGATTCGGCTGTAGTATACGCACAAAAGTCTATTGCTAAGAATCCTGATTCTTGGCACGCTAATTACGTGCTTGCGGAACTATACTCCGATCAGGCAGAATATGAACTAGCTAAAAAAGCCATAGAGCAGGCCATTATAGGCATGCCTGACAATTTGGATTTGCGACAGCTACGGGCTGAAATTTTAGAAAAACTGAAATGAGGAGAGTTCGGTTCTAAAATTGAACCGACAAGAAATTTATGAAACGGACACACTACTGCGGCCATCTTCGTCGCCAACAAATTGGAGAGAGGGTACAGATTGTTGGCTGGGTTTCCCGACGCCGAGATCACGGAGGTGTTATTTTCGTAGACCTTCGTGACCGAACAGGCATCGTTCAGGTTGTTTTTGACCCGGTTATTGATACGACCGCTCATCAGTCTGCTGAACGATTGAGGAGTGAATTTGTCATTGGTGTAACTGGTAAAATTCGTGAGCGAGGCGAAGGTGCTCAAAATCCGAACTTAGATACCGGTGAAATCGAGTTAGCTACCGATCAGTTGCGGATTTTGAATGTGGCTGAAACACCTGTTTTTCCTGTTGAGGATGAGGTTGATGTGGCCGAGGACGTGCGATTAAAACACCGCTACCTAGATTTGCGTCGGCCTAAAATGCAGAAAACAATCCGACTGCGGCACAAATCCATGTTGGCTTGTCGAAATTACATGGATGAACAAGGTTTTCTGGAAGTCGAGACTCCTATTTTGATGAATAGTACACCTGAAGGAGCCAGAGATGTATTAGTTCCTAGCCGATTAAATGCTGGTAATTTTTATGCTATGCCTCAATCGCCTCAGCAATTCAAACAAATATTGATGATGAGTGGTGTTGACAGATATTTTCAAATTGCCCGTTGTTTTCGCGACGAAGACACTCGTGCTGATCGACAATTGGAGTTCACACAAATCGACTTTGAAATGTCGTTTGCTACAGCAGACGATGTAATGGAAATTGCTGAGGGATTGATCAAACGAATCTTTGAAGAGGCCGGTAATATCCCAGTTGAGATGCCCTTCAAGCGGATGACTTACGACGAAGCTATGGACCGATACGGTAATGATAAGCCTGATACTCGTTTTGGTATGGAATTAGCAAATATATCTGATTTAGTAGGCAATTGCAATTTCAAGGTCTTCTCCAGCGTACTGGCAAACGGTGGCCAAGTAAAAGGACTAGCGGCTCCTGGAGGAAGTAGTTTCACCCGACGCGAAATTGACGGTTTAACCGATTTTGTTGCTACTTATAAAGCTAAGGGCTTAGCTTGGATCAAAGTAACTGAAGACGGTTTCGATTCGAGTATCGTGAAATTTTTCACCACCGAGCAACTTCAAGCTATAGCTGAAAGAATGGGGGCTCAAACGGGCGACCTAATGCTATTCGTAGCCGATCAATCAAAAGTGGTAGCTGATGCTTTAGCTAATTTGCGACTGCATTTAGGTAAACGGTTGAATTTAATCGATGAGAGCAGATTTGATATGCTGTGGATGGTCGATTTTCCTTTATTTGATTGGAATGAAGATGAAAATCACTATCAACCGGCCCATCATTTGTTTACCTCCCCAACTCCAGACACCATTCATCTGATCGGTGAGGATCCGGGTCAAGTAAAAGCTCAGCATTACGATATGGTTATCAACGGAAACGAGGTTGCTAGTGGTAGTGTGCGGATTCACGAATGGGCCGTTCAACAAAAAATTCTGGAAGTTTTAAATCTATCGCCAGAAGATATTAAAACTCGGTTCGGCTATTTTATCGAGGCTTTACAATACGGTACTCCTCCTCATGCGGGTATTGCGCCTGGCTTAGATCGATTGGTTATGTTGATGCTGGGTGAGGAAAATATCCGTGAAGTAATCGCTTTTCCTAAAACCCAAAGAGGTGCCTGTTTGATGACTGGAGCACCTTCCGTGGTTTCACAAGCACAATTAGAAGAATTATCGATACGTATAGACAACATTTAATTTTTTGCTAAAGGAGAACCAGATGAACGATGCTAAATACGAAATTTTAGCTGAGGACTTAGAGAAGCAAGGTATTGATGTATCAGAAATTAAAGAATTACTGAAGCAACAACACATCGAAACGCCTTCTTGGGGCTATGGCAATTCGGGAACTCGTTTTGGTGTTTTTTACCAAGATGGTGCCGCTCGGAACGCCACAGAGCGCTTAGAAGATGCAGCGACAGTTCATAAATATACGGGTGTCTCCCCGACTGTTGCCCTACACATTCCTTGGGATATAACGGACGATTGGGAAGGTCTCAAGCAACAGGCAACCGACTTAGGAATTGGCATCGGAGCTATCAACCCTAACGTTTTTCAGGACCAAGAATATAAACTGGGCTCTGTTTGCAATCCTGAGGACAATATTCGCCAAAAGGCTCTCGATCATTTGTTAGAATGTGTTGAAATTATGAATGCCACCGATTCTAAAGATCTTAGTCTTTGGTTTGCTGACGGTACTAACTTTCCAGGGCAAGCCAATTTTCGCCAACGCAAACAGTGGATGTATGATGCTTTAGATACAGTCTATCAATCCTTGAATCCTAGCCAGCGTATGTTGATAGAATACAAGTTTTTTGAGCCAGCTTTCTATCACACTGATTTGCCTGATTGGGGGACAGCTTATCTGTTAGCTACTAAATTAGGTCATCAAGCCCAAGTACTAATTGACTTAGGCCATCATCCACAAGGCACCAACATCGAATTTATTGTTGCTTATTTGATAGATGAAGGTAAGTTAGGCGGCTTTCACTTCAATTGCCGTAAGTATGCCGATGATGATCTTACCGTCGGTTCAGTCAATCCACAAGAATTGTTCCTGATTTATCACGAATTAGTCACAGCTGAGCTTGATCCTAATACTGAAACCAATATCGCGTACATGATTGACCAGAGTCACAACTTGAAGCCAAAAGTTGAGGCTAGTATTCAGTCGGTTTGCAATTTACAAACTGCTTACGCAAAAGCACTGATTATTGACCGAGATCAATTAGCTGACGCTCAAGATAATAGTCAAATTATTGATGCAGAACGTGTCCTACAACGAGCGGTAGAAACTGATGTTCGACCATTATTAGAACAGGCTCGTATGGAGATGGGACTCGACCCTGAACCGCTAACGGCTTATCGTAAAAGTGGTTACTATGAGCAGATTTGTCAAGCTCGTGTTGGTGGTGGTGGACAAGGTTGGGCCTAAAATCAAACAATCAAAGAAAAGTATTCTAAAGAAGGAAGAATTTTAACTATGAGTAATCGAATGCCGGAAAACGCAATACAAGTTTTCAACAATCAAGATGTCAGTAATTGGACACAAAGGAATGGAGAGGCGGCCAGTTGGAGTGTTGAAAATGGTGTTATGTCGGTCAATAAGGGTGATATCATGACGCAAGATCGGTTCACCGATTTCATCTTACATCTTGAATTTATGACTCCTCACATGCCAGATGCAACCGGGCAGGCTCGTGGTAATAGTGGAGTATTCTTACAAGGTAGATATGAAATTCAGGTTTTAGACTCTTATGGCATTGAAGTGCCAGGTAAAGGTGATTGTGGAGCGGTCTATGATCAATTCGCGCCTTTGACCAATGCTTGCAACTCTCCTTTAGAATGGCAAACCTACGATGTCTATTTCCGAGCTGCACGAGTAAATAGCAGAGGAGAAGTTGTAGATCGAACTCGGTTAACCGTACTTCAAAACGATATTGTGATTCATAACAATATCGTTTTGCCGGGCGTAACTGGAGCAGCTATTGATGATCAGGTTGGGGAGCCGGGCCCTTTGCTGCTTCAGGATCACGGAGATGACGTCAAATACCGAAACATCTGGGTTCTACCACTAGCCTTAAACGGTTCGGATCAATATTAGATTTTACAGTTAGTGGTGGTTTTAATTGACATCGAAACCACTACCTAACTGGATGCCGAATTCAGCTTCCAGTTCCTGCCAAATTGAATCAGGTATCTGAGTTGTTGCAGCTTGATAAGCTGACTCGACATGCTCGGTATTGGATGGTCCGAACATAACAATACCATCAATCGGTGCATGCATACAAAACTGCATGGCTAGATGGCGGATATCAACCTCTCGCTTTCTACACCACTGCCACAGCTGATGGGCAATTGGTCGGTGGTTAGGATTCTTTCTTTTGTCTTCTTCTATATTGGGCTCAATTCCGGCTAATAACCCCATTCCAAAAACACTGGCGAGAATGATACCCACGTCGTGCTGTTTTGCCAGTGGGAGTGTGGTTTTTGCCACTGATTGGCTTAACAACGTATAATCCAAAAAGGTGAGAATAATATCCACCTGACCGGTTTCAATCGCCTGACGATGAAAGTCGTGCGAACGTACACCTAGGCCAATACTGCCGATTTTGCCCGCTTCTTTCATTCGTAACAACTCATCCAAAGCTCGGTTGGGTGCAATTACGTCTTCAATCCTAGTAGGGTCGTGAATTAAAACCGCGTCCAGATAATCAGTTTCCAAGCTTCGCAAACTTTGCTCAACACTCCAACGCGTACCTTGTACTGAAAAGTCTTTGCGCCTCTGAGGATGCGTTCCGACTTTAGCTTGTAGGTAAACTTGACTTCTTAATCCATTTCTCAGGGCTTGTCCCCATCGTTCTTCACTGTGTCCAGGATAAGTGTCAATATAATTGATACCTAATTCGATAGCTCGATGAATAGCTGAAATAGTTTCAGTAGAAGGACCAGCATGTAGCCAAGCAGCACCTAACCCTAGTATAGACGGTTTCATACCAGTTCGCCCCATTCGTCGAGTAGGCAAATCCTGTTTTCTAACTGGTTTGGATTTGCTCAACTGTCAACGCTCCTTCACCAAAAATGCGGGGATACTTGCTACCACTATAGGTTTTGGTATCACCATGCATGTAGCAGACGCTAAAGGCTCGTCGAGGAATTTCGGTCTGATTCGTACCGGAACTGTGCAACACCCAATTATGTAACAGAACCACTTCTCCGGCCTGCAATTCTAAGGGTAATGGGTCAGATTGACTGATAATCTTCTCAATTTGTTCTTCGTTCAGGAAACCAGAACCGTGCGATGGATTGACCAAGTCTCGGTGTGAACGAGGGATAATATGAACACAACCGTTCTCCAAAAATGCTGGATCCAGAGCCGTGTAAATGGTAATTTTCGGGTCTTGGTCTAGGTTGGTCCACCGGTCTTGATGCCAAACTAAATATGTACCTTCCTTAGCTGGTTTGTTCATAAACATAGCTCGGAAACAACTAATTGGCGCTTTATTTCCATAAGTGCGTCGGCAGATCTCTTCGAAAACTGGATTAGTCATATAGTCTAAAAAGACAGGATCGCATTCCAGTTGTTGAATTTTTCGGTACAGAAGAGTAGCTCCTTTATGCCCCCGACTCTGCGGGCCAGGTCGATCGGTTCCAGGCTCTCGGTCCAACTGCATCATAATTTGATTGTAGTCGATTGGGGCAATTCCTAGCATAATATCATCAATACGTTGTTGCATGTCGGACAGTTGTTTGTCCGTGGCAATCTGACCCAACCTTATGTATCCTTGCTGATCGAAATCTTCCCATTGATTTGGGCTAATATACATTACATATTCCTCTAAGAGACTGATATTCTTAAGCGTTCAATGATTGACTACGTTCTACCAATTGGGTTGGCAACTATCCCCATTGTACTCATATTTGTCATTTGGATCAAAAAAAAATGGATGAGCTTGGTTTCTTGACAATGCATCGATCGGAAACTATACTGGATCGATGAAATGAGTACATTCCAAGAGGGAAAATTTGAAAGTCCTAAGTCAGGGGATTTCGTAGCATAACCAGCAAGCGGATAACCTTACACATCAATATCCATACCTAATCAATATGTAAAATTGGGATTTGCACTCGAAGTCTTAGGCAATGCAACACAACTTACGGTCAATCATAGGATAAATGATTGGCAACTCGCGCAAGCTATATCAGATTATGCCTTATTTCAAACCTTCATGCGGTCGGTCAATTTCTGAAAAAAAGAACCACAATATATCACTATTGATCCCTTAATTGTGGTTTGGTTGGCTTTGGATACCCCTGATCAAACAGTAAGGCAGATGATCATAGTGCTGAAGTCGCACTGAAACGGATTGTATCAGGTTAGGCCAGTGGATACATCAGTCTTGTTCACTAGTGTTCAAAATGTGTAATTCCAGATCAACTCAAATCTTTTGGCCTAGGCATGTTTCTGAGCGAAGCACTCTTTTTTGATGGTAAAATTATTAACAGATCTGACAAAAAACAAACGGCTGATCGTTGACGATGAAATTTCATTTGTCATTATATTTATATTGGTGAAAACAGTTTATCGTTTGAACCGACGTCAGCCACGAATGTTTCACATTTGTAAACAAATGCTGGACAAATCTGTTTAATTCTGACATGACGAGTCGTTCCAGAAGGGTTACTTCTAATCGGTAAATTGAGGACTATCTGTTGTCTGTTAATAGGCTAATGGCCAAATTCAACCATTACACTGAGGGAATTTTTTTTCATGATAACATTGTGGAGAAGTCTCCGTTGTTTGCTAGCTTGATCGACTATAGTCAACACATTAGTTATGTTGATAACTTGTTTGGAGAATGGCTTAAGCCATACCAAAGCCAACTTTTCATTCACCTATTTAGTAGTTATAACTGCAATATATGTCATCCAGACGAATACAGATTTTTACAGAGATTTCGCCTACAGTGTGTTTTTTCTCCAACTGCCCTTGCAAGTCAAAATTGGTTGTTGGCTAACCGATCTGTTAGAAGAACGAATGGGAAATTTGGTAATTCTATCTATTTTAGACCGAAAATAGTATGTGGACACGTGTAATACCCATCAACTTATAGGAAATCAATTAATGATTTGTGTTCCAAAGAGAAATATGTCAATTATGTACTCTATTATCTAGCGCTTAGTAGAAGCCAATCAAAGTTTGGTTGCTTGCCGAGACATCTGCCTGTTACCCTTCTTGGGTAACACTTACTGACAGGCTGATTTCGAGTTCTGATTGGTTAGTGAATTTGAATCTCGGATAACGTATTATAACGTGAAGTTGCAATCAGAAAATTCCGATTATTTTTATATCGACAGATCTGATGCATTATTAAGATTGCGTCAAATTGGAACGTCGAAAATCGACTGACCTTTTCTGAAAAATCAACCATCTAGTGGTTAAAAGTTAACTCTGAATTTTGAATAACCTAGACAAACCCGAACAGACAGAAACCAATCTGTCGCCTAATCATAAATCAACTAACTCCAACCGGCTTTTTTTGCGGCGATCTTTTGCTTACATTATAGATAGCCTACTGATGTTTTTATTTGTTCAACTAGCTTTTTTTGCTATTGGCATTCCACCAGACTTACTGAAAGGAGAAAATTTGGCTGAAATGATAAAAAAATTGGGACAGCTGACACCAAATGAGCGACTGATAATACACTGGGTTCCACTTTTACTGAATTGGGTTTATTTTACCTTCTTGGAAAGTGCAGAAAGTCAAGCAACATTGGGTAAACGGTTGATGGGGTTGAAGGTCACTGACTTGAATGGTCAACCTATTAACCTAATGCGTGCTTCCGTTCGGCATTTTGCTAAAATTCTTTCTACTGTTACTCTTTTTTATGGCTATTTGATGCCTCTATTCAATAAACAGCGGCAAACACTGCACGATAAGGTGGGGCGGTGTCTAGTTGTGCTTAAGACAGAAGAAACTGAAGTTGGATCTCTCAACTAATACACAGGCATAGGAGTTAATTTAGATATGCAGATCGAATGCATCCATTCATATTTAGCCGCAAACGGATATATTTTGCAAATCCAGACCGATACAGGATTAACCGGTTTGGGACAGACGGCCTATTGGGGATACCCAGAAGCAGTAAAGGCCATAGTCAAAAGATTTGAACAATACTTAATCGGTCAAAATCCGCTGAGAGTGGAACACCATTGGCAGTATCTAAACCGAATGAGTCCATTCAAAGGAAATGCTTTGTCTGGTGCTATCAGTGCTATTGATATCGCTCTATGGGATATTAAGGGGAAATATTTTGGTGTGCCAGTTTGGGAACTGTTGGGTGGTAATTGCAGGGAAAAAATTAGATTACATTTGTTGTCAGACCAACCCAACCCAGAAGCTATGTATCAGGCCGCTAGGTTGGCAACAGATGAAGGGTTTACCGCTATAAAGTTTGATCCTCTGGTGGATGGATTTCAAGACATGACACAAGATCAGATGATTAAGTCAGTGCGGAATATTGTTGCTGCAGCTCGAGAAGGTGGTGGATCAGGGTTAGATTTGATCGCCGAGGTACATCGTAAACTAAGTCCTATGAACAGTATTGCTCTCGCCGAACACCTGACGGAGTTTAACCTATACTTCATCGAAGACCCCATTCAAATTGATAGTATTATTACACAAGGTGAAATGGCGAAACGGATTAATATTCCCATCGGTAACGGAGAACGTTTGACCACAATTTGGGAGTTTCGCGAATTACTTCAACACGGTGGCCCCCAATATGTTCGTCCTGATGTGGCTCTGGCTGGTGGAATTACCCATTGTAAGAAAATTGCTGCCATTGCTGAATCATATCATAGCGCTGTAGTAACTCATAATTTTCTAGGACCACTAATCACCGCCGCTTCGATTCACCTAGATACCAGTATCCCCAACTTTATCACCCAAGAATACACTAAAGATGACGAATCCGAACAGTATGACTTTTTTACTACTTGCTACCAAAGAGAAGGTGGTTATATTCCTATTCCTACAGCTCCTGGTTTGGGTGTGGAATTAGATGTTGATCTATTGCCTCCGTTTAAGTCAATGAATACAGCAGAAACGCCACTGCGTGAAGATGGTTCTGTGGCATATTCTGTCTGATTTATCACAAGTAGATTGTTAACCAAAATTGGGTTATGTTAACCTTAATTGGTACCTGGCATCTGTGAAATCATACAAAGGGAAAACCTGATGAGAATGCAGAAAAACAAGTATTTGGCTAAGCCCAGCTTTGCCAGAAAGTCGTCTTTATTATTAATAGCCTTTCTAGCAACAGTTTCAACCGTTCTAGCCCAACCCGATCGGGTCACTGTTCAGGAAGTCAAGACCTTAACCGACAAAAAATCTGACTTCCTTATTGTCGATGTAAGAGGCCAGAAAGCTTACGAGAAAAGCCATTTACCAAACGCTATTTCTTTGCCCTTGGGTGAACTGATACTCCGACATGGCGAACTGCCCAAAGAGAAAAAAATCGTTTTTTATTGCAGCTGACCAGCTGAAAACTCAAGTGTCCGGGCGACACAAATCCTGCTACAGAATGACTTCGGGTTTCAACCGCAATTGCTCCAAGTTCTCAAAGGTGGCATCTTAGCTTGGCAAAGCGCAGGTTTTCCACTCAGGAACAGTTTGGCTGTTCAATCCAAGAATAAACAAGTGGCACTATGGGCTAAATTGAAAGGCCGATAATAAGTTGAAAATAAACCAACACAAGCCAAAAGTAGGAACAAATGTCTAGTAATCTTCAGTTGCCAACTTACCGATTAGGTGTGATCGTTGATGGGATTAGTCGTAACCTTGAACATGCCTTAAACGTGATGAACGAATTTCAGTTAACCTACGCCGAGCTGCAATATTTGACTATGCCCACCGGAATAGATAAAGAGGTGGGAGATATGACGTTAGAGGAAGTTGATTGGATCAAGCACCTAATTACAGCTCACCAGATCAAAATCTCTTGTCTTTCTCGCCATATTTTTAGTGGTTTTCCTGTGGGTGATATTACGCCTGATGACAAAATATACCGCCAAGAGATTGCCGATCTCAAACAGTGTATTCAGATGGCGAAAGTACTAGATTGTCCGTTAGTACGGATCATGAGTTTTCGCAAAGAAATGATCCTGTTCGGTGGTCAAGGTGCTGAGGAGTGGATTGTAGCTGATGGGGCATGGAACAAGATGGTGACCCTATTAGAAGAACCAGTTCAAATTGCCGAAGACGAAAGCATAACGTTGGTAGTCGAGACAGGTAACGGATCGATGATTACGTCAGCTTATTTAGCAAGGAAACTTATTGACCAAATTGGTTCTGACAGGCTGAAAGTTCTCTGGGATCCATGTAATAGTCTGTATTGCACCGAAAAAAGTTATCCCGACGGTTATCAATACCTGAAAGACGGATATCTGGGACATTTACATCTTAAAGACGCTAGAATTGATGTTGCCCGAGCAACGGTAGAATTTGTACCGTTTAATACTGGGGATATGGTTCCTTACCTTTCTGGTTTGGCAAAAGCCCTAAAAATAGACGGTTATGATGGGGTAATTTCTTTCGAGAGTGTTTATCGTCCTAACCCTAATGCCAGCTTTGAAGATGGATTTCGAATTTCTATCGCAGCTTTTCAACATTTGTTTGGCAGTGATAAATAGACAGTTGAGGTGAGATTGTTGATTTCTATAATCAAAAAATTGTGTTTCTTGGAACTAACAGCGACAAATCAATTCGGAGGAATTGAATGGAATTATTGAAAGAACTGTGTGAAGCTTCAGGTATTCCGGGATTTGAAGACCGGATTCGTGACATTGTTAGAAGAGAACTTGAGCCAATAGTGGATGAAATTTCGGTTGATGCGATGGGCAATATGATCTGTGTCAAACAAAAACCGGGTGCTAAAAAGGTGATGATTGCTGCCCACATGGACGAAATTGGTTTTATGGTAAGCAACGTGGACGACAAAGGTTGGATTCGGTTGGTACCTTTAGGCGGACATGATCCTCGTAACATGGTAGCCCAACACGTTCGCATTTGTTTAGAGCCCGAAGGTGCTGATTTGATTGGCGTGTTATACCCGGGGTTAAAACCTCCTCACATTCAGACAGATAGCGACCGTGGCAAGAAATCGGAGATTAGCGATTTTGTCGTCGATTTAGGTCTACCGGCAGAGACGGTTAAAGAAAAAGTATTGATTGGCACACCAGTGACAATGAAACAGAACTTTCTGCAGCTTGGCGATTGCGTTTCCTGCAAGTCAATGGACAATCGAGTTGCAGTCTATACAATGATTCGTGCTATGCAGTCGGCCACCGAATTTGGTTTTGAAACATATGCGGTAGCTACCTCGCAGGAGGAAATTGGTTTGCGAGGAGCAACAACTAGTGCAAATAGTATCATTCCTGATGTTGGCATTTGTCTCGATACTACGCTGGCTACTGATATTCCAGGAGTTGCTTCACACGAACAAATAACCAAACTGGGGGAAGGAGCTGCTATCAAAATATTTGATTCTTCGGCCATTCAACACCCCAAACTGGTTAAATATCTTCGACAGTTGGCTGATAAAAAGGATATCAAGTGGCAACATGAAATTCTACCGCGTGGTGGTACCGACTCAGCAGCAATGCAAAAGTCAGGTTCAGGCGTACCGGTTGCGACTATCTCAGTACCAACCCGCTATATTCACACTACTATTGAGACAGTTCACAAAGAAGATGTGCAAGGTGCAGTCGATTTGCTAACTGCATTCTTGGAGGAAGGAAACCAAGTCGAACTAAACTTTGACTAAAACAGACAAAATAACAGGTACAAGATGTCCGAAAGAACCTCATTGAACAATAATATTCCCTCTTGGGATTTAACCGATCTCTACGCAGGTCTTGATGATCCAAATCTAGAAGAAGATTTGTCCTGTATTGTGAGTGATGCTATTTCCTTTGAAGAGAAATACAAAGGAAAAATTGCACAATCTGATGTAACGGTTGAGTTATTGCTTGAAGCCATTCAGGCCTATGAAGAATTGATGACTAACCAATATTATCCTCAAGCCTTTGCTCACTTACTGTTTAGCACTGATACTACCCAACCTAAACGAGGTGCATTGTTGCAACGCACACGTGAGGTTAGCTCCCAAGCCTCGACCCACCTGATTTTTTTCGATCTGGAACTGGGGCAGATTGAGGCAGATATATTTGATCGAATCGCTGAAGATGATCGTCTAGCGGATTATCTTTACTATGTTCGGCATCAGCGGGATTTAGCTAAGCATCATCTCAGTGAAAGTCAAGAGAAGATTTTGGAAGAGGTCGCTAATAGTGGTGGTCGTGCTTTTTCTCGCTTATTTACTGAGGCTACCTCTCGAATTGTTTATCCGATCGATGGAGAAAAATTAACACAAAGCCAGTTGTTAGTTCGTTTTCAAGAGCCTAATCGAGAACGTCGACGCGTAGCAGCCCAAGTTTTGTCGGATCAACTGGAAATAAACAGTCATTTGCTAACCTTCATTTTTAATACTTTGCTACATGAAAAGCAGGTTACAGACCGATTACGGAATTTTGATCGGCCAGAATCTTCTCGTCATTTAAGCAATGATATTGATCAATCAGTGGTCGACACTATGGTTGACGTAGCAGTCAAGAATTTCGATATTGTTAACAACTATTACCAACTAAAACAGCAATTGTTGGGCATCAACGAATTGACTCATTACGACCGTTACGCTCCTATTTCGGATGGACAAACCCAATTTACTTTTGATCAAGCGCAAGCGATTATCATGGAGGCTTTTGCTGATTTTTCGCCTCAACTAGCAGAAATGACCGAACCGTTTTTTAGTCGAAACTGGATTGATGCAAAAGCCACATCAGGTAAACAAGGTGGAGCTTACTGCATGGGGGTTGCACCTACTCTTCATCCTTACGTCTTTATGAATTATAACAATAGTATGAGAGACGTCACAACGTTAGCTCACGAGCTTGGTCATGGTGTTCATGATGTTTTGGCTAGTCAACAAAGTCTGCTCAATTATCATCCTGTTTTACCTTTAGCTGAAACAGCTAGTACTTTCGCCGAAATGCTAGTTTTTGACAAATTGCAAAATCAACTTACTTCAGCTCAAGACCAGTTGGCCCTGCTGTGTAGTAAAACCGAGGATACTTTTGCCACTGTTTTTCGTCAAATTTCGATGTTCCAATTTGAAAGGTCTGCCCATGATTTGCGTCGGAATAGTGGTGAACAAACTGCCGCCGCATACGGCGAATTATGGCAAAAAACTCAGCAGGAAATGTTTGGCGATTCATTGAAGTTGGGTGATGAACATCAGTATTGGTGGCTTTATATTCCCCACGTATACCGAACACCGTTTTATGTCTACGCATATGCCTTTGGCGAATTATTAGTCTTGTCTTTATATGCTCAATACCGAAAAGAAGGGGATGCTTTTGTACCTCGTTATTTTGATTTATTAAGAGCTGGTGGCTCTGATTCACCGGCTCAACTGGTTTCAGCTGTCGGTTTTGATATTAAAGATCCTAACTTTTGGCAAAGTGGTTGTGACCTGATTCGGCGTCGTGTCGATCTAGCTACCGAATTAGCTGGTGGTATTGAGTCATAAATAATAAATTTAGAAAAGTTAATTAGGAAAAGGGCAGTATGGTGTAGTTAATATCGAATCTTTGTGTACGATTGGATTTATGATGGAACATCTGTCATTCTAATCGTCTTCCGGAATAAACGAGTGGAAAACCCATTTTCGATTATCAGTTGCCATGAGAAAAACGTGTTGACACAAAATATCCGGCTATTCTATAATAGCCGGATATTCTGTGTCGAAATTGCTTAAAGTATTCATTGTTAACATGCATTCTTTCCATGGAAAGAACGGGGATTGAGATGATTGAGTTTGAAGATACCCAATTAAACGGCCAAGCACGAATTAAGGTCATTGGTGTGGGCGGTGGCGGGAATAATGCGGTCAAACACATGATTGATGCCGAATTGTCCGGCATTGATTTTTTCGTCGTTAATACCGACTTACAGGCATTACAGCAATGTCATACAGCCACCCAAATCCAGATTGGTGCCAACACGACAGATGGTCTAGGGGCTGGGGCAAACCCTGACGTAGGCCGTAAAGCTGCAGAGGAAAATATTGATGATTTACAGAAGGTTGTTTCCGATGCTGATATGGTATTTATTACCGCTGGAATGGGTGGCGGGACAGGTACTGGAGCTGCTCCAGTGGTGGCTGGTTTGGCCAAGGATGCTGGCGCACTCACGATTGGCGTGGTAACTCGACCGTTCCGTTTTGAAGGTCGAGGTCGGGAGCTTTCAGCTGATCAAGGATTGGAGGAGATGCGGGAAAATACCGACTCTGTAATCGTGATTCCTAATCAGCGATTAATGGAACTAGGCGATAAAAAGCTGCCTCTGTTATCCTCTTTCCGTATGGTAGATGATATTTTATTGAATGCAGTACAAAGTATATCAGATATGATTCAGGTTCCGGGTGCTGTCAACCTTGACTTTGCCGATATTAAGACTATTATGCAAGATTCCGGCACGGCTCTGATGGGTGTTGGTTTTGGCACTAACGACGACCGAGCACAATTGGCAGCTCAAAGTGCAATTTCTTCCCCATTGCTTGAGCAAAGTACAATTGAAGGAGCAACTGGTGTTATAGTCAATTTCACAGCTTCGCCTAACTTTGCAGCTCAGGAGCTTGAAAGTGCGATGGAAATAATCGGCGAAGCCGCCAATCCGGGCCAAATTAACTCAAGTCAAGTAATCTTTGGCTTGTCTTACAACGAAGATTTGGAAGATGAACTGTACATTACTGTAATTGCTACTGGATTTGATGCTCACCAATCGTCGATGGATGGCGGCGGCGATCCACCATTCGGGGAAGCCAGCTATGCTAACCCAATGCAGGCTGATCGTCCAACACGATCCAGTAGTAATCCATTTTCGCAAAATCCTCGCAATAGATCC
>CAYVHK010000003.1:0-8117 GCA_964451145.1 uncultured bacterium | reverse complement strand
ACACAAATAGTGTGGGACGCGCGGAGTTCTCTTCTACTCCAACTCGCACCCACTCTACACGAGCTGTTGCTGGAAATCGGAACCAAGATGCAACTTATGTGGATGATGATCAAACATTTCTTGCTCCGACAAAAGCCCTACATAATGATAGCCGAACTAAGCAATCTAGTGTGCCTAATGATGAGACCGAGCTCGATAAACCCACCTTCCTCCGTGTTCAGAAACCATCTCGTTCCCGCCGCTAGATGCCACTAGATTGGAAAAATCACACCGCCGACTAATTACCTAAACGTGTATTGGTCTTGGTTTTTGTTCCACTTTCGATTCTAGTACTATTTCGACGAATTCTGGGGGGCCGTTTCTCCAACTAAATTTCCTCCATTAAGGATATTTTTCTTGCTCTGCAAAGAGATGCGATATTATCGCAGCAAAATTTAAAGGATCAATCTATAAGTTAAACATCCTTTTCAGCTTTTCCTTTTCCAGTAAATGATTCATTAACCTTGAACAAAATTTAGAGCCGAAATTCGCACGGATGGTATTTTCGCCTATGACAATCTGGGCTGTTTTTCTGCCTAATAATGGGTTATGCGCACTATTTACCGTGGCAGTGTAGATTAAGTTTAGCAGCTCTTTTTGTTACTTTTTAGATAAATACTTTTCTAAAGACTCAGGTCTTTAAGGAATAATGCTCCGGAAAAATAGATTCAAACATATGGTCCTAGACTGTGCCCTCCCAATAAACGCAATTGACGAGGGCTGGCATTAGACAACACATCGGGATTGTATCGACAGTCTATGTAGGGTGGAAACTTTTGGGTAATCATCCTTTGAGAGTAGTGAACCATGAAGGTATGTCTGGTTTGGTTACTATTGTTGGCCGCGCCTCGGTGCCAAATTTCACTCCGAAATAAAATACAGTCCCCGGCTCGACCGAGAAAACTTTGTTCTTTAACACCATTCGAATTAGTCTCAAGGACTTTTTCTCCATTGGAACTAATCAAATGTGTAGGGCTTCGACCCGACAAATGACTGCCCGGAACTATTTTAGTAGGGCCTAAATCTTCAGTCATATCATCGAGATAAAAATGTGCTGTAGTAATGTAAATTGGCAGTTTTAGCCTTTGATCAGTTCGTAGTTCCTCAGGCATACTTATCGGTAACCAATCGGTATGCATACCTGGTCTGGTCGCCCCGGGCCAACTGCCCAAGTATGCATACTAACAATATGGCAGTCAGATCCGTGAATTGTCTCAGCTAGTTCGATTAGGCCGGGCTTATCTAAGTATTTGAGAAAAATTGGGTCCCGTCCCGATTAAAAGCTGCGTTTATGCAACGCTCAAAGTGTCCATCCTTTTCCAAAGTCAGGTCAGTGTCTAATGCCTCAGCGGATGGTTCCAACTGAACCGAAAGCTGACGAAGTTCAGCCACCTCATCAGAAGTTAGTATTTGGGGAAAATACACGAATCGATCCTGTTCCATTGCCTCAATCTGTTGCTCTAGATTGTCGTATACAAATAGCGATAATGCTCTAGACATGGAGTCTTACTCTTGTGCGGCTATATCCTAAAATTTGATGCCTAGGACAAAGGCGGAATAATTTTCTAGAATTTAGTTAATTGAGTTTCCATCGATTGGTATTCGATTAAACTTTGTACTTCAGTTACCAAGTGCTGTCCATATAATTCTCTTATAACACTTAGACCAACATCAACTCCTAATGCCCCACCAGCACATGTAATCACCCGACCTGCTTGCACAATTTTGCCTGGATAAGGGATAACATCTTCCCTCCTCTGTAATTCTGTTAAGGATAACCAATGTGTAGTTACTTGTCTTTGGCGTAAAACGCCAGCTGCAGCCAAAATGAGTGTGCCAGTCGAAACACCAAGAATAAAATCACACTGATCGGCGATTGTACTCAACTTCGATTGAATCATCGGGTTAGAAATTGGCATTCGCCTTCCTTCACCACCAGGAACAACCAAAATATTCATTTTCGTATCCATTTCCAAATCACCAAAAGTGTATTCAGGCATAATGGTTAGTCCACCGGTGCAAATGACTGGTTGCAAACGCAAAGCAAAAGTGAAAATGGAAAACGACGCCGGTCGTATTCGCTCAACGGCAGAAAAAACTTGATAAATACCAGCGAAATCACCAACATCAACATCATCAAAAACAAATAAGCCAACTTGGTTGGCGGCTCTCTTAGTTTTCTTGTTGGTCACGACGCATTATTTGTCCAATTCGAACGTATTCTTCAACACCATGTTTAGCCCTTTCCAAATCAGCTTTATTGACTTGCCGACGAACTTTGGCCGGAACGCCCAAGGCCACACTATCAGGTGGAATTTCTTGTTCTTCCAACACTACAGCACCAGCTCCAATAATAGATCGAGCGCCGATTTTAGCCCCACTTAGTATCACTGCCCCCATTGAAATTAGAGCTTGATCTTCAATGATACAGCCATGAATAATGGCACCGTGACCAATAGTGACATCTTCACCAATTAGACATGGTTTTCCCGGGTCTAAGTGAATGATAGTTCCATCCTGAATATTTGTCCTTTGGCCAACTACGATTTCGCCAATATCCGCTCGAAGAACACAATTAAACCAAATCGAGGCTTCCTTTGCCACAGTGACAGATCCGATCAATTTAGCACCTTCAGCCACATAAGCTGAACTCGAGACTTGAGGAAAATTTTCTTGAAAAGAGATCAACATTGTCATTTATTCAACTCTAATTCATTTTTATGTTCTTTTTCTAGCCAGTCTAATGCTGTTGAGAGGGCGGTTAAATGAGCAGCCACTCGTTGTGACATCGACCAGAATGAAGAAGGCGTTTCACAGGTAACAGTACGACGGGCCTTTTTCTGCTTAAAGAGATAGACGGGCATTGGTCCTCGCACTCTGACTTCAGGTGGCAGCCGCAAAACAGCTGCCCCGTTGGTACGATATTCGTCTACTAGCGAATTCCGATGAAGTTTACCTAATTGGCCAACAGCAGACGTAATCACTTCTCCAATTTGCCGATGGTCTTCATTTAACTCAAATAAATAAAAGCCGTCGTATTCCCAATCTTCATGGAATTCAATAAACAGATCATATTGACAATCCTTCAGCATAGAATGCACCATTTTGGCTTCGGCTGTTGGTTCATCTTCAAATGTACGATTGATATCAATTCCATCTGAATTCTCGCGAAGATTGTGAATGAAACCAAAAGGGTTCAAACAAGGAAAAACATCGAACTGAAATCGATTTCGCCAAGTCGTAAGATCCTGTTCTAAGAAACTTAGTATTGCTTCTACGCCAGCGGGTTCGTCGCCATGAATGCCCGCAGAAAGAAGAATTTTTTGAACTGAATCACTGAGATTTTTTGACAATAGTCGCAAGAATAAAACTGGTAAGTCTGTTACTTGGCCAATTGTTTGTAAAGTGATGCCTGACGAATGGTCGGCAAGAGACTCGATTCGAGCTACTACCGATTGGTAATTTGGCACAGGTTAGGCACCCGAAATACGTGGCATTGGCAACGGTTCAGCACCGAGTTGAGCGGACAAGAATTTAGCCATCAACTCGGACTTTATGCCGACAAAATAGGGGTTATTCCACAAATTATTGATTTCGTCAGGATCAGTTTTGAGGTCGAACAATTCACCGTAAGTTTGGTTGTAATAGACGGTGATTTTGTACCGATCTTCAATGTAGGTTTTCAGGTGAATGGTAGTTGGCTCGTGCCGATTTTCAACCATAACATGATTACGCTCTAAAATGTTGTCTTCATTGTACCAAACGCTAGTTTGATCTTGGCCTGTCATAGAATAGGGAATTTTAATATTAGCTGCACTCAGAAAAGTCGGTGCGTAATCGACCAGTGTTTGTAAGGCTGTTGATTTTTTACCAGCTGGCACTTTACCCGGTTGACGGACGATCATTGGCACACGAATGACATCCTCATAATGGAATGGACCTTTAGCCGTCAACCCGTGATGGCCATAGAAATGACCGTGATCGGAAGTAAAGACAACTAAAGTATTTTCGGCTAAGCCCAGATGATCCAAATGGTCAACAATCTGACCTATGTAATGGTCCATCATGCTAACCATTCCATAGTAGATAGCAATATCTTTAGCTAATTCATCCCGATCATGAAGGTGAGAATGACAACCGTGAATACCTTGTCCGCTTTCCCGATAGCTAGAAAAATCTGGTTTTGGCTCTTGAGTCATTTGAAAATGAGGTGGATTTTTGTCATGTTCGCCTGGCACGAGCGAAGGCACCGTTATCTCGGTTGGATCATACATATTATCCCAAGGTTCCGGTACTAGGTACTTAGGATGTGGATCGAAAAAGCTGGCCCACAAGAAAAAGTTGTCTTCGTTTTGATGATACTGATCAAGCAGAGTATTGGTGCGTTCGGCGATCCAAGTGTTGTAGTGAAATTCCTCTGGTATTAACCATTTTCGACGCTGGGTATCATTATTACCAGTGGGAGAACGGAAATAGTCCCGCCAGTTGTGGCAACCTTTCTCTTGTAGCCAGATGGCATAATGTTGGCCAACGTGAGCTTCGTCTGTATGATTGCGAGCTAACTCTATATGCTCAAAACCGTAGAAATTTTGATTGAATTTAGACCAAAAGTCAAGGTCTTGTAAAATTGGGTAAGATTCTAAAGAGGAAAATTCATTACTTTCTCGGAGTGGCTGAAAATGGGCTTTACCAACCAAACTGGTACGATAACCAGCTTGTAAAAAATCTTCTCCAACTGTGTGGCGATTTTCCAATAGCTTGGTGCCTAGAGAGTAAGCACCATGTTGGCTTGGGTATTGGCCAGTAATAATCGAAGCCCTTGTGGGAGTACAAGTCGGATTAGGACAATAAGCCCGGCTAAAAGTTGTTCCCGATGCGGCCAACCGATCTAGGTGCGGCGTTTGAATCTCCGGATTATCTTGGCCTAACGTGTTCCAATGTTGTTGGTCGCTGGTAATCAACAGTACATTAGTTTTACTTTTTGACATGCAATTTTTTCCCAACGGACTTATTTTAGCCCCTGGAGTTAAGCTTGTCAAGATTGGATATTCATTATGAAATTGACTAAATTAAGCAGAAAAAGGTGCGGAAACTGATTCCAATTCCTGTATAATTTGGCTGTCGATTTCCCAACCAACGGCACCTAAATTATCTCTAATTTGGCTGATAGTATCGCTGCCAGATATAACGACCGTAATTTCAGGTTTCGATAGGACCCAAGCTTGGGCTAATTGGGCGGGCGTCTTACCAATCTCTCTAGCCAATCGAATCAGAGTACCCACCAGTTTTCCCGCCTCTCCTTGCATCTGTATTTCAAATTGGTTAGAGTGGTGAGACCAATAACTACCGACTGGTGGCGCCTGGTCTGGTTGATAGATGCCACTGAGTAAGCCGACGGCTAATGGGCTGTAAGCCATCGCTCCCAATCCTGTTTCTCTCAGTAAGCTGAACATCTCTGATTCCAGTCGCCGGTCTAGTAAACTATAGGGGTTCTGAATGCCGATGATTGGATCGGTACCTAGTTGATCCGCTATCCATAGTGCTTGGCAGATTTTCCAAGCTGGAAAATTACAACAACCAACATAGCGAGCCTTGCCTGACCGAATAATATCATCCATAGCCCGTAAAGTTTCAGTAAGTGGCGTTCGATCATCAGGTGCATGAATCAAGTAAACATCAACATGATCGGTGTCTAAACGCTTTAGCGATCGGTCAATCTCACGTAGAATATGATAGCGGGAAAGTCCTGAATCGTTAGTTCCTTTGCCGATGGCAGAAAAAACCTTAGACGTAATTACTACATTGTCTCGCCGATTTTTGATGGCCCGACCCAAAATGATTTCGGATTGACCTATATTGGCCCCGTCATCCATCGTGCCGTAGATGTTAGCACAATCAATGAAGTTGAGGCCTTGGTCAATGGCGTAGGCAATCATCCTTTCAACTTCAGCCGCGTCGTTCTGGCCTCTCAATCCCAAGCCGAGTGCAATTTGACTGACACGAACCCCAGCTTTTCCAAAATTAACGTATTTCATAATGAGCGTCTCTCTAATGAGTTAAATTAACCTATTCAATTTTCGTCTACAGTACCCGTCGTTTTGTATTTTTATCCAGCAATTTAGCCTGATTGATTAATATTGTAACATTCAAACATTGACGACTAACCTCAGTTTTGCTACGCTGAAACTGTTTGCGAGTTTATTCAGTGGCAATTTCCTCACGTTTTTGGATAATTAGCATTTTAGTCGCCTCGTTCTTGACAGTGCTAACTAACCTTGATCATACGGCTATCCATTATTGGGATGAAGGATTTCATGCTATGGTTAGTCGAAACCTGACAAAACACCCCTTTCTATTTACACTTTACGACCAACCATGGTTACCCTTTGATTACAAAAATTGGGGTGGTAATCATGTTTGGTTACACAAACCGCCTTTAGCTATGTGGAAAATCTGTGTGTCCCACTGGATATTCGGCTTTAATACCTTTGCTTTGCGTTTTCCGTCTGCTGTTTTAGCTACTGTTTCAGTCTGGATTACTTACCAGATTGCTCACCAGTTGTTCAATCAGAGAATTGGCTTGATTGCAGCTTTTTTGCAAAGTTTCAATCCATTTTTATTCGGTTCGATTCACGGCTACAAATATTCTGATCATATCGACATCAGTCTCCTATTTTGGGTTGAGGTATCCTGTTGGTTACTTTTGCGTGCAATACGAACCGGTCGTTGGCAAACTTATGTTTGTTGTGGTTTCGCTCAAGGTTTGGCTTATCTCTCAAAAAGTTATTTAGCTCTTATCACATTCGGTATAGCCTCCGTAATTTGGTTAGCTTATCGTATCCAATTTCTTCATTCTCAGCCAGATTCAACTTCGCGAATTAGCCTCAAACACTTGGGCTGGATATTTTTATCCTCAATGACCACTGTTTTGCCTTGGACCATCTTTTGTCTAATTCGTCATCCCAAAGAGTTTCTTTGGGAACATAAACGTGTAATAGACCATCTTTCGACTGATGTAGAAAGTTGGGGATCCACTTGGGATCGGCCTTTATTCGATTATATGATTTTGTTCTATCCCGGTTTCTATGCTTTTCTACTATTGACAGTTTTGTTTTTAGTCGTACTAATGATCAAGAAACGTCGGCTAGGTGAGTTTTTTATTTTGGCTTGGGCAATTGGCGTAATTGTTCCACACTGTTACGCCTTAACAAAAACGCCGTCTGCCACCATTATTAGCTTGCCACCATTATTAATTTGTCTAGCAGTTGTCATCAGTCGAGCTTTGAACCGAATGAATTGGGTCTATACCAGTTTTTGGTCGGCATCACTAATCAGTCTAAAAGTGATAGAAGGCGGCAAAAGTTTGGTCCGAGGTCGAGATCAATTCGATGGTTTAAACAACTTTGCTCCCTATATAGAAACCAACTTTTGGATCATTGAGCAGATTGGCTTATCTCTATTTTTATTTTTAGTTTTAATTGGTATTTATCGTTGGTTCCACCGATGGCAATTTAGACAACAAGCTTGGAATTTAATGCGAATAGTTTCAATTGTGACGTCGTTGACCTATGCTACTGAATATATTGAATCAGCGATTGCTGTTACTCAGATTAACCGAAACGATGCATATCATAAAGTAATTGGTCAGAAAATTCAGGTAACGTATCCTATCAATGCTTGTTTCTTTACCGATGATGCTAGATATGGGAGCCATTTTTTTTTGATGTATTATGCTAACCGATCGGTCTATCAGAGTAGACACACCGATCACAAGAAAGGTGTCGTCGAACGTAATTTGGATCAGTTGGCAAAAAAAGCCGTCGCTGCTGGCGCTAAGCCCTATTTATTGGGAACAATTGGTCGAACTTACAATTATCCCATTATAGAACAAGGTCAAGTTAACGACAAACCGTATGTTATTTACCAAATATTACCAACTGAAAAATGAAAAAGGTTTTGAAATCGGCGAGCACCAAAAAAGGGGAAGTTACTGTGAGTAACTTCCCCTTTTTTAATATTGTTTATGCCCCCGACTGGACTCGAACCAGCACGTCCGTTTGGACACAGGCCCTCAACCT
>CAYVHK010000002.1:53048-74815 GCA_964451145.1 uncultured bacterium | reverse complement strand
CCAACCGAAAATTTGAAAGAAGATATCATGAGATGGAAGCCCAGATTAGCGCTCGTGGGCATCAATTAAATGATTACAATCTGGAACAATTGGACCAAGTTTGGGAGATCATCAAAGCGAGCGAGTTATCAACCCAACAAACTGAAGAAAGCGACATTGAAAACAAATAGACAAATCCAAAAATTCAAAAATTACCTGGAAACACACAGTCTTCGGCTAACTAGAGAGCGACAGCTAATCTTGGAGCAATCACTCTCTTTTTCCATGCATTTCCGGGCTGATGACTTGTTATTTCAGATGATTGGTAATAGCCATAAAACCTCCAAAGCTACCATTTATCGTACCTTGCCGTTATTGGTGAAAAGCGGTGTGCTAACCGAAATTATTGATGCTAACAATAATGTCTTGTATGAAAATGCTAGTGGTAATACTGGTCAGCATGCTCACCTGATCTGTATCCAATGTTCGAAAATTATTGAATTTCAAGACCCTGAAATTGAGATTCGACAGAAAAAAATTTGTGGTGCTCACCAATTTGAAGTACTCAAGTATCGGTACGAAGTTTTAGGCTACTGCTCTCAATGTAAATAGTGATTGACTGTGGATACCATTCTTGTTGTTGATGACGATTCCAGTATCTGTTGGGCTTTCGAGCAGTTTCTTCAAAACCTCAACTACACCGTTCTGATTGCCAGTAATTCAGAAGATGGTTTACGGCTAGCCGAAAAACATCAGCCGGATATGGTTTTACTGGACGTACAGTTGCCAGGTATGTCCGGATTGGAAGCCCTCCGACAACTCAAATCTCGTCATTCACAAATGCAAATCGTAATCATGTCAGCTTACGATAACATCGCAAATACTATCCAATCTATGCGGTTACAAGCCTTTGACTTTTTGCCCAAACCCATTGATCTAAATCAAGTCAAATCGATTTTGGAACATGCAACACAACTTGAACAGGCTCGTCAGGCTATTCCCACCGCTTCAATAGAGACAACCACTGAACTTCAATTGGTGGGTGAAAGTCAGCAGATGTTAGAGGTTTGGAAGATGATCGGCATTATGGCAGCTAATTCCATGACTGTCTTAATAGAAGGCGAAAACGGTACAGGGAAAGGATTAGTGGCACGTGCCATTCATGACAACGGCACCAGATATCATCATCCTTTTGTCATCGTTGATTGTGGGGCCTTACCTGATGATTTACTCGAAAGCGAATTATTTGGTTACGAAGCCGGTGCTTTTACTGGGGCTCAAAAAAAAGGGAAATTGGGCAAATTTGAGCTAGCCAACGATGGCACATTGTTTTTAGACGAAATTGGCAATATGAGTTCTGCTTTACAAATGCGACTTTTGCGAACTTTACAAGATGGTGAAATCGACCGATTGGGCGGAACTCGCACAATATCTATCAACGTTCGGGTGATTGCTGCCACAAACGCAAATCTAGAACAATCAGTGAAAGACGGAAAATTTCGAGAAGACCTCTATTACCGCCTCAAGCGAATATCGATTAGCTTGCCGCCTCTGAGAGAACGTGTGCAGGATATTTCCATATTGGTACAACATTTTTTGAACCAGTCATCGACCGAACTCAATCGCCATTTTCATGGTATTGACCATTACTGTTTGACACTTTTACAGAACTATCCTTGGCCGGGAAACATACGCGAGTTAGAGAATGCAGTCAAGAGTGCGGCAATTCTATCTCGATCCGATGTAATTTTGACTCATCACTTACCCGCCGAAATTAGAAACTTTGTACCATCTAATTTAGCAATCAAGACTGAAAACTTTTCCCTTTTTAGTGAAATATTTAGAATGGCAGTTCAAAAAATTCTAAGCACCCCAAAGATACTGTCTACTGAAGATGGATTTTATAAAGCCTTGATTCGCAGTTTTGATAGAGAATTAATTTCGGCTTTGCGTCAGGAGTTAAGTAACAACCATTCTAAAATAGCGAAGCGGTTGGGAATAAGTCGGACGACCTTATGGCAAAAAATAAAGACTCTGGGACTTTGACGGATGAGAATTTCTTCAAGCACAGATTCACAAAAAATTCTCACCTCTAAAAATAATAATTCAGCCCAAACATCAACCATTATCTCTGTTGAAGGGATGACGTGCGCTGCTTGTGTAAAGAGGGTAGAGAAGGCTATTAAACAAATTGAAGGCGTATCTGCGGTTGCAGTCAACTATGGGACCGAACAAGCCGAAATTAAGTATACTGCTCAACCTGTTACTTTTGAGCAATTGCAGGCAGCTGTTGTTAAAGCCGGTTATGCTGCCTATCACCCCAGCCAATTTCGTCAAGCTCAATTGGCAGAAAAAGAAGAACTGCACCGGAAAGAGTTACAGTCGTTAGCAGTTAAAATATGGGTTAGTGGAGCGATCTCAATTTTGGCAATGATACTTATGTTTATACCTAATCAATTGTCTCACCGTTGGCAATTATTGCTTTTGGGGCTAATGTCAACCCCTATTCAATTTTGGGCCGGTTGGCAATTTCACCGCCGAGCTTTTGCCGCTGTACGGCATCGGAGCACTGATATGAACGTGCTTATCTCTGTAGGTACATTTTCAGCTTATTTATACAGTTTACTCATAACAGTTGTATCGTGGACTAGTTCCAATATGGTGGTTCATAACGATTATTACGAAACTTCGACTATGATTATCACACTTATTTTAGTTGGCCGTTATCTGGAAACTAGGGCCAAATACGCAACTCAAGGAGCAATTACGGCACTTATTAAGTTACAACCGCCAACAGCTTTACGAATTCAGGATAATGAAAAGACGGTCGAGATCAACGTGGATGAGGTACAAGTAGGGGATCGATTGATGGTTCAGCCAGGCCAGCGAATTCCAGTTGATGGCACAGTGATTGAAGGGCAGTCTTTGGTTGATGAGTCGATGGTCACAGGTGAAAGTGTGCCTGTTTATAAACGAGTTAATGATGAAGTCATTGGTGCAACCGTCAACGGTACGGGTAGTTTTAACCTAATAGCAAGACGTGTTGGTGTTGATACGATGCTATCGCAAATCATTTGTTTAGTTGAATCAGCCCAAAGCTCTAAAGCCCCCATTCAAACACTAGCCGACCAAGTAGCTGGTTTTTTTGTACCAATTGTCATTGGTATCGCAGCATTGACTTTTGGGGCGTGGCATTTTGGTTTTAATCTACCACTGTCTGAATCCTTGACCTTTTTTATTTCAGTTTTGATTATTGCTTGTCCGTGTGCTTTGGGACTTGCGACACCAACAGCAGTAGTTGCGGGTATTGGTCGAGCAGCAGAACAGGGCATTTTAATTAAAAACGCTCCAATTTTAGAAGTCTTACATCGTGCCCGAATCGTCGTATTTGACAAAACAGGCACTCTAACAGAAGGTCAACCTTCTGTTACTGATATCATACCCAGCAATAATTATCCGGAGACACATTTGCTGTTGATGGCCGCTGCTTTGGAATCAAAATCTGAACATCCTTTAGCAACGGCAATTATCCAAGCTTGCCAAGAACGGGATTTGCAGATTGAGCAGGTCAAGATTGATAACTTTGAAGCATTAATTGGCTTTGGAGTCCAGGCTGACCTGAATGGAAAGAAGATTCGGTGTGGTAGCCGTAGACTAATGGAGAAATCAGGTGTCCAGATACTTGGTATTGATATAGACCGAGAAACTGAGTATGCTAGAGCTGGCAAGACGGTAATTTGGGTGAGTGTAGAAGAACAATTGGCGGGCCAAATTGCGGTGACCGATCTGCTCAAAACCGATGCTATAGAAGCATTACAACAACTACGACGGATGGGCCTGCAAACAGTTATGTTGACTGGTGATAGTGCAAAAACTGCTAATGTTGTAGCTGAACAACTCGGGGTGGATCAAGCTAAGGCTGAAGTTTTGCCAGCCGAAAAAGCCAATATAGTTGCCAACTTTCAATCCAAAGGCAAAGCGATAATAATGGTTGGGGACGGAATCAACGATGCTCCAGCGTTAGCCCAAGCCGAAGTTGGATTTGCCATTGGTACAGGCACCGATATTGCCATTGAAACTGCCGATGTTGTTTTAATTAAGGGCCGATTGGCCCATGTAGCGATTGCAATCCAACTAAGCCGGCGGACTTTGAATACCATCCGTTGGAATCTAATCTGGGCTTTTGCTTACAATTTGCTCGGCATACCACTTGCTGCTGGTCTATTTACAACTTGGGGACTAGCCTTGAGTCCGATATTCGCTGCCACTGCCATGGCTTTCAGTTCAGTCTTAGTGGTTACTAATTCACTTCGCCTTCGCCAAATTTAGTTCCGCCGATTTAGCCATGGCAGTTTCAGCTTCCGTAATCATACCTTTGCGTTGGTAGAAAGCTGACAAACTGCTGTAAGCTAAACTATCATTGGGGTCGATTTTGATTGCTAGTTTAACTGCTTCGATCGCTTGGTCGTAGTTTTTGGCGCGCTCGTAAGTATGAGCTAACCCCATATAGCCTTCAATTTCATCCGGAAAGTTCTCTATCAGCTTTTGGAAAGCAACCACAGCTTCGTCCAGTAAATTCTGACCGAACAATGTTAATGCTTGATCATACAGTTGATCTTTGATCATTTTTTCACCCACTGAATTCTCCTTTCGTATGTTGATCATCTAAATTCCAATCTAGGATTGTGAAATTATAACCAACCAATCGTTCCAAACTAATGTTTATCAACCAGACGGACCAATATAGAGTTGCCGATTTGCCAGTGGCAATGAAACACATTGTCCGTTTTGCCTACCGGAATCAACAAAACCAAAGATCATTTCTTGGCTTTTTGCAGCCAATTCTACGCCGCCTTGTGTTTCAATATTTTGCTCGATACTCTCAGCCAAATCACGAATACAGTTACTTGTTCCTCGGTCTGAAACAATATCTTCGATTTCCTGAGTCGCTTGGCCAAACTGACGGTATATTAACTCACCACCACTAGAAGTTCTCAAGACACCTTTCGAACCGATAGCCTCAAATTCGTAACCCGAACCGACCGTATGATAACCGCGCACACCGTTCTTAAATTGAGCATAGGCCATAAGAATAGGAGGATCGATGGAGATCTGTAAGTTGTTCCAATCTTTTTTGGTAGCTCCAATATTAGCTTGAACGTAATCTACATCTGTATCCAGCGCTAAATAAAGCATCATGTCTGCCATATGGGTATGTCCCCACTGGGCGGAACTTGGTCCACAATGACAGACTACACATTGCAAATCACCAATTTTACCCCCCTCAATTAACTCTCTCATTCGCCAAAACAGCGGCTGATAACGGCGATTCGTACCATAATTAAACTTCACCCCATTTTGCTGGCAAGCATATACCATTTGGTCAACTTCCGCCATAGAGCAAGCCATTGGTTTTTCGCAGTAGATACCTTTAACACCATTTTGGGCTGAAAAAATTGCTATTTCGGCGTGAGTACCAGGACGAGTAGTTATGCTCACAATATCCGGTTGTTCCAATAAAATCATCTTCTTGTAATCAGAATAGCCTTTCGGCACGCCATATTTTTCTTGAGTTCGCTGAACTTTTTCGGGCAGAATATCAGAAACTGCCACTAAATCAACTGTATCTACTACCGAATAACCTTGAGCATGCGAATAGGCCATCCGTGGGTCTTTAAAGTCTGTTGGGGTTTTGACTTCTTCGTCGATTGTAGTACCCATCCGTCCACAGCCGATTAAAACAGCTCGTAACATTCTACTTTCTTTTGTCATTTATTCTGAACCAAATTGGGAAGATTTAACCTTCGTTTGATCCTTCTAAGTTAAGTCTCTCATCGCTCGGTTACGTCGATCCCTTTGTTGTCGTCGTCTATCTTCGTCAGACATACGTTGCGTGCGGTCAAAGTGTCGACCAAGATAGCGTTCCATTTCACCTTTTCGTTTTAGCAAGCGGAAATAGTCAAATTGAGTTAAGGTAGGTGGAATATTACCTGGACAGAGTGCATGTAGTCCAACATTGACAGGATCGCCCATACCAACGTTAGCTTCACCACAAATTTTCCAATTGATACCATCGTCACTAGCAAGACCGGTAAATCGATTGCCTCGACGTTCGATACGTAGATAAACTTCTCGTGCTTCGCGCAAACCGGCCCCACGACCAACTAGACGAAAGACACGGTTTACGTGTTGTTCGAATCGGACATCGCCTCGAAATGCATGTGGCCCAGAAGTCTTTTCTAAACGGATAAAGTTCCGAGGGCCTTTCCAAACAATCAGACCACCGTGTTCACGTAATTGGGAAGAAACTTTGATTCGTGTTTCAATAGCAAAATCACCTGTCGTTCTCATCAACAGGCGTGGGGCGTCCATATTGCCACCACGACCAGGTGGCGAACCATGCCACAAGTCTTGGCCGGGTTCAACTTTCATCTCTAAGTAGCCTTGACGTTCTGACCAAGAACCACCACCTTGTGGATCTTCCCAACGCCATAGGGGATTCATTTTATTGCCAATGAACTCGTCGAAGTAGGCTATTTGTGGAAATTCTCCGGCGGATGACCAACCTTCGATTTTGATGGCTGATATGCTGTCGCCAAAACTTTGCGGCAGAATATGTAGGTTAGGAATTTCCTTCTTGAACTCGCTTGGACTGATCGGGATTGATAGTTTAGCTCCTTCATATTCCGGGTGCTCGTATAAAACAACCTCCATTGGCGTTCGAGGAAAATTCGGTCCTTTGGTAATCCTTAGCGAAGAGACTCGATCTTCAAACCAAGTGCCGCCGTCAGGGTCGCGTAAATTGGCATTATCACGCAGAATAGTAATTTTTTTTCCACCAAACTCTTTGTGCTCAAAACATTCGACTACCACGGGCAAAGTTCCCCACTCTGGACCAACTGAAATTGGCATGGTACCAAAATTGATAGAGGATGTACGATCAGAGAAATTGTAACCAGCTTCATGGATATTAGGGTAAAAACCGGGACCAAAAGCAACCTTTCTCCCTTTAAAGCGAGGGTGTTCGTAGAAAATAACTTTGTGATTAGAGTTAGAGAAATTAGGGCCACGATAGACCTTAAGCGAAGAAATCTGGTTATCCAGACCAATTTGCCGGAGGTGCTGGATTGGTTCGATTATAAAACTGTTTTTTCCGTGGAAGTTGAGGTACTGGAAGACTTCAACGATTAAAGGAACTCTGGCTGCCATAGAAATATTACATCCAGTTTGGTATTACCAAAAGCACTCTATTATAATCGATTCGTTTCTAAAAATAAAAGCAGAACTCAAAAAGACTTCTTAACTGAAAACATACGGTTGAAGGACTTTGTAGAATACTGTCATACAGGCAAAAACAGTATAGAACCCCGCACATAGCAACAAACCAAACTGTCGCCATAAAGGAGGTTGGATCTCTGGTGGTAGAAAGCGACGGTTAACATAGAGAGCATGTAGAGACGTAACCACTAGTTGAAATCCACCGATAGTAGCGGAAATAATAACCATTTGTAATGGTTTGGCAATATAGATAGCGATGATTCCCCAAACTACGTAAGCTATCATGATACCGTAGTAAATCCACTTAATCTGCCCATTTTTTCCATTAGTTTGACTAATATTTTTATTTCCCCCAATCCAGCCTGTCCAAATAATATCAGCATATCGACGGGGTACACTATCCATGTTACCCAATTGAGTAGAAAATAAAACCCAAAAACCACAGAGCAAAGTCAAATTCCACAGGAGTTGACTGCCACTTTTTTGAGCAATACCTTGAGCCTGTAGAGCTGCGGCAGAAAAGTTGCTAGAAATAGCGGCATTCGGGTCTACAAACTCAACTGCCATCATGGCTGGTAATGCCAGGCCAATGAAGCAACCAATGCCCCAAATCCCATATTGTTCAAAACGGTTGTACTTCCACCACTCGCGAAATCTATCGAGATTTTCTGTAGTAGTAGGAAACACTTTACCAAAATGAGACAAGGTAATTTGATGGCCGCCAATAATTGATGGAATAGCGCCAACTAACTGACTCATCCCCCAACCTTTATCTCGTACGTAATTACTAATGGTGACATTGCCCAATCCACCGCTGCCAGCGTAAGCGGCAAACGCCCCTAGTAACATCCAATCAATGTTATTTTCGGCAGATTTTAGTTCTGGTAGTTGACCAAAACTAAAAAAGCCTTTGATAACGACCCACCAAGTTTGAGCTGAAACCATGGTAAGATCAATGACGACTAAATAGCTAATGATGAT
The DNA here is from genome assembly GCA_964451145.1 of uncultured bacterium. Lineage (GTDB taxonomy): Bacteria > Poribacteria > WGA-4E > WGA-4E > UBA9662 > TMED15. The sequence continues at coordinate 66,577 of CAYVHK010000002.1, read as the reverse complement.
AACTACTGCGACCAACTGTACTTTTTCTAAAGCGTTGTAGACTTTACCACCGAAAGTGACAATTAATAAACAGGTGAAGAAAATGAGATACGCAAATAAGCGGACAGTATTTTGATCAGAGAGAACATTATCGGATGGCAAATAACCCAACCAGGCAGCGGCTAAGGCCGTGGCTGCTGTCATGGCCCAAGCTGGCCAAATGCCACCTAAGTCCGTAATTAGATACACAATTGACCAAAACTTGGAACCGGGTCTGCATCGCATAAATCCACTGAACATCGGTTCTCCAGTATAAAGCGTGTAGCGAATGGATTCGGTATTCAAAATGGCTTGCAAAATAATAGCGATGGTGGCGATCCATAGTAAAGTACCACCATACTGGACTGTAATTTGGGGGCCTAACAACCATTCGCCACTGCCAATTGATGCTCCTAAAGCAATGATACCTGGACCAAGAACACCTCGAAATGCACGACTAAACTGAAATGGTGGCGGAGTTGGTAATTCTGCCAACTCCCAGTCGGGTAAACAGCCACCATCAACTTTCTCTGAATTCTTCGATGAATGATCAACAATAGCTTGTTCCTCTGCCATTTGATTTCTCCATGCATGATTTAGATCCGACAGGAAGCGATTGTAAGGGAGATTATACATTTCGTCAATTGAAAAATATTGTAACTGATTTTAGTAACAACCTTGCAAAAATTCGAGGTTTATGTATAAGATCTTTGATATTGATTAGTCAATGTTCACTTAACTTAAAGAGAAAACAGAAAAAGATATCAAACTGAATTTAGACTAGGATGGGTATTATGATGTTATATCTGCCTATTTCAAAGGCTTAATCAATGAATTTGCTAATTACATCCGTCAGCCAGTAGCTAGAAGACAACGAAGTTAATCAAAATGCAAAAATCTATTAAAACTTGCCTACTGAGAATTAGTCTTGGAGATGATATTCAGTTTTTTGTGTTTAGGTGAAAGTATTTATGGGCCAGTGCCTTATCAAAAATGTTGAATGATAATAACGAGAAAAACACCCCGCGTCATTTAGGCATCACTTTTCGTTCGATTACGATTGGTATTTTACTTTGTATTTGGAATGCCTATTGGTTGGCCTATGCGGCCGAGTTAATTCGGCCTCAGTTTTTACTCAATTTTGTCTCCCTCTTTTTTAATGCTGTTTTCAGTCTTTCTTTTGTAATTTTTGTCAATATCGCCTTACGACAGTTATTTCCCCGCAATGCTTTTACTGCTCAAGAGATGTTGGTGATATATATCATGGTTGTCATGGTTTCGACTTTCGGTGGACATACGATGATGACCTTCTTGATTGGAACTTTGGCTCATCCCTTCCATTTTGCCACTTCAGAAAATGAATGGTCTGACCTTTTTTGGCACCATATTCCTGACTGGTTTGTGCCAACTGGTGGAGTACTAGATGGTTATTTTACCGGTGATTCGACACTCTATCAGGCTAAACATTTGTTGGGTTGGCTGATACCCGTTATCACCTGGACTGGATTTATAGCCGTCCTCTGGTTTGTCATGATTTGCTTCAATGTAATGATTCGAGCCAAATGGACGGAACAAGAAAAGCTGTCCTATCCGATTGTACAGCTACCGATACAGATGGTAATAAAGCAACAAAAATTCTACCAAAATGGATTGATGTGGTTGGGCTTTTCTATTGCTGGTACGCTAGAATTGCTCGCTGGCCTCAATTATCTCTTCCCACAGGTTCCAGCTGTTCATCTCAACCACTATTCGATTACTCATTGGTTTAGTGAAAAACCGTGGAATGCGGTTGGTTGGATTAGTTTATCAGCCTATCCTTTCATTATTGGTTTGACCTTTTTCGTGCCACTTGATATTTCAATGTCTGCTTGTTTTTTTTATATCTTCGGCAAAACAGAGCGAATTGTCCGAACGGGAATGATGGGCACAGGTGAACTATACATGGCCGAACGAGCCGGTGGTGCTTGGTTGGCAGTCGGCATTTTTAGTATTTGGAGTACGCGCAAGCATTTACTAGTTGTCTGGAAAAAATTCACTGATTACCGTACACCAATTGACGATTCAGATGAACCGTTATCTTACCGAATGTCTGTTTGCGGCTTGATCATTGGGCTGTTGGTCCTAACTACCTTTTCACTTAAAGCTGGGATGTCTGTGTGGGGCATCGTTGGTTTTTTCGTTATTTTCTTTTTAATGGCGATTGGCGTAACACGCGTAAGAGCTGAATTTGGCCCCCCGTCACACGAAATTTTGGCCTTGGATCCAGCAAGATTACTCTCAGTTACGTTTGGCCCTAGATTGGTCGGAGCACCGAATCTAACTATCATCTCTTTCTATTATTGGCTCAATCGACTCAACGTCTCTCATCCGATGCCTAATCAACTCGAAGCTTTTAAGTTCGCTGAACGTACTAACATCAATCGACGCAGCTTAGTTTGGGTAATGATGCTAGCTATTGTGGTTGGTGTATTGGCATCATTTTGGGTTTTCTTGCATTTGATGTATAAACATGGTGCTTTAGCGGTACATGGTTATATTGTGGGTATTGGTCGAGAAGTTTTTGAGCGACGACTAGAACGGTGGATCCTTAACCCTATTGATATTAACTGGTCAGGTACAAAATCAATGATCATTGGAGTAATTTCTACTTGGATTTTGTCAGTACTTCGACTTCGTTTCATGTGGTGGCCTTTTCACCCAATTGGATATGTGATGACAGCTGCTACTTGGGGCGGGCTAGCTGATTTTTGGTTTTCAGTTTTCCTAGGTTGGTTAATCAAATTTAGCCTGCTCAAATTCTTTGGTTTAAAAGCTTATCAGAAGGCTGCGCCGTTTTTTCTGGGTTTAGTTTTAGGAGATTATATATTTGTTAGTATCTGGTCTCTATTTGGCACAATTTTCGGCATTCCCACATACGTACTTTGGTCCCCCTAAATAACACTTGCCACCAAAGAGTAATTTCAGTAGAATGCCGCTTAATCAATTAAAAAACGAAGAAATAATGGTGCAACTCGAATCATGTTTTCAAACGTATCAAGACTCGGAGATAATTGCAAACAGTTGATTGTTATAGATAAGATGACCATATCTTTAAATTTACTTGGTATATACTTCTGCTGGTCGTATTTTGAACTAAGTTCAAAGGTGCAAATGGCTTCTGAATTTTTTTGATAACTATCGAGTTACACTATTCTGGAACAGTAATCTGTTGTGCGTTAAGTTTGACAGAACTGAAATATACGAATCCATATTCACCATTTAGCTCTGTTAGGAAGTTAGATATGACCGAACAAGAAAAATTTCTCTTTGATTTATGTGGTTACTTGGTAATTGAAAATGTGTTGACGGTAGATGAAGTTAAATCAGCGAATGCGGCAACTGATCACCACCATCAACTGATTAACAATCGCGCCCCGGGGTTGGCACAAACTTCTTCTGCTCTAAAAGCTGAAAGAGGACGGGGAGAATTTCAACAAAATCCTTTGACTTTTGACCAACCATACTGCGAACCATTTCGTCGCATGTTAACTCATTCAAGGGTTGCTTCCATTCTGAATGAAATTTTGGGTGGTGGTTTTCGACTTGATCATGGGCCAGGCTTAATACAGATGGAAAAAGGTACCGAAGGCCACTGGCTACATGGCGGAATGACATTTGATCCCAGCCAGTACCATCATTTTGCGCACGGTCGTATGAATTGCGGTCTTTGTGTTGTTGCTTGGCAACTGACCGATGTCGATCTTGGTGATGGTGGATTCGCCTGTATACCAGGTAGTCACAAATCTAACTATCGGCCACCACAATCAGTGGTGTCATTGGAAAACGATTTAGGGTGCGTTCGTCAGATCGTGGTGTCAGCCGGGTCGGTCATTATTTTTAATGAAGCTTTGGTGCATGGAACTCTGCCTTGGACACGTTCAGATAGGTTTCGACGGTCAATTCTATTCAAGTATTCGCCCGGATTTTTATCCTGGGGGACCCCACACACTCAGTGTCCGATCACAGATCCAACACCGGAAGAAATTGCACTCTACGAAACGCCTCGCCGAACTGGCCGCACAATCATTGGTTAACCTTATTTCCTTTGGTGGTAATACCTGATTGAAAAACTAATTGACTTTTTTTTGCCAATCCAATTTTTGACCGAAGGCCAGTTGACCTTTGGTTATCAACTCTCAAATTTCAGTCTATTAGCCGTTCTTTCTGTTTTGATCGGTTGGTCTTATTTCTCCTATCGTTTTGTTCAAAATAGGTTGGTTCGGTCTTCATTCCTTTTTTTAATGGCCTTGCGGTCTATCGTTTTGTTTTTATTACTGTTGATACTACTCAAACCGCAGGTTAGTTTGCAGTATACTGAACCACAGTCTGCCTATCTAGCAATTTTGGTTGATCTGTCCAAAAGCATGCAGATTACTGATATGCCCAATGAGGAATCAAGATTGAAAATGATCAACCAGATACTGTTTGACGAAAGAGACGGCATCTATAAAAAACTGGAAAATAACTTCAAAGTACGATTATTTGGTTTTGATAGTGTAGCTTATCCACTTGCGGCCCAACCTTTGACTGTTTCAGATGGTTGGGAGACTGATTTGGACGTAGCTATTCGCCAAGTGATCAAAGAACTTCATCATTTACCGTTGGCTGGTGTTGTAGTATTAAGCGATGGTGTTGACCAAACCCGTCGCCAATTACCTCCTAAACACTTATTGAAACTAGCTTATCAACTTCAAGAAAAAAATATTCCCGTACATACAGTAGGGATTGGCACAGCTCATGATTTGCCAGATTTTATTCTTCAGCCAGTCCAACCTCCATCTAACATAAAGCAAAACCAACCGACAAAAATCCCGATAATAATCCAACGTCACGGAAGTGGAATCAGTAGTAGGATCCAAGTTCGTTTGGTTCATCAGGAACGAGTAATGAATCAACAAATAGTTCAGTTTCCTACTGATCAACGAGTTAAAAAAGTAGAGATACCATTTTTACCTCGAAAAGCGGGAATAGAAAAATACCGAGTCGAAATTAGGGCTTCAGACACTATCAAACAAAACAACGGTCAAGATCTATTACTGAAAATCAAGTCTAGCCCTCGTTTGAATATTCTGTATTTAGAAGGTCACCCTCGTCAAGAGTTTTCTTTCATCAAACGTGCGTTAAAAAAAGATCCTGGTATTATACTCACCGACCGCTACTTAACTGACTATCCAACTCAACATCCATTCATTTTTGGTGGAACAAAGACCACTTTACTTAATTCTTCTTCGATAACAACAACCTTTTTCCCCACGAATCTTGATCAACTAAACACTTACGGCTGCTTGATTATTGGTAACTTGCCAGCTAGTATATTAACCGCTGAACAACAGAAGATGGTTTATCAATACGTATCCCAGAGAGGCGGCCTCTTAATTTTGGGCGGTTCAGCCTCCTTAGGACTTGATGCAGATTGGCATTCGATGATCGTTCGTCTTCTACCTATAGAATTGGAATTAGAACAACGTCCTTCAGTTGCAGGAGTATTCGCTAACCGATTTCAGTTTACCTTGACTGATGATGGCCGCCGCAACCCATTGCTTACATTAGCGGATGATAGTTACGACAATCTCCAGCAGTGGCAAAGCCTGCCAGAATTAATTGGTTACAGCCGTGTCAAACGAGCCAAGGCTGGTGCTACAATTCTAGCAACCCATTCATCAGATCAAAATGAGTTTGGAATGCGCATTCTATTGGCTTATCATTATTACAATGAGGGTCGAGTAATGGTCTTTACACCTCACAATTCTTGGCGTTGGCAAATGATGACCAGTAAAGATGATACGCGTTATCATCGATTTTGGCGACAAATTGTTAGATGGTTGGGAACATCCAACCGGAAACAAATTATGATCGACCTAAAATCTGCCACGTATGCACTCGGACACAGTATTAAAATTAGTTCGGAAGTACGTTCTGCTAACTATGATATTGTACCGGCCTTGGTCACTGTTTATCTGACTCGTCTAGATGAAACAACGGCTGAATCGGTATACAAACTTCCCATGTACCCATCCCTGTATCAGCCCGGTTCTTACGAAGCTGATTTTATTCCGCCAGAACACGGTAGTTATAAAGCAAAAATTCAGGCTGTGCTTCACCCAAATACGGTAAAAACAAAAACCGTTGAGTCGGAAGAAACCCGATTTTCGGTTTCTGATGGCGGCAGAGAATTTACTAATCCAACTTTAAACCGATCTGGACTCGAACGTTTAGCCCAAGCTAGTGGGGGGCAATATTTCTCAATCAGTACAAATAAATCTACAGAAAGCTACAACCCGGTAAGTAAACTACCGGACAAAATACCCTTCGTCAAGTCAGATAGTACAAATCTCAGATTTATTGATCTATGGGATACGCCTTTTATATTTGTGATTTTGGTTGGCTTATTTTGTTTGGAATGGTTTTTCCGAAAATATTTCGGTTTGGTCTAGATAGGGACAATTGATACTGAATCGGATTTTAAAAGCTGTTATAATAACGAATATTAACTACTTCGTTTGGTTAAAAATTGGCAATTGTAGTTCTACCGACTTTCATAGTCCGTATTTTGCAAATTAGACCAAAAAAGGTCAGACGGTTTGCCAGTTTGTGAGAACCAGTTTACTGTCGCTGGCAGTCTATTAGTACTTGATAACCTCATTCATTGTTTTTCTGAAAACGGTAACCACATTTGGTTGGACTCAGTCGTTGAACTGGCTGAAAATTTCAATATTATATCCAACAGAACTGAAAAACTAAGTTCACAAATCAATTCGAACTGGTGCAAAAAGTTCTAATACACAAAGATATAGGAGTTAATTGATGGCTGTGCTTCAACGAAAATTATGTTTTTTGCTATTTGTCATATCCGCAAGCTCAACAACAGCACACATTTACTTTTCTGGTGATGCTGGTATCCAGCCTCGATTAGACGTCAAAACTTATCAAGATAAATCAACTGGGGCTCCAATTTCTCAAAAACGATCAATTGATGGCTATTATCTCTATCGAGCAAGAATTAATATCAAAGCCGATGTAGCTGATGGCTTCTTTTTTCAAACTCGTCTTTCGACGAATACTCTGGACAACTGGAATAAAATGGGAGACAATAGCCGTCTGGCGAGTACTAAATCGCACGGTACTTCTACTTCTGGTCCAGTCGATTTTTTACAATTGTACATCGGTTATAGAAAAGATAAACTAGGACTCGATCTGGGTAAATTGCCTATGGATCACAATATTTTGCTCGATACCCATCACTACCCTGATCATCCACTTGACTTACCCTATCTTTTGATTGGTAATCAGTCTTTCACTGGGACGAAATTTTCCTATGTGAATCTGGAAACTTTTGCCGCTATCGGTACGACTACAGTTCCAACTTATTATGAAGGGCAAGGTATTAATGCTACAGTTAATGATCAATTGACTTTCGGTTTTAATTATAAAATCCAAGCTAGTAAAGCCTTGACTTTGACCCCTACTGGTATTGTCACTCTTAGTGCCGTTGATGAAATAAACCGACAAAAACAACCAAGAGGGTTACGATCACCAGCGCGTATTACGACAGGCCTTTTGATGAAGCAAAAGATTGGTAAGAAAACTAGGATGAATTTAGCTGTTGGTTATTCCATGGGCCAAGTCAGTCAAAATGCGGATGTTTTTCACCTCGATCAACATCAAAAGAGTAATGTATTGGTTGGTCATACCGGTTTGACCCTCAGGGAATTGGGTGTTGGTGATTTCAAAGTATTTGCCCAATATGCTCAGATTCGGGAATACCCTTGGTCCAATATTGAAAATCGGTTTCAGTCAGCAAAATATTATGCTGTTAGCTACGTTCATGTCCAGTATACGGTAACGTTAGCAAAAAAAGATCATCGAATGGTTACGCTAAAACCAACATTTCGCTATTTACTTCATACTTCATCAGACGACGAACGAGGTTACGTTCGTCATTCCGAACAAACCTTCGATTGGTATAACCGTATCAAAGCTGAGTTGACCTACAATGTTACGTTCTAGTTGAAGTCGTCAACAAGGCTAGCCATAGTTTTGTGTTAAAAATAAAAGAAACATTTTCTATTATAGCCCTAGGCATTTTGGTCACTGCAACTGGCGTTGGTGCTGGCGACCTAGCAACAGCAGCCTTTACTGGTAATAAACTCGGCACAGCAGTTTTATGGGCAGTTTTGTTAGGGGCTTTTCTCAAGTTTGTGCTTAACGAAGGCCTAATGCGATGGCAATTAGCAACTAACGAAACTCTTTTGGAAGGGGCAATTAATCGACTTGGCCTTGGCATCCCGCTTGTCTTTTTGCCTTACTTGTTGCTATGGAGTTTTTTTGTAGGTTCGGCCTTAATGAGTGCTTGTGGGGTAACGATGCACGCTATTTGGCCAATTTTTGATTCTGCAAGCCAAGGGAAAATTGTCTTTGGTATTGTTCATGGATTGCTGGGATTGTTACTTGTTTTATTAGGTGGATTTCCATTGTTCGAGCGAATTATGATGGTTTGTATTGGTTTTATGTTCATTTGTGTTCTGACAACAGCAGTTTTGATTTGTGACGATTGGTCAGCCGTTATTCGCGGTCTTTTAATTCCTAAAATTCCTGCTACTGAAATTGCTACTGATAGTTTACGTTGTACGGTGGCCTTGATGGGGGGCGTTGGTGGCACATTGACGGTTTTGTGTTACGGTTACTGGATGCGTGAGAAAGAGCGAAATAGTCCTACCGATCTCAAAAACTGTCGGCTCGATCTTAGTTTCGCCTATTTCACCACCGCTATTTTTGGTTTAGCTATGGTTATTATTGGTAATACCATTCAAGTTGAAGGTACGGGCTCCAAGCTAGTCGTTAATTTGGCAGACAAACTCACCCAACCACTTGGTCCGGTTGGACGATGGATGTTCTTGATTGGTGCTAGGGGGGCTGTTTTCAGAAGTCTTCTTGCTGTCTGACAATCAGTACCTTCCATCTTCGATGATATATAAATATAGGTTCAACAAAAATATACTACCCGAAAAGAAAACGAAACCAATAACAAAAGGTTTTATCACCTGTATCTTTTCGCACTTACTTTAATACCAATGATTGGTCTAATGTATAGTTTTAAATCTATCCAACTAGTTTATGCTATTATCGGTGCGATGTTTATGCCAATGTTGGCTTTGGTCCTACTATTACTGAATAGCCGATCTCAATGGGTAGGACAGCTAACAAATCGGTGGTTTACCACACTGGCCCTTTTATTTGTCCTGATAGTATTTTTATCAGCTGGTTATTTCAATTTGGAGAAAAAGTTTAAACCTTTATTTAATCCACCAACATGGATGAGTCATGTATCGATGGCTGACTCCTAGAAAAAATATAATGATCCTATAACCATTATATTTTCCCATTAGCACGCTAACGAAATTCGAGGTCCATTATGATCAAAAAGATTTCAAAAACTTTCAGACTATTTGAATTGCATTTTTCTTTTTCACCTAGTTTGACTGTTGCATTGGGTTTATTATTACTATTCAGTGGTATCAGCATTGCTGACGAAATTGAGTGGGCAAAATCAGCAAAGAAAGGATTTGCTGCTGCCAAGAATAGCGACAAGCTGGTAATGATTGATTTTTACACTGATTGGTGAGGTTGGTGTAGACGGCTGGATGCCGACACATTTACTAATCAGGAAGTGATCAAGTTGTCAAAACAGTTTATTAATCTTAAATTGAATCCGGAAGATGAACAACAGCCCAGAAACCGAGAGCTTCAGCAAAAATACAAGGTGAGTGGATTCCCAGCAGTGGTTTTTGCAACGTCTGATGGCGATCTCATCAGTAACAATCCGGGTTACCGACCACCAATTCCCTTCGCGCAACTAATGAAAAAAACGCTGGATGAACAAGCTGATTTCAAAAAATTAGTCATTCAACAGAAAAAAGATCCTAAAAACCTAAAGTTGATGGTTGATTTAGCTTTAATTTACATTAAGAGAGAAAATTTGAGTGAAAGCCAACCGCTCATCGACCATATTACCCAAAAAGATGCCAAAAATGTGGCTGGGCATTTAATAGATATTTATCAGGCACTCGGCTTAATGTATCTATCGCAGGGAAAAATCAAATCGGCCGAATTACAGCTAGAGAAAATTTTGTCCATTAAGTCTAGCGATGCGGATTTGTCCAACCTGTACTTTCAATTGGGTTTGTATTATGGTCAAATAGCTGGCAATCAACCTGATTCATCGGGATTCTATGAGAAAGCGATAACCTATTTCGAAACTGTAGTGGCAAAATATCCCAAAAGCCAACTTCACGAAGAAGCTCAACTTTACACAGGAATTAGCTACATGCTAAAAGGAGATCAAGACCAAGCAAAAAAAACGTTGAGCGAACTAAGACAAACAGCAAAGAACACAGATATCCTAGATCGAGCTAATAGTTTTTTGGAAAAATTAGAAAAGCTACCCGAATAAAAGTTACACGATCGCCCCGATGCTAATTCAAGGTGCCAATTTCCGTCGACTATATTAAATTAGCTTTAATTTTATCGAGTTATGAAGAAGAAATTTGATTTATCATCCGAATATAATTTAAGCGAAACACAGATTGAGTCTTTCCGTCAAGATGGACATGTTTATCTACCTAATGTTTGTTCGGCCGATGAGATTGCTGACTACCGACAGGCCATTTCTGACGCGGCTTATCAGCGTTTCTCTCAAGATAAACAAACCGATCGCCCCTTCTTGCAAACACTCAATCTTCGCTATCAATGTCCAAAAGTGATGCAGTTTGTTTTAGCATCTCGATTGGGTAAAATCGTCTCTGATCTTATTAGCAAGCCAATCGCTTCTGATCCAGACAGACAACCACTCAGTGTGCGAATTTTCCACGAACAGGCCTTATTCAAAGAACCCAAGGGACCTCTAACCCCTTGGCACCAAGACCAGTACTATTGGCCTTTGGCAACTGAATATGCAGTCGGATTGTGGATGCCGTTGGTCGATGTTCCGTTAGAAATGGGACCGATTCGGTTTGCCACTGGCTCTCACCGTCGTGGATTTGTCAAGCAGGTGGCTATTTCTGAACAGTCGCAAGACTTTTTTCAGCAATATATTAATGAACAACAGTATCCAATTTGGCAAAAGGAGATGTCTGCCGGCGATGCTACCTTGCATAACGGTTGGACTGTTCACGGTGCTACAGCCAACCAAACTGACCAAATGCGATCAGCCATGATCGTTACCTACTACCCTGACGGTACGAAAGTCGATCAACTGAGCAATCCCAGTCGTGTCAACGATGCCAAGCATTTTCTTGGAGACAAACAGTCTGGTGATCTAGCAGACAGTCCAATGAACACAGTTGTCTATCAAGCGAGATAGACAACCTTTTATCAATTTTTTATCTCATCATATGCCATGTTTAATTTATCAGCTTTGAATTCGTTAATACCTCTATTTAGCGCTTTATTTGTCGTTTTGCTAGCCTCACAAGTGATGGGGAAATTGTTTTCCCGCATCCGACTACCATTAATCAGTGGATTTCTCTGTCTGGGTGTCATTAGCGGTCCTTTTGTCCTCAATTTTATTTCGGCTGAGAGTGTAACAAAGTTGCGGTTTCTAGATAAATCAACTCTAGCTTTTATTGCTTTTGCCGCCGGTGCTGAATTAGAGTTACATGTTGTACGTGGCTATTTCAGGAGTATCATATCCTTGATTGGTGGGCAAACAATAGCTATTTTGGGAATTGGTTCAGTTGCCTTTATTCTTATCAAGGATTATGTGCCATTTATGTCTGCTCTAACACAAGGTGAATTAGTAGCTGTAGCACTACTTGGTTCAACTATTATGGTTGCTCGTTCACCTTCATCTGCATTGGGAATTATCAAGGAATTGAGAGCTAAAGGCCCATTTACTCACAAAGTGTTAGGAATCACAGTTTTGACAGATGCAGTTGTCATTATGGTTTTTGCTATTTCAGTCTCTTTATCAGAAGTTTTGATTAAAGGAGAGCATTTCAATATTGTACTTCTGGTCTTTGTCTCTATTGAGATACTTCTAGATGCTGGAGCCGGTATTTTGATCGGTCTACTACTTCGTACCATCATTTTATTACCGATCTCCTTGCTAAAAGAAGCTTTTATCCTTCTAATTGGCTTGGGTGTGTTCTGGGTTTCCGGACAATTACACGAATTTCATGTATTCTCACTACCCATAGGTCTATTTTCTGAACCACTCCTTATCTGTTTAACAGCCGGCTTTTATATGACTAACTTTACTTCACGAGCAGGTGAATTTCATCATATTATAGAACGGATGTCACCAACTATCTTTTTGCTTTTCTTTACCTTGGTTGGTCTTGAATTACAACTTTACGTTGTGTTGCAGGCCTGGCAGATCATACTTGTATTGGTGCTTGTTCGTACAGCAGCAATTTTCATCGGTTGCCTACTAGGTAATATATTAGCTCAGGATCGAACACCAGGTGATTCTTTACTCGGTCTTGGATTCATCACACAAGCGGGAATTAGTATCGGCCTAGCAAAAGAAATAGGAATCGAGTTCGAAACTTGGGGACCAGGATTAGCTTCACTCTCGATCGGTGTAGTAGTTCTCAATCAGATTGTTGGGCCACCTCTGCTAAAATGGGTAATTCACCGAGTAGGAGAGGCACACACTCGAGCCGATAGTCCTGACTTTGACGGCGTGAGAGATGCGATTATTTTTGGTGTCGAGAGCCAATCGATAGCCCTAGCCAAACAATTAGAAAGTCATAATTGGAATGTTGTGCTAAGCACCCGTAGCCAGCAGATAATCGACAAAATGCAAGATGAACCAATTACTATCTCATACCTATCCGAAATTTCAGAGGCTGAATTACAAACACTGAATCTAAACGGAGCTGATAGTATTTTGCTGATGTTATCAGACGAAGAAAATTTGGCTCTTTGTGAACTGATTTACGAGAACTTTGGTATTGATAACGTAATTGTCAGATTACAAGACCGGGCTAACTTTGAGGCATTCCATCAACTTGGTGCCTTGGCTGTTGAACCCTCAGCCGCTATGGTAAATTTGTTGGATCAATTTGTTAGATTTCCTTTTGCGGCCACTCTATTGTTAGGCATGGATCCAACTGAAGAATTTATGGAGATTGAGGTGAAAAATCGAGATCTGCACGGAGTTGCTATTCGTCATATCCATTTTCCTTCCGATGTCTTGATACTATCTATTTACCGGCGAGGCAACCGTCTGGATGCTCACGGCTACACTCGTTTAGAAATCGATGATCATGTAGCCGTCGTTGGCTCACCTGATAGCCTAGCCGAAGTTGAAGTCCGATTCGAAGGGTAAAAGAATAAGAAGAAAAGAGGATTTGCCTAGTAAGTCTCTTTAAACAAGCGGTCTTTGTCTCTAGCTCTCTCGATCCGAGACCATTCTTTTGCTGATGCGGGCAGATTTTGAATATCTTGGACTGACATGCCTTCTGGTAGAT
>CAYVHK010000002.1:47588-53038 GCA_964451145.1 uncultured bacterium | reverse complement strand
CATTTACCAGATTGGATTTAGTACTATATAACCAAGGATAGATACCGAACTCCATGCCTTTGAGGCCACACAAGTACATTAGCGTCGTCGGGTGACTCAGCAAAGGTAAAAGCTGATCCGCTTGCTCCATTAGTCTATCTTGGACGTACATGCGTCCACCTTGGTCATTTTTTTGTTCTCTGCTAATAGCAGTTATGTAGTGAAAATTGGGGTGTAGGTCGGCCAAATAGCGAAATTCATTGTCGTACATCACATCGGTAGAGTAAGGAACACCGAAAAATAGCCAGACTTCTTTTTGGAACCCTTGATTAAATAGTTCTATCAACATACTTCGGTAGGGCGCGATTCCCGTACCAGTTGCGGCCAGTATATAGTTATAATTTAAAGGATCATCAGGAAGTAAAAAATTCTTGCCAACCGGACCAGTAATGGTAATTTGATCCCCGATTTTTGCGTCGCAAATGTAGTTTGAAGCAGAACCCATCACTAATTCACCACTCTCGGCATCCTCACCAATTTCCCGTTTGATACAAAGAGAAACAGTATTACCATGCCAGTCATCACAACAAAAGGGAGAGGCAATCGAAAACAAACGAATCTACACAGCTAAATTTCCGATCCGAACCTGATTGTGCGCCTGATTAAACTCAGCGTTGTTGAAACGACCGGTGGGAATGACCCCTACACTTTGGCCAGCCCGGTAATTCTGTGCCATTTGGCTGCCAGAAATATCAAGTACAACGTGCCAGCAGTAATTAGGGCTTGATGGTTCCGAAATCCGATATTTATCTACCACTTTCGCTGAGAATGGATTTTTCTTACTATACAAGTTAACTCTGGTATCGGGAACGGAAAAGAGCGAGATATTTTCTGGTTTATTAGTAGGAACGGAATTGGACAACTGAAGCTCCGCAATAAAATTCGACAAGTGCTGAGTATAGCATTATCATTTTTGACTGTCAAAAAAAAAGCAAGTTCAGCCCATATTTTAATCATAAAAAAACAATTTTATGACTTAGAAGAATTAGAAACAATTGACACAAAAAGGCAAAACAACTAAAATGAAACAATGTTTTGGAATGGAGGCAAGTAAGCAAAATGCCTTACTTAACAGGCGAAGACAAAACGTTTTTTAAAGAAAACGGTTTTCTAGAGATTCGACAAGCACTGGACCCACAAATGGTAGCTAGTGCGCAGGATGTCTTTTGGACACACATGAGCCAAGTTAACCCGGAAATTCGGCGAAATCAGCCCAGCACTTGGACAGGCAATGGATATCAAACGGTACAATGTGGGAGTGAAGCCGAAATTAAAAGATTGATCTACGAAGACCCTATTTTTGCCATTGCAGAGGAATTGGTAGGTGAAGGTCGACTTCATTCTAACGGTGGTGTTGGCCCACACGTCAATTTTCCCAGAAAAGGGGAATGGAACCCACCCAAACATGGTCATTTAGATGGCTACCACACCCCCCATAATGGAGTACCAAAAGGAACGGTGGGTCATTTTACACTTGGAGCTACCATTTATCTAGGGGAAGTAGAAGAAAAGGGCGGCGGCTTTACAGTTTGGCCGGGCAGCCACCGAATTTGGTCGGAGTTCTTTCGTTATCATGATGTTGATTGCTTACCTGGAGGGGTCGCTCCATTTGACCTCGGAGATGGTTACGAATTTACTGGACAAGCCGGAGATGCCTGTCTTTGGCATGGTTTAATGACTCACACCGCAGGCCACAACGTAAGCCATAATATCCGTATTGCGTGTATCGCTCGTTTACGACGGAAAGATTTTGACCAGATTCGCTACGATTTTTCCGATAACATTTGGAAATACTGGGAGGGCATCGACTGATCAACTTTCGGCTTTATGCCATTACTAATCAACTCAGTTGTCATCCAACACTGTTGTTGGAGCAAATCCAATATTTGCTCGATCTTGGTGTGCCGGCCATTCAACTGAGAGAGAAAACATTATCAGATGATGATTTTCAACGACTAGCCTATTCAGTATGGCGGTTGGCCGTTGATTACC
Source organism: uncultured bacterium (assembly GCA_964451145.1). Lineage (GTDB taxonomy): Bacteria > Poribacteria > WGA-4E > WGA-4E > UBA9662 > TMED15. The sequence continues at coordinate 51,007 of CAYVHK010000002.1, read as the reverse complement.
CCACTCAGATTTTTATTAATTCTCGTTGGCAATTAGCGGCCCAAATGCAGGTCAGCGGCGTGCATCTACCAGCTCAAATGACCAACCAGATTCAAATGGCAAAATCTGCTGGTTTGTTGGTTGGCAGTTCAGCACACAACTTAGCTGAAGCTCAGCAACAGTCAATTGAAGGTGCTGATTTTATCACTTATAGCCCTATATTTCCTACAGTAAGTAAGCCTGGTCATACCGTTGGACTTGATAGTCTAGCTCAAGTATCCCAAAAAATTGACATTCCTGTTTTTGCCCTTGGTGGTATTAAACCCGAAGATGTCGTTGTTTGTCGGCGAACCGGTGCTTTTGGTGTTGCAGTTATGTCGGGCATGATGGCAAGTCGATCGGTCATTCGATCTTATTTGAACAAAAATAATATTCTTGCATAAAAAATTAAGTAATGAGAGGATAAACATAGTTGTTATGAAAATTGGTATTACACAAATTATTTTAGGCAATATTTCAGTGGATGATACGATCGATCTTTGCCAAAATGCTGGTTACGAGGCCGTCGAACTAACTGTTAGAGAAGGTACTGACCTTCATCCAGCATTAAGCGAATTGGAATTTCGAGAAATAGCAAGCAAGTTTTCCATGGCTAATATTGAGATTGCTAGTTTAGCAGGCCTAAAAGGAAATTTATTGACACTCAATGATGACGAACGCCAAGCGGCTAAAGAATCACTAGCGCAGAGTATCAAAATTGCTGGATTAATGGGGGTTGGTGCAATATTGGTTCATCCAGGACAACTAGCCGTTGGTGGGACTTATCAACAGGTATGGGATGGTTTGGTCCTTCTTATAAAGGATTTGATTTATCTAGCCAAAAGAGAACAAGTGGCAATTAGTTTGGAAAATGTATGGAATAAGTTTCTATTGAGTCCGAAAGAGATGCGGGAAATTATCGATGAAATCGGTTCTGAGTGGGTGGGAGCATACCTGGATACCGCTAACATGATGGCTTATGGTTATCCAGAACATTGGATTCGTGAACTTGGTTCTCGTATCAAACGAGTCCACTTCAAAGACTTTAAGCGACGGGAGCATCAGTTTGTTAATTTGCTAGATGGGGATACTGATTGGCCGATTATCATGGCTGAACTTCGCCAGATTGGCTATCAACATCCAGTTATTCACGAAGTTGATGGTGATATTTCTGCCCAAGTTGACTTAGCCAAACGGATGCGTGAAATTGTAGCGATGTAAAAGGCCAACGACTAAAAATTAAGGTTTTTCCGGTTCAGTCAAAGAAAAATAGTTTGTTTTTACCCACCCAAAAACTAGCTAAAACGATGTTCTTAATTTCTGAGATTTCGCTTATTTAGGACCCGCATTTGAAAAAAGTTCCTGATCTTCCTCTCGCTGTCGGTTACCCCGCACCATTAAGCCTGGCCGGCCAATGCTTTGGCCGCTGGTTTGTTGGTTTTCAGGATGGCGGTAGCCGAAACGAACAATTCGGCGATTAACCTCAGTTTGGTTAATATACGAACCATGAATGGTGTGTAAATTGAAACAAACTACGTCTCCACGTTTGGCTGGCACTGGCACAGTATCTTCTAGTTTATACTGATCGGTTGGAAGGTGTGGCGTACACCCGGTGCCGTCCGGATTTTGGGTGATGTGAGGTAATGCACCATTTTGGTGAGAGGCATCGAGAAAACGGATTTCTCCATTTTGGTGGCAAGTATCGTCAAGATGTACCAATACATCTATATATCGATTATCTTGATGCTTATAAAAAGCCCAATCTTGGTGCATGGGAAAAGGATGGCCAGTCTCTGGCGGTTTTACATGCATTGTGCTATGATGGAGCTCAACTTTTGGTCCAAGCAAAGATAACATGGCATCGCACAGACCTGAATTGGTTACAGCCTTCATCCACGACTCAGCATAGAAGTAGAGGTCATGCATAGCGATTAATTTGGACTTCTTTTCCGTTTCTTGGTCCATGTATGCTTTTCGCCACGGTCCAGACCAGCCAGGTGTTTTATGCGCCCAAATGTCGATCAACCAATCCAGATCAATTGCCATTTGGTCAATCTCAGCTTCGGTGAAAACTTGCGGTATGTGTAAGTAACCGTGTTGCCAAAAAAAGTTAACCTGCTCTGAAGTAATCATTTTTTCCCTAATTGGTTTAATTTTTCAATTTCAATGTTTCTCGGTTAGTGGATTATTGTTTCGCAGTAATTACAGGTACCACTCAACTGAATCTCAGTCAGGATGTATGCCTCAGCTGAGGTAATACAATTGTCGTTTTGACAGACCACATTAGATTGTGTTTTGCCTCTAGTAATCAAGGGTGGATCTGTCAGGACCAAGTGTTCCAATCCTTGCAGGCTGGCGATCAGAGCCATCCTCAGTGGCACACCATTTGAAGACTGTTCAAAGTAAGCAGCTCTGGGGTCTGCGTCTAGCTCTAGTGCGAGTTCATTGACCCGGGGTAGCGGGTGCATTATGATGGACGAAGCTTTTGCTGATTTCATAATCTTTGCGTTGAGTTGGTAACTAGCTCTGGCTTTAGTAAGTTCAACTTCAGGCGGTAGTCGTTCTTCTTGCAAGCGATTGACGTAAATTACATCTAATTGATTGATAATGTCTGGTAGGTGTTGGACATGAGTCAGTTGCTGGCCGTATTGTTCTTGAATTTGCCTCAAAATCCATTCGGGCATTTGAAACCCATCCGGAGCAACGTGAATTTGCCGACCTCCGAACCGAGCTATTACTTTGGACAATGAATGTGCCGACCTAGAATACCGCAAATCACCACAGATACCAATGGTTAAATCCGCTACATTACCTTTTCGTTTTTGGATGGTATAAAGATCTATTAGTGCTTGAGTTGGGTGGGAATGAGCTCCATCGCCACCATTAATAACAGGGACGCTAGCATAATCAGCCATCACCCGTGCTGAACCTGCCAAATGGTGTCTAACGACAATAAGATCAGCGTAATTGGAAACCATGCGGGCGGTATCAGCCAACGTTTCACCCTTAGCAACGGAAGAAGCTGAAGGGTTGGTAAAACCCAGAGTTTGTCCATCCAACCTAGCCATGGCACTTTCAAAGGAAAGACGAGTTCGAGTACTAGGTTCAAAAAACAGAGTGGCCAAAACTTTACCCGCACAAAAACCAGACCAAGTTGCCAGCTGAGATTTCATCTGGTCGGCTAAACGAAAGAGTTGTTGAATCTCGAAATTGGAAAAATCATCAGTAGATACGAAATGTCTCACTGTTTTCTATGTCTCCAGCATACCAACTAAATTGGTAATTGAACCTATATCTTGTTGAATCAAATAAGAATTTAGCTGGTCGATGATTTCCATGCTAGCACGAGGATTAACAAAGTTAGCCGTACCAACAGCGATAGCGCTAGCCCCAGCAATTAT
>CAYVHK010000002.1:43427-47578 GCA_964451145.1 uncultured bacterium | reverse complement strand
ATGAATTCAAGTGCGTCATTTCCATTCATAATGCCACCCATTCCAATAATGGGAATTTTCACTGCGTTGTAAACCTGCCACACTAAGCGTAAAGCTACGGGCTTTATGGCAGGGCCAGATAGTCCACCTGTGATGTTGGCTAGAAGCGGACGACGAGTTTTGATATCAATACCCATGCCTAACAACGTGTTAATAGCTGATAGCCCGTCAGCACCATTATCACTAGCGGCAACGGCAATTTCACTAATATCTGTGACATTAGGAGACAACTTGACAAATAACGGTAGTTTGGTTGTTCTACGCACCTGTTTGACAAGGTGGGCCGTCAGTGTTGGTTCTAAGCCAAAACTTAGTCCACCACATTTAAGATTGGGACAGGAAATATTGAGCTCAATGCCGGCAATTTGGTCTGTAGTAGACAACTTTTCAACTACTTCCAGGTATTCAGAGTCGTATCTTCCACATACGTTGGCAATTACAGGTACGTCGTAGTCCTTCAGGTACGGAAGTTTTTGTTCGATAAAGTTGTCCACACCGACATATTGCAAGCCTATGGCATTTAGCATTCCAGAAGGTGTTTCTGCAATACGATTCATTGGGTTACCTAACCACGGCTCACTAGTAATACCTTTTACTACTATCGCTCCTAACTTATCTAAATCGACAAAATCCTCATACTCACTGCCATAACCAAAGGTTCCTGAGGCTGTCATCACTGGGTTTCGCATTGGTATACCAGCTAAGTTAATATGTAGTCGATCCGTTGAGTTTAACGATGGAACGTTCGAAAGATTATTCATTCGGAATGATTACCATAATTTATCCATAAATAATGGGGCAATAGTCCAATTTATCAATGAATTGGGTTAGGCCTACGCGCCGGTCGTCCACAGTTTTTGCCTTTTCAGTCCGTAGATGGATGGCAAAACTGCGCCTGAGAGTTGATGACAAATTTGGGCCACTAGCGTGGTAAGTCAAGCAATGGTGGAAACTAGCACCTCCCGCCGGTACAGTCACAGCCGTTTCTTCCCATTTATTCGTTTTGAGGCGTTGAATCTCAGATTGTTGTTTTTGGTGATCTTGCCCATAAAAATCACCTTGATTTTCCAACAATCCCCAATGATGTGATCCTCTAACGAACTTCATGGGACCGTCTTGCTCAGTTACGTTGCTGACGGCTACCCAAGCCGTTAATAGTGGGCTACCTTCCTCCCAAACCTGCCAGTAGGTACGATCTTGATGCCAACCTATATGAGTTTTTTCCTGTTGGGTAGCAGGAGGTTTTCCTAGCAGTTGCACCCACCATACTTGGACCATTTTTGCTCCCGTAATTTCAGCCGCAATTTGGCCAATAGCAGGATAGGTAATTAAGTCCATGATAGCAGTATTAGCAATTTGAGGCATCTCAATTTTACATAATTTTTCAGTGTTGTCGCCTGGTTGCCAAGGGGATGGTTGTGGTGGCTGCCCCGTCTCATAGTGACCAGCTCGCAATTCATCCATACCCAAACTGGCTTTTCGGATAATCTCAGCCGGTACAACTTGGTTTGGACAAATCACAAAACCGTTGGTTTCATATTGGGTAGCAAGTGAGGACGATAGGTTATGTTTGTGCATCCGCTGAACTCCTTACGGGTTTAGATCAGGCCAATTATAAGGTTCTGATCTATTCTCGTCAAGCTCAGGCACTGACCAATACATACGAAGAATCGCTGAGATTCAAATTTCAATTAAAAGCGCAAAAAGTACGAAATGAGAGGAAAAGAAGAGGTCCGACCAGGATGATATCACTAATCAGACCTATTTAACCATTCAGATATTTAACTATTTAGATACGACTTGGGCAGAAAATTCGGCTGGACAACAGCTTTTGGCACTGGATACAGCTTTAATCAGATCAGCTGAATTGGCTGTACCAGTAATGGTTGCAGTGCCGTCGGCCAGAGTAGCTTCGCTAACACCTTCTACGCCAGCTAGTTGGGCTTGGACCGCTGTATTGCAATTACCACACTTCATACCATCGACTTGTAAGGTTACGGTCTGGGCATCCGGGGCCTCTTTTGCTTCGGACACGGGTGCTGTGTTTTTGGCGGCACATCCAAACATTATCAGGCCAACAATCAGCAGAAGGCACAGACTTATTGATCTCATCGGTTTATCTCCTTGTAATTTAAATTAGTTGGTATTCCAAACGTAGGATCCAATTTGGAACCCCAAACCAAGGTTTAGTCTAACACAAAGGTTCTGGTTTGCAAAGTGTATTCTGGATTGAGATTCGCCAATTAAAAATGTGAAGTTTAAGTTGAAAAATGCATTGATATAAAAGATACTAGACGATGAATGGGCCCTAATTATTGACTAGTAGCCAGCTGTTTTTGTTGTAGCCTTCTAGGCTGGCTGTGTGATACAACTATTGAGCGTAGAATTGGTCAAAGTTAACCAAAGTTTATTGACCTGCTTTTCCAACTTGATCAAATTAGTCTGATTATCAACTACATAATCCGCGTGGGTAATTTTTTCCTCGATGGGCATTTGAGCAGACAGTCGATTGGTTGCATCCAATCGAGTCATTGGTTTACCTTGTTCTCGACTACGTTTCATTAATCGTTCTATCTGCTGGCTAGGACTGGAAGACACTACTACAATATAATCTACACTATGGTGTCCATTGGATTCGATTAATAATGGAGACTCAATTACAACTATACAATCCGGCTGGTTTGTCACCTGTGATTGAGCTAATTGGCGCGAAATTTGGCGTATCTGGGGATGAACAATGTCATTAAGCTGATGGCGAGACGTAGGATCGGTAAACACAATTTTTCCCAGCTTGGTCCGATTTACATTACCAGTCGGGTCTAAGATACTAGTGCTAAAAACACTAATCAACTGGTCAATAACTGGACTATCGGCCTTTAACAATTGATGTCCAATTTGGTCTAGGTCAATTATGATAGCACCTTTTGTATGCAGTAGCTGAGCTACTGTAGATTTGCCACAAGCGATACCACCGGTCAGACCGACAATTAGTCCATGCATTGGATTAGGGCGATTCACAGGTCGTCCATGGTCATTTAATTTCGAATTGCTCATACCTAGCTCAAATTTAAATTTGCATTCTTTGTCGGTAAATAATCCATTCGATTAATAGTCCCAACACAGCTAATACAACGAGATAGTACCAAAATTCTTGCCAATCATAGCTGGGGTTGGATGGTTTAAGTTGAGCTAAGACTGCCTTGGAATTTATCGGTGGTACTTGCCAACTACCAGTTTCTTTAGTCGATAAGTTCGATTCACTTGGACTCAACAAATTGGCTGTGAATTTAGCTACTGGCTGCCCGTCTGCCAAAACAATGTAAATGCCAATCTGGTCAGTTTGTTTGAAAATTGGTCTGTGTACGTCGACTATACCACCATCGGGTTGACGAATACTAATCTTTCCACTAGTTAAGTGCTGATTTAAACGAATAATACTACCGGTTCGAATGGTGTTTCTTTCAATCAATCGAAGGGGTGGGGTTAACCATTCTATTAATTGAGCCATTATTATAGGCATTTCTGGAATCATCAAGGCAAATCGAGATTGACGCAAGTTAAATGCATCAAAACTAATTAAGCCAATTTTTTGGCCGTTGGGTCGTTGTCCTACCCAAATGATTGGCACAGTGGCACCATTCGAAGATACCGCAGAAATCAATGTTGTTGCCCAAATCGGTAGCTGATAGTGAGTGGAACTGCGAATTTTTAGGCCCAGAACAGGCACCGTTTCCATAATTGGATGATGTTGATGTTGATCAGTAACCATAGATACTTTGTTTTGGTTTAGGATTTTAGCAAAAGGTAATTTTTTTTGAGGATTGATGATCAGTATGTTTTGTTGTGGTTGATCATCTACTGCTGTCCAATTAGGAATAATTTGGTCATACACAACAATATCACCAAAATTAGGGTTGTAGGTATCGGTGGTAGCCAATGTTAAGTTAATATCTGGATGATTAGCTAAAAAGACATTTAATGGTGAAGGCCGACGGTCATTTACCAAAACGAGTTCAGGATTATTTTTTGATTGAAAAATTAAGTTTGCTGAATTGTCAAGCGCGAGACCATCTTCGATCTTCAGTTTAGCCGTTATTATCTGAGATTGTAGG
>CAYVHK010000002.1:23695-43417 GCA_964451145.1 uncultured bacterium | reverse complement strand
AGTGGAGCAGTTGACAGATCAAAATCAATAGTTTGCACTTGTTTATTTGGACGGCTGACAAATCGTCTAGCAAACCAAACATCATCAATCAATATTTGGAGTTCAACAGGTGATTGTTGACCTAAGGGAAACCCAATATCGAACCATTCCACTCGAACTTTCACATTTGGTTGGTGATTGAGATTTGTAGTTAACTGAATCTCGGTAATTGCGATGTTTTTGATATTCTGACCTACGTAGACTCGATGTATCGAAGTGATAGAATCGTGATGTTGGCGATGATGATCCGTAATGAAAATGACTTCGACTGGTAAAGTGCTAGTGCTAAGCATAGAGAAGTCAATTTCAGTAGTACGAACTGTCATTTGATCGATAGTTTGATGAAGGCGTTGCTGAGCTGAGGTAAACACAATACCTTTGTCCAACAGAAGATTTACATCTGAGACTGGTAACACGACCATTTGTCTTTCAGCATTCAGTTGGTCAACTAGTTGATGTGCCACCGACTTAGCTAAATCGAAGCGCGTTTGAAGTTCGCGAGGCTTAACCAAAGCTAACATACTAGCCGAATTGTCGATGATGACGGCAACCTGATCTTTCGAAAATGGCCGAAACTGACGGTATGCAGGACGGGCTAAACTGGCAATTAGCAAGGCCAAAATAACCAATTGTAAAAATAGAACTGTCGACAGTTTTAGCCGCTGAAAGTCAAAACGGCTATTGGTATTTTGACTAGATGTGGACCATAAAAACAGTGTTGTGACGGTACGTTGGGGACTTCTGGAACGTAGTTGATGCAACACTACCACCAGTGGGAGTAGTGCCAATAACGCCAGCATAGCCGGTGCGAGGAAACGCATGGCTGATGAATATTACGGCTGCACTAAACCAGTTAGACCATGGATACTGTACTGGATTGAGTCGAATTTAGTTTTTCCAAAACCTCTTCCGCATCCAACCTACCCGGCTCCCCGTAATTAGCCAATTGCTGACAATGATGATCCACTTTTTCTCGATTGCCAAGTTCAAGGTGAATAGAAGCTAAGTTTAAATGCATCTCGCGAAAAACACCAATCCAGTTCCGTTCTCCTTCCATATTAATCAGATCAGTCGCTTCTCGAATTGCGAGTTCGACTGTTTCATTCATATCAGTCTTTTTCTTTTCCGAAAATCCATTTGGATCTTCGTTATAACTCTGCAATAAACTAATTGCCCGATCACAATTACCATAAGTTCGTTCGATATCCATCGAACCTTGAAACAACCGAGCTATAAATTTCAGCATCTGTTTGCAACTCCTTGTCCAATGATAGCCCAATTATATCAAAACTAAATCTGAAATGACAGGTGACAATTATCCTTAAATTTATTTAACCAAGATAAGCTTTTGTGTTTGGGCGTAGTAGTCTTTGGCAGAGTGAACTTGGAGTTGGTAAAAGTAAATACCACTGGTGACTATCTCTCCAGCTTGATTTCTACCATCCCAATGTATGGCTTGTAATTTGTCAATATAGTAACCTGTTGTTTGAAGTCCTAAGTCGAGCCGGCGTACCACTTGGCCCAAAGCATTATATATAGTAAGCAAAACTGTTCCATCATTAGCTAATTGGTAAGGAATCCAAGTTTCAGGATTGAATGGGTTAGGGTAGTTAGCCAACAATTGTGTCTGACGAGGCATCAATTGTTTTTGTATCCATAATATCTGCTCTTGTAGAAACTGTTGCAGTTGCTTCGTTCCTTCAGAATTAGGTAGTCTTTCCAAGCGATTAAATAGTTGTTGATAAATGTCTAATTGTTCAGACAAGTGTTGTTGTTTTTGAGGCACGTTAGCAGTTGGCGCCATAGCATTACTCATTTCAGTCGGTACCTGATGGGTCTTGAACCAATTTTGTGCAATTGGCACGATATCGTTTGCCGATACAAGACCATTTCCATCAGCATCAGCAAATGTAGCGGCTATTTTTCCGTCAGTCAATTCCTCAACCGAGATACTTGGCTGAGCTGGTTGTGCTAACCACATAAGCGATTCTGATTGGCGTGCAATGGTTTGTTTTTGCCAGTAACGACCAATTGGGATTACATCTAACATATCAACTGAACCATCATTATTTGTATCTCCTGGCCAAATGCCTAACCCTGTAGAGAAAGTCCATGTTTTTTGTTGAACGATTGGATTTTGGTATTGGTCGATGACAGTAGCATCGAAGCGAACCGAAATTTGGGTTAGATTGCCAAATACGTTCTGTGCCCGAAAGCGAATAATTGATCCAGCAGTCTCTAAAATACCATCATAGTCATAAACTGTTTGGGTTTCACCTGCTGTTAATAGACTAGTGACCTCTAGGCTACTGTTAGTTAGGCCTTGCCCATCAATAGCCTCACTGAAGGTAATAGTAATTGGAGCATTAATCGGAACAAAGGTTTTCTGATCAGTAGGGGAAAATTTAACAATGACCGGTGGTGTGACATCAACCTCAGCCTCCGCTGAAACAACCTTGGATAAATTACCAGCTGGATCTCGGAATTGGACATAAACGGTTTTTGTTCCACTACCTTCCGAAAAATTCCACTTCATTTCTTTTCTTACTGGTAACCATTTCAATGGTTCATCTTGACTATCTTTATCTTTCTTTCCATCAAAGAAGACATTACTCAATCGTACTTGACCTAAAATCAACATATTGGAGAGGTTATCCTGTGGTTGCATATCAATAGTAGTACTCGGGTTTTTTAGGTCCGGATCAGATATGCGAATGCTGGCAATTGGTGGTGTAATATCGTAGATTATTGTTCCTACCAAAGCTGGAGTGGTGAGATTACCCAGTTGGTCTTTGAATTGACCGTAGACCAACTTTTCTCCTTCACCCTCCGTCAATTTCCAATCCTTGGTCTTGGCAAATAATTCCCAATCTAGTGGTGGAAGCCTCTCCTCATTCCCTTTATCAGGCTGGTTACTATTGGAAACAGTGGCCAGCTCAATATTTGCAATTCGCATTTGGGCGACTTTGCCATCTGAATCGGTAACAGCAAAATTTAATTCTACTGTTAGCTTGTTGGTATGTGTTCGTCCTTCATTAATAATGATTGTGCCGGTAGGTGGTCTGTTATCCAGTACCAGCAACTGGGGCTTAGATCTCGTCAAACCAAAGATGTCGCCTTCCCCGGATTCGAAAGTGGACGTAATCGGTAGTGGAAATGGTTTGGCAGGAGCATTCGAGCTAATGGTTAGTGTTAGTTGTCCCACCGTTGCTTGATGAGTAGAATCACCAAAGACTGTGTCCCAATCCTCAATTACCAGAGCCTGACCCTTGGAGATTGGTTTAATTCGAATCATTGATTTCGGCTCAGAAATTTGCACATCTTCAGCTAGTTGATCGGTAACAATATTGTTTAATAAGCTTCCTTTCAATTCAAAGCTTGCGATTGCTGCAACTGATTTAATATTAATTTGACCAGTAGCCAATTTGATTGGTGAAGGATGAGGCCTACTCACCCTTAGATCGAAAGTTACCACCTCGTCAGGATTGACTGTGGCAATATAATTTTCCGATGCCGAACCCTCCATGTTTTTATCATTCACTGCTGGAGTATTTTCAGTAGGCGTTGGATCACCTAGTTTAGGTTGTATCAATGGTACTGTTTTTACTGGTTTAACCTGTACTAGGTCAACAAGCATGTTAGGCAGTAGGTGAAACTCAACTTGTGGTCGATTGCTGGGAATTAAGCCTTTGCTTCCTTCCAGTTGGAGTGAGATAGATTCGATTGAAGATATTGCTCCTATTTTAGCCGTTGGCAAAACTGTAAAAGTTAAATCGGTAAAATGAACAGGGGCACCTTCCTGTCTGGTTGCCGGGGACAATTTCAAATTCCAAGTCAAGGATAATTTGCCTGGCTGAATCAGATTGTTTTTAACGGTGAAACCGCCAATGGTTTTCATTTTTTCAAACTGAATCAAGTCTGATGGATAAGCAAGCAACATTGAGCCTTTCAATAGCTGAAAGGGTAAAGGCACATTTTGAGCTGATATGGGCAAAACCAGCTGTTGGTCAATTCCTGCACCAACTATGGTTTTAGGGCGCTGGGTTTTTGTAAACTGTAGTGGAATGGGTATACCGCTGGAGAATTCACTAGAAACACCTGTCAGAACCTTGGATGGTTCTTCACCAGTTTTTGGAAAAGTGAAAGTTACAATTGTGTTGGCTTTTCCAATACTGGTAATTTCAACTTTTCCTTCCTGATCTATCTTACCTAGGTTCCCTTCTAGTTTTTCTAAAGTCCATTTTAAGCCAGTTTTTAAAGGTATTGCATTACCCAATGCATCAAAACCGATTGCTTGGAACACTACGGTTTTTCCAACTTCAACACTGAACGCCTCTTTAGGGTGAATTTCGACGGCGGTTACTGGCCCCGCCACCACTGTAACTGGAGCGTATACTTCAATCGGTGGCGGTCGTTTATGCAGTGGTAAAGATTCCACTTCTGAACGGATCAGAGTTGCCTTCACTTGTCCAACACCCGTTTTTTTTGCTTCTAACTGGTGCCCTTTAATAATTTCACCAATTGGCTGAAATTGGAGATTATTAGTAGGCTTGACTAATTGTAGCCTGATTTCAATTTTTTGTTTCAGTTTTTCCTGATCTTGACTTTCGTCAATATTCGTCTTGGATATTCCTTCATCATCCAACAAAACAAGATTGTCGTAATTGTCTCGTGGAGTAATACGAAACTTGACCGTCTCTCCAGCTACGACAGTTGGATTTTGAGGTTCTATTTTTAATGCGTGGACGAAACCTGCCGAAACCTTGATGTTAGTGGATCTCGCTTTAATAATATTTCCTGTTGATGGTTTAAATGTTAGATCAATTCGACCAAGACCAATGGTAGTTGCCCGAAAGGTATAGATACCACTTGGCTCAATCTTTTCCCTAACTTGATTTTTGATTACCTCGTAGGTTCCGATTCCAACGGGTGCTTCGGTGTCATCAGTTGGTGATAGGATTTGCCAATTTGATAAGGCGTTGGGAACAGCGATTTGGTTGCCTATCTGATCGAAACCATGCACAGAAAACTCAATTTGAACACCAGCAGATAGTTCAATTGGATCTTGTGTTCGATATTCTGTTTTAATCGGTTTTATCTCAATCCTTTGTAACGGACCTGATACAACCGAAATTGATGTTGATTGACCTTTCAAATTTCCTACACTAGCGGAAATACGTCCGTTACCGATTTGACGTGGGCTGAATACCGCTATCGGTTGGCTAGTAGGTAATGAGTCAGTGTTCATCTCACCAATATCATTGATTACGGTCCACACGACTTTGTCTTTGGTCAATGATAGACTGTTGCCAAAAGCATCCATTCCTGTGACCTCCAGTGTTAATTCTTCGCCGATTGGTACACTTTTTGGTAATTTTTTCGGCTCGGTAATATCCACCAAAATCTTGTCTAGTGGACCGGGGGAAACTTTGATTTTATCAGTTTTTTGTTCTATTTTTTTGCCGGCGATTAAAGCTGACCACGTAATATCCCCTTGACCGACTGACTGCGCCTTAAATTGAAAACGACGGTGGGAATGATCAGAGTTACTTTCCTTCTCTGGTATAATTTGGCCGATGTTACCCTGAACTGTCCATTGAAAAACAGAGGAATCATCCTGAGGAATTGGAGATCGATTATAATATTCATCTTGTCCCCAGACAGTAAAAAATTCGCTTTCTCCGGCTTTTAATTGAATCGGGTTTGGCTTTTTAACAACTGGTCCGGTTACCATGAGAGCAGATATCGAGCCAGGCAAAACTTCTAGTGCCACCGGTTTCGACTTAATGTTAGTACCTTCGATTTGAGCTGTAATTGATACTCGACCAGACTTTGTACCAGCAACAAAAACCGCTCGATAAACACCCGCTTCCTCTTCAATGACAGCAAGGTTAGTAGCTAACACACGATTTTTGGTATCCACTGAAGATGATGTTTTTGTTTCGGCTATGATTTCTGTAACAGGTAGATTTGGTATGAACTTAGCCATCATTTTTACAGCTTCGTAGGGCTGTCGAATACCATCTCCATCACTTACAATGGCACGAATATTGGCTGATGACAACTCAGCTGATTGTCCAACGACCAGTCTATTAGGCGTGGCAAATAGACTGATCTGTTTCGCCGAGCTGAGATGTTTCGCTACTATTTTCAAGTCTCGACTGACACTACCTCCACGACCATCAGTCGCATGAAAAGTAACTGTAAAAGTCTTCTCCTTTTCTTCAGCTTTGACTAGTTGACTGTTTGGCCGCCATACAAAATTAGCACTTTGACCAGATTTGGTTGGTAGATTCAGAGTAGCTCCTGATGGCAGATTTTCTGCATAGAAGTTAACGTGATCCTGATCTGGATCTTCGACGACCAACTCCAGTTTCAATTCATCATTCTCGTATAGCGGCGTTGGTAGAGTGTTACCTGAAATTTCGCTCAGTGGACCTTTAATAGTCATTGTTGGCAACTGATTTGGTCTATACAAAACGAGAGGAGCGACACCGCTCAGAGTAATACTACCGCCTTTTTTCGGATCATAGACGGTTACTTTAGCCACAATTTTGACTGTTTCCCGTTTGGGCAAAAATTCTGTTGGCACTTGGTAGAAAGCCAGATGTTTGCCTGTCAAGCCACCGATAGCAAACCCACGGTTAGCAATTTTCAGTTCATCAACATCGGTCGCTTCCAGCGCGCTATTTGTCGAATTTGTATTTTGGCCCCATATTCGACCATACTTCGGTGGTGGGTCAAAACGGACTTCTACTTTTTGTACTTCAAATGTGGGAGATTGTGGGTTTTTTTTAGAATTCAAATAGGCAAATTGAGCATCAATAGGACGGCTTTTACGATCACGTAACGTAACTATTAGGCGGGTAATTGAGTTGCCGTCTGCTGGCAATTCGGGATCAACAATGGTTAAATGAACAGTATCTGGTTGCTCTGGTAAATGATCAATTGTGATTTGGGCCGACACACTATCTAACGAAGTTTTTGCGGAGATAATCACATCACCAATTTGGTCATTATTGGTCGTGTAAACTCCTTGATAGTTACCTTTGACATAGGGAGAAGGGAAATAGGTTTTGAACTCCCTGCCATCGTTGGTTACTAGTATGACCTGCTCGTCTTCCACAGGTTCACCGGCCGAATCGGTTATCGTAATCATAATCGGAGTTTTGTCCATTCCGTCTGCAACTAGTTGTTCTCTAACACTGGCTATTTCTACTCTTGCCGCTAAACTACGATTATTGACTTCAAATTGGATTTTTTTTTGAACCGGTTGGTTTGGAAAGCTTTTGTCTTCGACTGAAACAACGAACGGGTATACTTCTTTTGGTATACTAGCAGTGGCAATATTATGACCAAAAGTTACGTTATAGGATCGGGCCAAAAAATTCTTTCCACTGCTACCCAGAACATTGGTAAACCGCTCGACCCAATCTAATTTTCCCTTTTCGCTTAGGCTATTTTTGTAATCGGATAGAGACGTATAAATTGCCGCTTCCGACTCGATGGTAATCTTATTATCTGTGGGCATAGTAACCGTAAACAGTCCATTGGGTGATTCAGAAGATATTTCGTCTATCAACAAACGCTCGTTGGTAATAACGATGTCTAATTTTATAGTTTGCCCTTCCGAAACCGACAAGGTTTCCTCCAACTGATTGCCTTTGCTATCCAGAACCACAATAACGGGCAGTTCTTTGAATATTGCAATTACGGGCTTACTACTAATCGGGTTACCACTTAGATCAGTCTGTGGTTGAAATTGATCAGAAGTCGGGTCTTGCTTATATTCAAATCGGATCTGATTGGATATTTGACCGGTTCTAATGGGAAGAAACCAAGGAATAGTCGAATCGTATTCAGGTCTGAAATCGATTTGCCAAAGACGATAGCCTTGGCTTTCCGTTGAGTCAAGTGGTTCAAAATTGGTGACAAAGTTTGCCATTTCTTTTTTGAATTCACCACTTTGGATTTTCCAACCGATATGATCATCATTATCTGGGGCAGGTGAATAAACATTTGGTTGGAATCCTATCACCGGTTCAGTAAAGGTTAATAAAACTCGATTTGCACCGGTGATTTGTGCTTGAAATTCTGGGGTGATTTTATCTTCGGCTTTGATACTAACCGTGGGTAGGAAATTGCCAGATAAATCTTGTACTGCTCCAATTAGATCTTGCACTACAAGTGGCATTTCAAGATCGTTTTCGTCGGCATTGCTTTCTGTTATAACTGGTAACGTTAGTGTTTGGTAAGCCACTAGCGGTTCTGCCCAAGGTGAAATTGGTGTGACCAATATCAAACGAAATTCTTGGTGTCCTCGACTCAAGCCAGATTGGAATTGAGGAATAATTTGGTCAACACGGTTTTCATCCACCGACCAATTTTCGATCATTAAATCAAAAACTGGCTCATCAAATCGTAATAAAACCTCTTTACTATTAACAGTTTCGGCTTTTTCAATGCTAGGTGGGATAATATCGGTCTTTCGGATAGTGATAATTTTTGTGTGTTCCAGCCAAGCTTTATCTTCGTTGTCTAAGTCTGCGATTTTTGCTTTAATCTCTAAACTATTATCAGGGTAACTAGGTGCTGTAAAGATAGCTTGATACAAACCGCCACCTAAATGATCAGCTTGTTTTGATATTTGACCGGCGGAAGCTGTTAAATACATAGTCGGCTCGCGCGGTGCCACTGGATCTCCTGCTTTGTCCAACACTTGAATTGCTAGAATAGCTTCGCTTTTATTTTCGTCATCAAGCCCTTTAGCATTTAGCCAATCGGCCTTTGATCCATCTTGGTATTTGATAGATGCGAAGTTAATATGGTCTGGCGACGGAGGAACCAGATAAAAGGTCAGAGGACGATTAGCTTTACCGGAGAGGACAATGGTTTGATCTTGATCGGTAGCTGGCTGGACTATGACCTTTACTTCCACCTGAATCGGTGCATCTCCCAATTGATGTACTGTAGATGAACGGATATAACCTTTTGTTTTCCCCTTGCTATTAGTAGGTAAAGGTTGTTCGATAATTACCTTATTGGAATAATCAGGAATGGATAAAGAGACTGATTGCCCTTGTATCGGGTTTGATTCTTCTGCTCCATCCACCAATGTGATTTCAACAGTGGTCTTTGCTTTGGCATTGGCCAAAATAATTTCCTCAGAAACTTCTACCGTGGACTTAGTTGGTGACACATCTCCTGCGAGCAAGCTGAACTCATTGTTGACCAATTCAGGTTGTAAATCTGATTTATGAATATCACTTTTTGCTTCTGCATCCAAAGTTATTGTACTCATTCTGCTAGCGGAACGGTAGATGCCTCGGTAAACACCGTTTCCAAAAGGTACGATTTTTTCGTTCACAATTTCACCTTCGGATGGCGTAACCCACATATCAGCGTTTGTAATAAGTTCGCCAACTTCATTTTTAGCCCTTAGCAAAACTTGACCTTCTGAGTTACCGTTACCTCGAAGTTCCACTGGTAACTGAGTAAACTCAACTTCTGCTATCTTTGGAGAACTGAAAGGCACTAAAGCCGTTAGCGGCTGAAACGCCGAATCGATATCAATTAGTTCCACTCTAACCTTCAAGACGCTGTCGCTGGTAGTTGCATCAGGATGTTTTAGCTTCAATTCGAAGGATACTTGACCGTCTTCGTTGGTTGATGGAATATAGTTCTGTGAATTCTTTGGTAGAGGAATTATGGTTGGGATAGCCGTTTCGGGCTGATCAGCCACTACTAACTTTAGCTTTTGACCAGGAATCAAATTTTGGTTTTTATCCCGAATGGTCACGGTAGCGATGATTGCCTCATGGCCGTCCGCCGGTGGACGCCTTACCCTTTGATCATCACCAATTTTGATAGTGGATTGAGCTGACGATGGGCGGTTGGGAGTAACTGGCAACTTGAATGTTTTATTAATCTGGAACGGTGGGGTAATCATACTTTTTGGATCTTCTGCTATAACAGAAATATTTACATGTCCAGCTTGTTTGGGCGGATTGTAGTCTACTCTGTATAAACTTTTAGTAGAGGGATACTTCCATTCATCGTTCTTAGAATCAATGATATTGGAGGCTCCGATTTCCTCTTCTTGAACTATTGCATCTGTTTGGCCTTTATCGACATTGACCGTTAGGGTCAATCCACTAACTGAGTTGCCATCTGTATCCTTTACTACGAACCATAGGTGAATAATATCACCATCGGCAATGGGAGTATGCCCTTTGAGAAAAAGCTTATCCTGTTCTAGCTCATAGTTTATTCGATAGCGATCTATGTTGATAAGCTCTAGTTCGGCTTTTTCCCCTAGTAAAATTGACAATGTTTTTTGGGTTGTAGCATTTCCGTTTTTAATCCGTAATTCCAGTTGTCCCATCTTACTACCAGTCATATATTCGGCGGTATAAGAGCCATTCTGAAAATCAACAAAGTTTTGAATCGTGCCTAGGTTGATGATCGGATTAGTTAATTCTTCGAATATGGGAAAATAAAACTGGACCTGATTTTCGTCCGTTTTTAGTGTAAATGTAATCTGCGCTGATGCTGAAACTGGGTTGTTATAAGGTTCGGAAAGAATGACCGGATTACCATATCGATCAGTCATAAATAATCGGAAGGTAATCTTAGATTTTCCTCCATCCGCAGGAAGCTGTGGCATATCACCTCCAAAATCGTTACTGATAAATTGGAGATCAATATTAGCTGTTGCTCCACTGACCAGTTGGAGGTCAATTTGACCGCTAGCATTTCGGGTTCGACCTGCCAAACGAACTTTGCGTTGTTGAGTCGTTGAAGCTAAGTAAACAAATTCATAACCGGTATCGGTTAGATGTTCATCAACCAACTGACCAACGGTAGTCGAAATTTGTAATTCTTCTTGTCCTGCTGATTGTTGAGTGAACCCATTGACTAAAATTGGGGTTTTATGCGTCACAAATGAGCCTAGATTGTCAATACCATGAACGATAAATTTCTTAGAAGCGGTCCCATCTGCCGTCAGGCGAGATAGCTGCTTCAAAATGTTCTCTGGTACCACCTCCCACTTGACCTCCTTGGTAGGGTCTTTGTGGGCCGGCAAACTGGTAGGAAAAATGGATGGGTTTGATCGTAATGGTGGAGGGCTTAGTTTACTACTAGCTAACACTTCGTAGCGATTACTTCCGGTATATTTAACTGGAACAGACTCTAAAAAATCACCAGTGCGGTTTTCCGTTACTACGAACAAAGGTTGAAAAATAGGAATGCTTTGCCCTTTCAATTCTTGATTTATTTCGAGTAACTGGGTAGCTTCTTGAATTTTGGATCGAAAATCAGTCAAATTCGAAATTCGTGTCAGGTCAATCGAAGAAAGATCAAGAACAAATGTTCGTTAGGGTGATATGGTTAGCAAGGCGGCCGGAGGGTATAAAGCCAGTGGTGGTTGGGTTGCGATTTGGTCATTAACCACAATTGACACCTTAATTGGCGGTTTAGGATATTGCCCCGAGATTCCCTGTTTGAATACCTCTAGATAATTTGGGGTGGTGTAAGTGATTTGATAGGTACCATCTCCATTAGATATAAAATCACTAAATTGACCGATTTGTGCCGGTGTGCTATCGCCTTGGCTATATTTGGCTTTAAAGTTAAGGGATTTGCTACTTGGAAAACCTTGAGTGTCCATTCTTAGATCCGTTACAGGGTTACCTTGTTGATCGGTAACACGAACCGTAATTTGGCTATGTGTTGGGTTATTTTCTGTTGAGGCTGTCAATTGAGTTGGACTTGCTGAAACACCGATAATTTTGGCTGGCGCACCTGCTGTTACTGTGATTGGTTGGATCGACGTCAGATTGGCTCCACCGGTCGTATAGGTTACTCGTACCTTGAAGTCTCCTTTCTTGGAACCAGTTGTCAATTGTCCAGTGTTAGGCGTAATTCCTCCATCACGAGCGTTACCAACAATTTCCCAAACAGTATCTTGTAACATCAGTCGATAACCATTTTTGTCGAAGCCAACAGCTTGTAGCATTTTGGTTGTAGAAATAGACAGAGTAAAAGGTGCACCTTTAGTTAAAACAGGAGCTATTAGTAACCTATCCTGTTCCGGTTGAACTATCGCATCTGGATTCAGAATAGATATTCGATCAACCAAGTTGTAAGTGTAGGTTGGTGAGTTGGTAAGATTTGACTCTTGTCCGTCGATATTGATGACAACCACACTTCGATTTTCACCCGGTAAACCAATCGGCGTGAACGCTCGTAACTCAGTGTTAGAGAAACGTTCAACTTGGGTGGCCAAGGTCAATTGGTCTTTTGTTAGCCCCGTCTGGATTCTCAAATTCAAGCCGGGTCGAAAGTTAAGACCGTGTAGACGGATGGGCGTCCCACCACCACCGCTCGGATCAATCAAATTGGGGTTGCTTAAATCTAATCGGGTAATATCAGTTATTTTTGGCTTGGGAAATAGAATACTGAAATCAATGTTGACTTCTTTTTGAGAAAGGTGTGTCTCCTTAATTTCGATCTTAGTTTCGCCATTATATTCTTGGCCGTCTGCACTAAGACCAAGCAATGCGGTAGGCGTACCTGACTCATTGGATGAAACCGTAGGATCGTGATAGAAAACGTTGATCTCAATTTGGTGTCCGATCTCAATAGGTGCATAACCTGTTTCGGGATTGGGGTCAATCGATGTAATATAGGTATAAGTACTTCCGCTGGTAATTGACCGGACTGGACTAACTGTAGAGAAAACAACGGTTGATCCATCATCTGAAGTGATTGTTACCTCAACAGTATGATTTTTATCTACATAAGTCTTTTCAACTGTTTTATTACCATCAATTGTTACATGACGACCTATACCCAAAACGGTAAAGGACTCGGTTCTACCGGTTACTGTTAGACTAAGAGGCAAGCTCTGCCGGTGGACCATCTCCTGTCCGCTAGTTCTCCAGTGGAGGATGATCAGATCTTCCAATTTCAGGATAGCTATCGGTTCGAAGCGCAAGGTGATCGATTCCGTCTTATTGGGATTGATGACCAACGGAAAAGTCTGAGTTGACTGGATTGTGAATTTTCGGCTCGGCAAATCGATTCGTTTTATTTCTAAAGGGGCTGTACCATTGTTTTTTATCTGCACAGGAAAAACGGGTGGAGTATCAGCCCCCAATGGTACGGTGCTAAAATCGATCTTTTCCAGAGCCTGATCAGGTTTAGTAGGGGCAAAAATAAAAAGTTCAGCCCGCTTTCCCGCAATTTTCAGACCCGAGGGAAATTTACAACTCGTTTCTTCCGGATTAGTGACAACTACATCAACCCATTCTTCTGCCATATCCTTAGGAATAGTGGCTTGAATAACGTTGTTTGATATCCACTTGACTTGCTTAGCCTCAAAATTGCCAAACCGAACACTAATATTAGCGTTGAAATTCTGCCCACCAATAGTAACATTTTTTTCAGGTAACACTGTTCGAGGGGACAAACTAGTAATGATCGGATTTCTAATCACTGGCAGATCCACAGAGAGTACTTGTACTCCATTACTGGCATCACCAATCAAGATTTGCTGAATATTGCTTTGACCAGTCGACGGAATTTCGAACACAGATAAGGTTGAGCCAGATGTCAAGTAGTTGCCGACAATTTTGGGTTCATCCAGAAAACTAATATTAACTACTTGCACACCTCTTGTGGCAGTAGCTAAGAAGACGAATTCTCCGTTCACCATTAAGTCTTGTACTACGCTGCCAGTTTGAAGACGGGATACCTCTTTTGGTTGTGATGGTTCGGCCAAATCAACGATCCATAGCCCACCATAGCTATCAGCTACAAATGCCAGTTGACCAATCACCTTAACTTTTCGGCTAAAACCGTCGGGAATCGTGGGCAAAGTACTAATGATACTGGGCTGAATCGGTTGGCTAACATCCAAAATTCGCAAACCATCAGCACCACAAGCCAAACACAGTAAAGTTTTTTCCTTTTCCTGAAATAGAAACTGGTCTTCGACAGTGGAAACAGGTACAGTCGTTATTGGTTGTGGGTTAGTTGGTGTTGCCAAATCGTAAACCCTGAGGATATCAGTGGCAAGGTAGGCCAATGTTGGTGGTGTGGTGGATGAAAGCGAAGGAACTAGTACTAAACTTTTAGCCGGTTTGATTAACGGAAGTTGGTACAGAATTTTATGATTTTGTTTGGAATCAACCAACGTCAAACTGGAAGAAAAAATATAGAGTAAACCGGTCATATTATTGTAGGTTAAGCCTGAGACAGAACTTTCCACGTCTAAGAAGGTTCTAAACTGATTACTAGCCTTTAAGTCTCCAGATTCGATATTAACCGATTCTACAGTAAAAAGAGAAACTCCATTTGGACCATTAGCAGTCGCAATTATTCCCTGACCATCATTAACGTAAAAAATAGCTGATTCGACCACACCCGCTGTTCGCCAGCTACCCATCAATTCCCAAGCTGTTTTTAGATCTAAATCCTGACTTAGAACACTTACTTGATTGAGTCCATCAACTGTGTGTAGATTGGCTTTTTTACTAGTAGATGACACATTAAAAGCAGCAGTTGGTCGGGAAATAAAGTCGGTCGGTATTTGATTGGGAATTGTATCCAAATTATTGTCATCATCGAAAATATATAACCCGATGTATTGGTCAGAAACATAGAGCCTATCGTTTTCGTCTAAGGCAATATCGCTTGCTCCCACGATTCCGACAGGCTCTTGATTAGCTTTAATATTCTCGAGGTCTGTAACGTTTAAAATCTGGAGTCCATCTTTGCCTAAGCTAATGTAAGCTAAAGTTTTTTGGTTATCGAGGCGTCGGACAATAATCTGCTCAGCCATTCCTTTCAATTCGATACTATTCTTCAAAGAAACTTCAACGTCTGTTTTAACTAATTGAAGGGTAGGATTAGTTTTCTGCGTTACGTCGTAGATGAAAAGTTCACTTGGTTGTCCCAAACCATTGGACTGGCTAATAACGTAAGCTTTCTTTCGATGAACATACACGTTAGAAATGGGGAGGTTTCCCAATTGGCTTGATAACAAGATGGGGGATTTGTCTTCCTCGATATTGACTATATGCCATCCACCTTGTGCATCAGCTAAGTAAACGTGGGCCTTATCTTCTCCCTTGTCGAAAAAAAAGTGATTCAACTGTCTGATTTCAGGCAGACCCGCTATATACTTAGGTGAAGCCGATTGACTGACATCAACAATACCAAAACCAGCCACACCGAGAGCCAGATAAGCGGAAATGGTATTGGAACTACTCTTGTGGATGGTGATTTGACTAATTGGACCCGGAACCGTCAATGCCCCTTGCCAAATCGGCTCTTTAGCTTGACCGTCCAATACATCTGCGGCATCAAGTACCGACAGTTGTGAGCCAGCACCAACATATACAAAATCCCCCTCACTATCGATCGATCTGGCTAAACCAGATGAACCGGTAATTGGCGATATATTCTGTGCGATAGCCAATTCCAAACTCATAGTTAGGCTAAATGGCAACCAAAGTAGTAGGTAATAAGAATTAGTAATGAAGAAAAACTTAGCTAGCTTATTCAAATTTTCACTCATACTGATTTTTGATTTTCGGATCAAGTTTGCCTGATTTTTTGTAAATTCAGACCTAATCGCCCTCATACTGAACGGATAATTGGTTTGTTTTTTTCTGCGCCTGATCACTTTGAATGTGATTAGAATTTAATTTTTAAGCTATCTTTGCCTAAAACATTCTTCTATAATGATCTCATGACATCAATTTCAACACAGTGCATATATTTTCATCAAATCTGAGCTTACAAATAGTCGGACAAAGGAGAAAACTCGTACCTCGGTAAATTGACAAATCAGATGATAGTAAAATCTGCGAGTAATTAGGCTGACTAAACTTTCTCAAACATGAGAGAACTTTCTTATCGATTGTTCTTCCTTAGTACGGCTTAATAGAAACCTTGTTTCAATTGAAGATGTTTTCGAACAGTAGATCAGATACGTGTCCTAAAGGCCCTAAAAAACGATGAATATTCCTATATTGGCTGTGAAACGGCGGTGTAGTCATACATAGAACGCACTTCAGGATTACAAAGGCCAATTTGGTCAAAAGGAGCAATCAGATTTCTGATTTGTTGCTCAAATCCTCTGACATCCTGCCAGTTATCACGTGCTGCTGTGTTGCTTGCCCAACTATAGCCGTGCTCGATCAACTGAACCATCTCGGTATTATCAGAGAGAAAAATTCCGGGAAGTAATTCGGATGTATCTAAAGCCGCACATTGTGTTTCATAATTATGGGCTGCTGCAAAGTAGAGCATACAATAAGCCTCAAAATGAGGCTTACTAGGCATCAATTTGTAACAACCGGCCACCAAACGGTCAATTAAACGTAGTTCTCGGTAGACTGCTGATGAATAATCTTGAATTTTCTGGTGGCTAATATTGGAGTCCGTAAGAATATTTGCTAGTCGATCCACTCCACTTAAGGTATGCGCAATTCCTGTGCTGTGTAGTGGATCAACAAATCCAATAGTATGAGGTAATGCAACCCAGCCCTGGCCGTAACCACAATGAGCTAGCCGTTGTAATCGACCTGAATAGCACAAAGTTGGGGTTGTACGATGTAAAGTAGCATCAGTAAGCATTTGGGATATTGGAGGATAAGTAGTCAACATAGCCTCCCACAATTCGCAATTGAAATTGTAATGATTCAAGTCTGCTACTAACCCTAAGCTAGTGATCCCATTGTCAAATCTCAAACCCCAAAGCCATTGATGATCCATCAAATGGTGTTGGGCCGCCTCGTCTGACGAAAACGGAAAATCGGACAAATCCATACCAGCCTCCTTGAGCAATGCGTCGTAACGATAAACATTTTCAAAATGCCCGTAAATGGCAGCGGTATTGGTTTCTAAATCCGACTTTTTCCCTTGAATGATATTAGTTAGACTACACATAGCTTGGTCTGGTCCGGATGCGTCGACAATCCAGTCTATTTGGTGGATTTTTTGGTTAGTGTCTAATTGAACCATCCAACGAGAGCTTTTTTCGTCGAAGTCAGCTGAGACTACCTTACTATTCGGTATGCAGGTTACACCACACCCTCTAGCGTACTCAAATAAATAAGCATCTACATCCTGACGATACCATTGGGTATCTGCCGTAGAACGAGATATACTTGCCGCAACTAGTAATTCTTGGTCATGCATCTCGGTAGTCTGAACTGGAGTTCCAGGTGAATGAAAAAAATAGCTGAATCCTCTTTTGATTCCACATCCTACTTCAGGAAGTTTCTGCTTCCAAAGGCCGTACTTTGTCATCGATTCTAACTCGGTCAGTTCGTAACGTTTTACTAGCGCCTTCAAAATAAACGAGGCTGTTGGAGTAGAGGATTCGCCAATAGTGAAACGAGGATGAGACTTGCGATCGATTAATACAACCGTGATACCAGACTTGGCAAGAATAGCAGCCAGAAGCGATCCACCAAAACCACCACCTATAATCATCATTTTTCTATTATCAATAGCAGGCATGAC
The DNA here is from genome assembly GCA_964451145.1 of uncultured bacterium. Taxonomy (GTDB): domain Bacteria; phylum Poribacteria; class WGA-4E; order WGA-4E; family UBA9662; genus TMED15. Next base: position 25,837 of record CAYVHK010000002.1, on the reverse strand, counting down.
ATTCTACTTCTGGCTTTAAAGTCTGATATTCATTCATGATCAAAATACGTTGCAATCGTAGAGGCTTGCAAGCCGTACATCCTTCAAATATCTCGCTATTCCATAAATCCATAAAGACACGACCTCGATTCATCTCTAACCCTGATTGGAGTATAAATTCTAGACTGGCGATATCAGGAGCTTTAAAAAAACCGTCTTGCCCCAACTGATCTATCAGGCCGTTTCCCGCTCGGACTGGCACAAGTGAACAACACTCCACCCCACAATCAAAAGCAAATTTCATTGATTTTATGGCCCACTCAATTCCTTCATCTTCGCTGAGCGACGGTGGTTTTACTAGAATAAATGTTCGAACCTGGATATCATTGGCAGTCAAGTATTTAACCGCATTTTCGTATTGTTTCAATGTCATTTTCTTATTAAGCCATTTTAGTAGCTTAGGATGGACTATTTCCAACCCAATAGCAACTTCCAACTGACCGGCTATCAAATCCTGAAATTGAAACACCTGATCATTACATAAAATTGGATGATTTTCGACAATAACGGTTTGAAATCCGCTTACCAATTTTGATATCTCTGGCCAGTCATCAGTGGGTATGGCTCTCTTATCAAAGAAATTACTGCTATTATATAGCTTAATGGTTTTGACATCGCGCGGGGCTCGCCAATTGATCTGTAATTTTTCGAGAGCCCATCGGATCTGATGCGGTATTGCGCCAATAGGTGTTGGATGATCGAGAGTGTTCTTCCATAAATCACACATTACACAATGAAACGGACATTCACTTCCGGTTAGAAACAAAGTAACAACTTTCTGCAGTTCTAGATTAGTACCGCATTCCCTTTCTATCATCCAGTCATAGGGACGATTTGCATTGACCTTATTCTTAGATGGTCGTCGAGCAATAACTTGTTGGAAGTTAATATTAGGCAGATTCATACTTATTGTAGCGAAAGACTTCCGAAAACACATCCCTATACTTTTGATCTGATTTGGGAAAGGATTTTTGAAAAATATCCGGAGAGATCACCCCGTGTTGGAATCTTCGTTTTTTAAAAACAGGCATCGTAACACCTGTCACAGATTTAATTCCTCTACTAACCACTTGTCCTTTTAATTCGTAGAGCTTTTCATGATTCCATTGAGTCAGATCAATAAAAGGTATTCCTTCGGCGATGTCAATCACCGATGGCAAAGCAAACGGACTGAACCCTAGAAAGCCCAGTGTTGCTGCTGGAGCGTAAGTTCGGACATGACCTCGGCTTTGCCCTCCTGAATAGGTTAGGGAGTGTTTAATTGCCTCTACCCCCCAACCTTCCTGATAGAGCATCAGGTTATTAAGCACACTGGTAATAGTCAACTCTGGATTATCTTCAATCGGGTAATCTTTCAGGTTTTCATCTCCACCGTCGCCATCCACTATATAAAGCCAATCAGGATACAGTGCGCGAATTTTCTTTAGCAATGCATAAGCCATTGTTGCAGATTGAACGTCTAGTGGCTTATAATCTTCGATCACTGTGATCGCTGCTTTGAAGTCGATATCCTTACGATCAACTTCGATTACTTCCAGAAACATGCTCATACCCGTTTCATCAACAAACTTCTTAGCTTGATTTGTATCCTCTGATGTTCCATCAATATTAAGTGTAAACGCTTTAAGCCGTTGGGGAGCCTGATTTCGTTGTAATAGCAAATATTGCAATAAAAGCAATATAGCGCCACTATCAACCCCACCAGAAAATAGCACGCCTAATGGAGCTGAATCATCAACGGTATTGAGCCATTTATCCATAACTTCAGCAACCTTTCCGATATAACAATGTCCAATTTCATCTAAGTCAGTTCCTAGTGTATTGCGCTCAGGAGTAAAAAAACGAGTATTCACTGGATTGGGGTCAGGACATCCAACCAAAGCAATTTCAATAACATAATGGGCTGGTACCATTCTTGTATAAGATGGATGAAACTGATCCTCTAGTCCTTCGGTAATTAAGACATTTAGTAGCTGTTCTATGCGTTCTGCCACGATCAAGCAAGGTCCTTCAGAGCGCTTGGCCAGAAAATAACGCATCGGACGTCCAATCGAGCGAGCCATTCGTACAACATTTCCTGTTTTCTGTATAATCCCAAACTGG
>CAYVHK010000002.1:0-23685 GCA_964451145.1 uncultured bacterium | reverse complement strand
GGCCTTCAATATCGCTTATTTTTTTTTGGATTTCCCGAAGCAACTCGCGCTGCTGCATCTTGGTAGGACATATTAAGCAATACGTTTTTGTCTGGGTCCATTAGATCTACGATTCGTTCGACATATTGATGTTGATGCACGATAGTACTCCTATAAATAAATAATTATTGATTCGAAAACACTTTAAAACAGCTGTGTGATTTTTCCCTTTTATTTACAGCGTTTAAAGAATTTTGTTGTTGTTTTAGAAATAAGCTGACGAAGATTTAAAAGGATTCAGATTGAATAATTTATGCAGCCTGAAGCATTTGTAATTACGTTTGCTTAGAATAAGTAAACCAGCATGTGAAATGTAATATTGGGTTGAAGAACGCACTAGACGAATACAAAATTAATGTCTTACTACTGTAGAGAAAAAATCTAATATTTAGCAAACGGAAAATTAGCTATATCCGTCCAAGATCTTTTCTACTTTCTACAACTAATGTAATAACACATCGCACTATTTTTGATTCATCTGAGGCGGAAAAAACGAGCTCTAATTCCTTTACTATTGTAATTTCGATAATATGTGAGGAATCTGCTTTATCCACTATCGGACGATCAGAACAAGTGGTTGATGGAACTTCGGCCGAATAAAAACGCGGTTTTAAGTTAACTAATCCAGTTTTATGTTTCTAGTTTTTCAGATAAACTAGTCATTAATTTGAAGAACATCAGACTAAAATACCCTCTACTAATAGATTGATTTATAGGGTTTTCTGATAATTACCTAATGTGGATAGGCTGACCAGAAAATTTGGCCCTGTTCCCGTGTATCTCCGTAAGTAGTTTGCCACCTTTTGAGCTCGTTTCTCAAAGTTTTTAAAATGTCGCTATAAGTCTCATCATTAGCTAGATTTTTCATTTCTCTCGGGTCATGAACTATATCGAATAGTTGTGTTTTCCGATGATGACCATCGACCATATACTCGATTAATTTATATTCTTGATCTCGAATGCCTCTTTGTACTTCTTGAAAAGCAAAATGTAGATAATCTCGAACCTTCTTTCGTGGATTATCAAATGTAGAACACAGATTGATCCCTTCTACTGTCTTTGGAATTGGCAATTCAAGCAATTTACACAATGTGGGAAAAATATCGATCAGATACACCAAAGCGTCTCTTTGTTGGCCAGATGGAATATTAGGACCGGCCATAATGAGTGGTACATGGATGCTGTGATCATACAAATTTTGTTTTCCCATTAGGCCATGTTGGCCAACAGCCAAACCATTATCGCCAGCAAATATGATAATCGTCTCGTTCAAAATCCCTTTCTCTACCAATGTATTAATGACCCGGCCAACTGCTGTATCCAAGTGAGTAATCATGGCATAATATTCAGCGAGATGTTGCTGCACTTCTGACTTCGTACGAGGGAAATCGGCTAACTGTTCATCTCGACCTGTCATCCAACCATTGTCAAATGGATGTTGTGGCATGAAGTTTTCAGGTAATTCAACTGAGTTTGGATCGTAGTTTTTTAAGAATTCTGATGGCATACTACGTGGGTCATGAGGAGCCATGAAAGAAATGTAAGAAAAAAACGGATTTTGACCGGTGTCATGTTGACGAAGAAAATCGCAGGCTGCATCTGCGAATAAGTCAGTTGAATGTTTACCCGCCGTGATATGGTCACAATGGTGCCAACTGACTACATTGTCAGAATTTGGATTATTGATCTTAGGCTTCGTTAGATACTCACCATTAGGATCAAAATCACAAGCTGGTACATTCCAGTGATCGTTCATACCACCGAAGAAAATTTCAGCGCCAGAATTGAAACTACGAGCAAAAGCAGCCGTACCATTATGCCACTTTCCAGTACCAAAGCAGGTGTAGCCAGACGCCTGTAAAGTCTGTCCCAGTGTGGTGTGTTCAGGATCGAGGCTCTCACCTCTTCCTTGAATATGGTACAAAGAACGGCCAGTATGGAGCATACCTCGACTCGGCATACAGACCGCTCCTGACGAACCACCCATAATGTAAGCGTTGTTAAATGCAGTTCCTCGCTCAATCAATCGGTCGAGATTGGGTGTTTCAACGGCAGGGTTGTTCAACCCTCCGATAGTATCAAAACGCTGATCGTCAGTAAAAAAGAAGACAATGTTTGGTTTTTTCATGACTCCGAATTCGTAGAATTTAGAGTTTCAAACCTACAATATACCAAGTGGTGGGGTTACAGTAATAGATTCTACTGTCATATCAACTGGCGACTGTGCCAACTGCAAAATAGTATCAGCCAAATGATTTGGTTTAAGCATCAAGTCAAAGTCTGGGTGTTGCGTTATGCCATCCCAAAAACTAGATTTGATCGAACCTGGCAGAACTGCCGTTACCCGAATACCTTCAGCCCTTACCTCTTCTCGCAATACATTGCTCAACGCCAGAGCCCCAGCTTTGGCTGCACAGTAGGCGCTAGCAAATGGGAAAGATGCTTGAGCAGCCACCGACAAAATATTAATAATCTGGCCAGATTTTTGGCTTAACATAGTTGGCAAAACAGCTTTGGCACACAAATAAGTACTGGTTAAATTAGACTGGATGACTGATTGCCAATCGTCGGGATCAGAATCCACCACTGATTCAAAGATGCCCATTCCTGCATTGTTAACCAACAAATCAATTCGCCCACTTTGTCGGATAATTTGATCTACTAAATTCTGTACCGAATCGGCCTTAGTTACGTCCGTCGAAATCGCTAATGCGTCTCCACCGTCACTACTGATTTCAGCCACAGCCTGATCTAAATCACGTTTATTGCGAGCTGCTAAATAAACCATCATTTCCGCCTCAGCCAATTTGCCAGCAGTTGCTCGCCCCACACCACGAGAGGCTCCTGTTACAATCGCTACTTTCTTTTCCATTTTCGAGGTCTAACCTTGACGAATTCGATATTTGTTAGCAAAAGCATTTTCGGCTTTCCAGTTAGCCCAAATTTTAGGTTCTGATAGTGGAAAACCGCTACCAACTAACTCTTCACCATCATCAACCTCAAATCGGGGTACTAACACATGATTAGCTGATTGCGACAAATTAACTTTAGTACCCTCAGCCATAAAAATCATAACATGAGCTCGGCGCTGTTGATCAGTAATATTGGGTGGTGTGGCGTGAAAATTGAGGCAGTGGTGAAACATACATTCTCCTGCCTTCAATTCGATTGGTTCGCCAAAATCAGCACTTTTTTGGCTGATAAGATCTCGTTCTGATTGGTAAATTTCGTCGGCAGACTTAGCTCGCATTTCCTCAGCCCGTGCTGTGAGGCCAAATCTTTTATCAGTATGGCTACCGGGAATCACGTGCATACACCCACTATCGATGGTTGCATCGTCCAAAGCTAGCCAACAAGTCACAATTCTGGGTTGATCCAAAGGCCAAAAGTAAAAGTCCTGATGAAAATGAAAGTGTCCGTTGTCTTTCGGTGGTTTGGAGATGATTTGATCATGCCACAAACGTACTCGTTTTACACCCAACAATGCACTGGCTGCCTCAGAAATGGCTGGGTGATGTAACAGCCTTTCATAAGCTGGTTGTCGTTTCCACATATTGACAAATTGGGTAATAGCACCTACTTTGTCTTCAACTTTTCTTTTATGTCCATATCGAAATTCCGGCTCAGTATCGTCGCTACCATTGAGTTCAATCTGAATTACCTTGTCCAAACTTTTGCGTAATTCTTCAACCTCGTTCATTTGCAAAATCGATCCATACGACAAATAACCGTTCTGCTGAAAAAACTTAACTTGAGACTTTTTTACCATATTTTTCACTAAATTCGACCGTTTTCAAACGGCCGGCTCCTTACCAAGGCCCACACGCATTATAACACTTGAGCCAAAATTATGCATGTTATTGTCTTCATTAATTTTAGTAATGTTTTCCTTTGATTTTAGTGGTGGATTGGTGTAAGATGCACCATCTTCATTCAAAAAACAAGGAATCATCACAAGATGGAAAAAGTAAAGGTTGGTTTTATAGGAACGGGTGGTATTGCTGGAGCACATATGAGTAACATTGCCAAATTTGATGATGTCGAGTTTACAGCTATGTGCGATGTATCAGAAGATCGGGCCAAAGGTCGCTCTGAAGAGTATGGTGGTACTCCCTACACCGATTACCGACAGATGTTCGATCAGGAAAACTTAGATGCAGTTTACATCTGTACGCCCCCATTTGCCCATGGTGATCAGGAACGGATTGCTTGCGAAACTGGCGTTCCCATGTTCATCGAGAAACCAATTGCTATTGATATGGAACAGGCCATTATTATTAATGAGTACGTTGAGCGCCACGACCTAACTACAAGTGTAGGATATCATTGGCGATATGGTGGCAATGCTCAAAAGGCAAAACAAGTTCTAGCCGCAGAACCAAAAGTGTTAGGGGCTTTGGGCTACTGGATGGGCGGGCTACCTGGCACACCGTGGTGGCGTGTTCGAGCTGAATCTGGTGGACAGCATGTGGAACAAACAACACACATTTTCGATCTAGCTCGTTTTCTTCTGGGTAATGGAAAAACAGTTCATGGTGTCGCAACTAGTGGCAGTATGCTAGATATACCTAACTATGATGTTGATGATCTCAGCATGGTTAATATTGAGTTTGAGAATGGTTCGATAGCCAACATCGTTTCTTGTTGTGCTATGCAAGGCTGGGGCCGGGTGCATCTAGAAGTTTTCTGTCGTGGTTTAGTCGTAACGGTTGGTGGTAATAACGAAATTAACCGTCAGGGGGAAACTGAGCCGTTGTCGGGTGAAGAGGGACAGGATCGAGACAGAGTTTTCATTGATGCTGTAAAAACTGGTGATCGTTCCAAAATTTTGTCGCCGTATAGTGATGCTCTCGAAACTCAGAAAATCATGTTAGCTGCCAGTAAATCATTTGAAACCGGTAAGGCTATTGATCTTTAATCCCTTTGGCTGCAGAATGTATTTATTCATGATTGGCATTGAATTAACTTGAGCTTTTTACCGAAGTTATTGTTGATGCCAGTCATAATAATGTTTATTGCCTTGTTAAGGTTATCAAACTAAAAGAGCAAATCAATTGATGAACCAAAAAGAAAAATATAGATTGCTAGTTTTTGGTGCCCACCCGGACGACTGTGACATAAAAGCCGGTGGTTTGGCTGCTTTGTATTCTAGAAAAGGGCACCAAGTTAAGTTTGTTTCTGTTACTAATGGAGATGCCGGGCACCATCAAATGGGTGGTGCTTGCTTGGCTCTTCGGCGACAAGCTGAAGCTCAGGCAGCGGCGAATATCCTTGGTATTGAGTACGAACTATTAGATAATCACGATGGACAATTGGAACCAAGATTGGAAAACCGGCTCCAGATTATTAGTCAAATTCGCCAATTTCAACCAGATTTGGTGATGACTCATCGTCCTAATGATTATCATCCGGATCATCGATATACGTCGATTTTAGTTCAAGATGCAGCCTACATGGTTACGGTACCCAATGTCTGTGGACTGGTACCAATCTTAAACTACAATCCAACTATTCTTTATTTGAGTGATGGATTCAAAAAGCCCTACGCGTTCCAAGCTGATGTTGTAATTGGTATTGATAAAGTCATTGATCAAAAACTTGATATGATGCACTGTCACCAGTCTCAGTTCTACGAATGGCTACCCTATAATGCTGGAAAACTAGATCAAGTACCATCTTCAGAAGTCGAACGCCGACAGTGGTTGGCAAATCAGCGACTCAAAGGATTTGAACAGATCGCTGAACAATATCGCCATGTGTTAATTTCTACCTACGGTGAAGAAAAAGGTCGTCAAATTCGATATGCTGAAGCCTTTGAAGCTTGCGAATATGGTAGCCCACTTACTTCGGAAAAAAAACAAAAAATGTTGCTTGATTTTTGTTTTTAAATAAATATCATAAGGATGAAAATGATCGTAACGGAAGCCATTAAATCTCGAAGAACTATTTTTCGCTTTCAACCAAAACCAATTTCTAAAGATAGTTTGGAAAACATTCTATCGTACGGTATATGGGCTCCTAATCATCATCTAACTGAGCCGTGGCGATTTGTAGTTCTAGGACCAAAAACCAAAGAAACTCTGGCCCAACGCTATCATCAAATACAAGTTGATAAAGCCGTGTCTAAAAACAACGAACTGACGGATGAGCAGAAACAGTTGGTTGGTAATGCTGGTTACCGAAAATTTATGTCAAAACCGACGATTGTAGCGGTTTCTTGCCAACAAGAGGGCGATGATCAACGCCAACGAGAAGATTATGCAGCTGTTTGCTGTGCAATTCAAAACATTCAATTAGCTGCTTGGTCTATCGGCATTGGAATACAGTGGAGTACTGGTGCCATCACGCTAGAAGAAAAAACTTATCATTTGTTAGGAGTGGATTCTGCTAGCGAATATATGGTAGGTTTCCTTTATATTGGTTATCCTGAAGTTACACCGGAATCCAAGCGACAATCATTTAAGAACTTTTTGCAATTCACGTCTTGAAGGTTTTCTGAAATAAACTGCTTGGCAGATGCATAATCCTATCTTGACAGTGACAGTTGGAAATGATATCTTGGCTTCGCTCGGTCCCCGCAAAAATACCCGATGAGTACACCCTACACCTTACCTGAAATCGATTACACTTTATTCCATCGTCGTCAAGTCCTAAATCTACTTAAACAGATACTATCCGACCCAGAAATTAAAAATTGGGAGGTCGATCAGATTCTGGAAGAAATGATCCAGTTGGAATGCGATATATGTCCAATCCTGATAGACCGTTTGATAAAAACTGATAGCGATCGGGAAATTCAATTAATCGCTTACGCTCTATCTTTTTTGCAAGATGACAGTGTTTTGCTTTATCTTGTCAATATCCTGACTGATTCACAGGTTCAACCAGCTGTCAAATACGCCCTGATACCAACCTTCGTTAGTTACGACATTCAACCTAACGATCCCGATTTTGCCCACATTTTCGAGTCTGCTTTTGGTGATATTACGAATGTCATTCATCAAAGCACTGAAGATATTTTGCATTCTTTGGGTGGTCCAAAAAAAATGGAAGCTATAGCTTTCCTAACGGATAGTTATTCTGCATTTCCAGTCGAGGCTCAGTTGTCATTCATTAAGCATTTCGGAGAAACTAGAGATCCCAGAGTAGCTGATTTTCTAAATATTATTGCTCTACAGGAACAAGATGGAACAGCCGAATTAGCGATCCACTATTTGGGTAAAATTAAAAATCCTGTTGCTATTTCAACCTTGATAAAGTTAAGCAAAGAAATGCAGTCAAAGCACTTGCGATCTGAAGCTACTAAATCAATTCAGTTTTTATCTATGATGGGTATTCAACCAAAACGGACAACCGATTGCCAAACTCGCTTGGGATTGATTTACAAAGTTTTTATTACCCATTTTGACAATATGGGGAGCCGAATTCTTTTATTTTCTCGATATTCAAAGAAAACTGATCTGATTGATACAGTAAACCTGATGATTAAGACTACTAATGGCGTCATCGATTGCTTTGGGGTTGACCAACAAACCGAGGCTGAATTTGATGAATTAGTGAAATCGATTGTACAGGAAGTTGGATTTGTTGAAGTTGGTTATGATTACGCTATCGCAATTCTGCGCGACGCGCTGTTCAATAATCAGCTAGCTAAAAACCCAGTACCGGCCAATTTTTTCTTATTAAAACAGTTTTTTGGTAACGAAGATTTAGCTCCGGCTCCACATTTGCCGAAATGGTCCAAACATGGCTGGGATCTTGAGGCCATCGCAGCCGATAAAGATTTACTTCAAACCTCTGCTGACTTAATGGCTTCTGAGGCCTTTTTTCATTGGCACGATCGGTCAAACAAGACCCGTCGTTATGGACTCAAATTAAGTCGTGCTAATGAAAAAACTACGGGTAAACGATTGGAGTTGGAAATTCACCAACTCTACAAATCTTATGCTGTCGAAGTTATGATGCCACTACAAAAGATAATACAGCAGAACTTATTCTTAGCTGCTGATCTATTAGCACAACAAACTCAAACCTTGGAAGCCGGTAAGTCAGCCCTTGCTGCGGCTTTGACTCTTAACAAGACCGATTTGGACAAACATCCATTTGTCGCTGCAATGATAGACCACAGCTTGCAAGTTGCAATGGAAGAGAGTAAACCATTGATGGGAAATGAAGACATACCGATTTTGAGTGACAAAGTAATGGTTCGCTTGACTAACCCGGTCTTGTCCTCTGTTAATTTGAATACCGCATCTATGGAAGAGTTGATGATGTTACCTGGTGTAGGTGTTGACACAGCTAATCGTATCATTAATGCGCGGCCTTATACTACTCTAGAAGAATTGTTAAAAGTGAGAGGCATCGGCCCTGCCCGATTCAATGAAATAAAGAATCTAGTAACGGTTGGACCGAAGGATCCTATATAAGATAAAAGATGTTAGACTGGAGATCGTTGTCTACTTTAATAGACTTAGCTTGGGCGGAAGATATTGGTTTGGGTGATGTAACTACTATGGCAACTGTTTCTTCCAATGTCACAGGGCGAGGGAGAATTTTGGCCAAAAGTTCAGGACGGATTGCTGGCTTGCCAGTTGCCAAGCATGTGTTTCAAAGCTTGCCTGAATATGTTACGCCTTCGGAACTAACTTTTACTACCACAGTTTCTGACGGTGAGTTGGTTTCAGTTGATACGACTATTGCTGAAGTCAATGGCTCTGTGGCTTCAATTTTAATTGGTGAACGGACTGCTCTCAATTTCCTGCAAAGATTGTCTGGTGTAGCAACATTGACTGATCAGTTTGTCCGAGCGATCTCTCACACATCAGCTCAAATCATTGATACACGAAAAACTACTACGGGTTGGCGATCGTTGCAGAAGTATGCGGTTCGTGTCGGTGGTGGTCGCAACCATCGCATGGGTCTTTTCGATGGAATTTTGATTAAAGATAATCATATTGTAGCAGCAGAAGGAATTCGACCAGCCATCGAACGAGCTAGAGTTGCAGTGCCACATACACTTAAAATTGAGGTTGAGGTTAAACATTTAGCTCAAATCTCGGAATGTCTGGATAGTGGTGCTGATATTATCTTGTTGGATAATATGACGGACGATGATATGGCTAATGCGGTTAGAACTATCGATGGAAGAGCATTAACAGAAGCATCTGGTGGGATTACCTTAGACAGAGTGGTTGGTGTCGCTCAAACAGGGGTTGACTTTATTTCGGTTGGAGCTTTAACCCATTCAGCTTTGCCACTTGACATTAGTTTAGACTTAGAGCTAACGTAAAAAACTAGTTAACATTTACGACCTCATATACAGGGAGACAAAATGAGTCAATCGACTTCGATTTCAGCCGAGCATACTAAAATTGGTTGGGTTGGTACAGGTGTTATGGGCCGCTGGATGTGTCAGCACATCATGGATCTTGGTTATCAGATGACTGTTTATAATCGTACTCCAGCCAAAGCTGACCCTCTAATTAAAGCCGGTGCCAGTTGGGGGAATTCGCCCCAAGTAGTAGCAGAAAGGTCAGATGTCGTTTTTACCATTGTTGGTTTTCCTGCCGATGTTCGTCAAGTCTATTTCGGCAGAAATGGAATTTTAGCAGGTGTTAGCGAGGGTAGCATTACCGTCGATATGACTACTACAGAACCTTCTTTGGCTTTGGAAATCTACCAACAAGCAAAAGACCAGGGTGTTTCAGCCGTTGATGCACCAGTTTCTGGTGGTGATGTTGGAGCTAAGGAGGCTCGATTGGCTATTATGATCGGTGGCGACGACTTAACTGTTCAGGCTGTTCATCCTCTATTTTCTGCTATGGGCAAAAATATCGTTTATCAAGGTAATGCGGGTGCTGGTCAACATACTAAAATGTGCAATCAGATTACTATTGCTGGTACCATGATTGGTGTCTGTGAAGCTCTCGTTTATGGAGCTAAGGCAGGTCTGGACTTGGAAGTTATGCTATCAACTATTAGTAAGGGGGCTGCCGGTTGTTGGTCCTTAGATAACTTGGCACCTCGTGTTCTCAAACGAGACTTTAATCCCGGCTTTTTTGTCGAACATTTTATTAAAGATATGAGCATCGCCTTAGCTGAAGCTAAACAGATGAAGCTAAGTTTGCCGGGTTTGGCATTGGTTCATCAGCTTTATCTAGCGGTGGAAGCGCAGGGAGGTAGTCGTTCAGGTACACAGGCTCTGACTCTGGTTTTGGAGCAAATGTCAGGAATAAAACATTAGGCCTATTTCAGTTTTGAACTGATTGGATTAACGTGTTATTATCAGTTGAATTTCATTTCATATTTAGTGGTTCAGTTAACGTAATTTTCGGTTGGAATATATGAGCCAAATGCCGGTGTATAAAACAAAATTCGGAAAAGAAGGATTGACTTTCGATGATGTGCTGATCGTTCCGGCTGAATCGAACGTTTTACCCCAAGACGTTTCAACACAAACCCGTCTAACTCGTAACATTTCTTTGAATATTCCTATCTGCAGTTCGGCCATGGATACAGTAACAGAAGCACGTTTAGCAATTGCGCTCGCGCGTGAGGGTGGCATAGGTATTATTCATCGAAATTGTAAGATTGAGGATCAGACACAGGAGGTTGATAAAGTCAAGCGTTCAGAAAGCGGTATGATTACCAACCCGATTACGCTGAATCCTCACAAAACGGTGGGAGATGCACACAAGTTAGCAGCCAAGTTCCGCATTGGTGGTGTACCAATAGTAACTGAAACAGGTCAACTGATCGGCTTGATTACAAATCGAGACTTGAAATACCAAGACAATTTCAATTTGCCGGTTACTGAGTTAATGACGCCCAGCAGTGAATTGGTTACCGCTCCACCAGGTGTAAATCTGGAAGAGGCCAAAAACATTCTCAAACAGATTCGCAAAGAGAAGCTACCGATTGTTGACGAAGACTTTAACCTATGTGGTCTTATTACTATCAAAGATATTGACAAGGTTCGCGACTATCCATTAGCTTGTAAGGATGAGCAAGGTCGTTTATGCGTTGGGGCAGCTATTAGTCCTAATTCGCCGTTGTCCGACGTATCGAAGCTAGTTGAAGCTAAAGTCGATGTTTTGGTAATTGATACGGCACATGGTCATACCAAAAATGTGATCAGAGCGGCCGAGAGGGTCAAAACTGAATTTCCTTCGGTAGATTTAATTGTTGGTAACGTGGTCACTGAAGAGGCTACACAAAAACTGGTCGAGGCTGGTGCAGATGGAGTTAAAGTTGGCGTCGGTCCGGGATCTATCTGCACCACTCGTGTCATTGCAGGTATTGGTGTGCCACAGATTACGGCGATTTACGATTGTGCCAAAGTCGCTGATCAGCACGATGTTCCGATTATTGCAGATGGTGGTGTTCGGTATTCCGGTGACGTAGCTAAGGCCATTGCTGCTGGGGCAAGTTCAGTTATGATCGGTAGTCTGTTTGCTGGGACAGATGAAAGTCCTGGTGAAACTGTAATTTATCAAGGCCGAAAATTTAAGGTTTACCGAGGCATGGGGTCTCTAAGTGCGATGAAAGAGCGAGGGGCACGTGAACGATATGGTCAAGGCGATCAAGAAAATTCTAAATTAGTGCCAGAAGGAATTGAAGGTCGAATTCCTTACAAAGGTCAACTCAGCGAGTTTATTTATCAATTCATAGGTGGGCTTAAATCAGCTATGGGTTATTGTGGCACGTTGAATATTGAGTCTCTCAGAATTCATAGTCAGTTTATTCGAATTACGACTAGCGGACAGCGGGAAAGCCACCCACACAATGTAGTAATCACCGAGGAAGCGCCTAATTATAGTATACTAACCTAACCATTGTTCAATGGCCATTAATTTGACAACTGACCTTTTGCTCTACTATACATTTTCAGCCAATTGTGTTTTTTGATTAAATTTTCCAACAATCACCAACCCAAACTAGTAAAATAAATGTCTAAAATCAGCTTTCTGGGTGATAGCCAATTAACCGTTCCTCTAGCGGCTTTCTTAAGTCAGAAAGGTCAGTATGCCAAAATTCGTCTTCTTGGTAATATTTCGCCTCAACACTTAGATGTTGCACAAGACAGTGTTTCTACCTCGTCTTCATACACAGACCTAGATCAGTGTCGAAGCGGATCGAGTCTAGATAATTCAGATATCATTATTATTTGTTCCAGCTTAAATAGATCAACTCTCTCGTTTTCTCTTAGTTCATTTATCAATCGTATTGATTCAAAAGCGAAAATTCTAGTTATTAGCCGCTCAGCCTGTCGGTTGTCCGCCGATATTGCCAGCCAGATCGGCGGTTCTTCTCATCGTGTGGTTGGTATTCCAGCTACTGGTTCTGCTTATTTACGTCGTCAGATTGCCAATCAAATCGGAGTCTCAATTGAGGATGTAACTACTTTTTCCATTGGTAACGATGAAGAGGTGCAAATCATTCCCCAATATTGTCGTGTCAATGGTATTCCCATCCGCCATTTTTTGTTGGATGACCAAGTTAATAAAATTATTTCCCGGAAGCGAATTCCCATTTCGGTCGATTTGCTGAAAGTGCCGGTTGCTCAAGTCGTCGATGCCATTGTGGGGGATAAAAAACGATTGCTAACAGTGGCATCTTCGGTTCACTCAGCCCATCATATATTTCTTAGGTTGCCGACCCTCATTGGGCAATCAGGTGCAGAGTCGACGTTGCCTATGGAATTGGAACCTCAACAACTAGAGCAATTCACTCGTCTAGTCACTAAAAGCGTAGTCTCTCAAACCTAACCTACAACAATCATTAAACCAAAAATAGAGCGTTTAAGTATATGGATGCCAAGCTAAAAAAAATTCAAATTACTCCCACGAAATATGATAAAGACGGTGCTATTCAGAAAGAGGAATATGCTACACTCACCTTTGAAGCGCCTGTTGATACCCCTCGTCAGCGAGACGATTTAATGAAAATTCTCGATTATTTGGGACATGAGTGGGTGCGTGTTCAGGTGAGCGATAAACCGATTTCAACTAGTAGTCAACAGAGTGAGCAACCAGGAACAGGTCAACTGGTCTGATTCATTTTTTTAGACTGCTGGATTATCCCAACATAAAGATTTATTGATGAAAAAATCTTACCTGTTTACACCCGGCCCTACACCTATTCCGACTCAGTCTTTGATAGAAATGGCAAAGCCAATAGACTATCATCGCACAGCAAAATCTGCAGAGTTAATTCAGTCAGTTTCGAAAAAGTTGCAACACGTTTTCCAGACACAACACCAAGTACTAATGCTAACTAGTTCGGGCACCGGTGCATTGGAGGCTACCGTAGCTAACTTGCTTTCGACCGGTGATCAAGTAATTGTCATTCGAAGTGGTAAGTTTGGAGAACGGTGGGGTGAAATTTGTTCTGCTTATGGTATTAACTTTCAGCCGATTGATATCGAATGGGGCCATTCGGTTGATCCCAAACAGGTGGAGGATTGGTTACGAAAGATACCAAATTGTAAGGCCGTCCTATCCACCTTGTGCGAAACTTCCACTGGTGCTCTACACGATATCCAGGGACTAGGCCAAGTTTTAGAAAACTTCGATGCTTTGTTTATAGTAGATGCAATTAGTGCTTTAGCTGCCGATAATTTGGAGATGGATAATTGGGGGGTTGATGCGGTCGTTTCAGCTTCACATAAAGGTTTAATGACTCCACCTGGTATTGGATTAGTCGCCTTCAGTGATAATGCTTGGCGAGCTACGACTCAGTCGAACCTGCCCAAATTTTACTTTGATTTGCAGAAAGCACGTCGCTCGGCACAGAATGGTTCCACCCCTTACACGCCAGCTATCACTTTTATTTCTGCCTTGAATCAAGCACTCACTTTGATATGTCAAGAACAGATTAAGCTGGTACTTGAGCGGCACTCTTGTTTGGCCGAAGCTACCCGAAACGGTATCCGAGCTCTTGGTTTTGATTGTTTCGCTCAATCACCAGCTAATACAGTTACTTCAATTCAGCTACCAAATGAAATAGACGGTCAAAATTTTGTCCAAATAATGCGGCAGCGCCATAGTGTAACCTATGCTGGAGGACAAGCTCGACTTAGCGGTAAAATTATACGAATTGCGCATTTAGGATGGGTGACGGAACATGATGTAGTTGTGGCTTTGGCTGCCTTAGAACAAGGATTAGTGGAAATAGGTTATCCCATTACCCTTGGTTCGGCGGTAGCCGCAGCACAAAAAACTTTTTTACGATAATCTATACTTGTTGAGTAGCTAAAGCACTCAATTGGTATTTTTTTGGAGGAAAATACGGTATGTACGTAAAAGCAGCAACTGTTGATCAAATTAAACCTGGTCGTGGTTTTGGTGTCCGGCTCAATCAGTTGTTTGTTGGCATTTATAATGTTGAGGGGGAGTACTTTGCCATTGATGATGTTTGCCCACATATGGGAGCTAGCTTACACCATGGCTGGTTAGATGGCTGTGTCGTTTCTTGCCCTCTACACATGTGGGAATTTGATGTCAAGACGGGTACTTCTGTTTGGCCTGGTGATGCCGATTTGGTTTCCTATCCAGTCAAAGTTGAAGGAGACGATATTTTGGTGGATGTCAATACACCACAGAACAAAAACGAGGCCGAAGCGTGAAATACCTCATCACTGGTGGGTTCGGCTGTATTGGCTCTTATGTAATACGAGATCTACTAAAGCAATCGGCCGAAATTGTAGTCTATGATCTGGCCTATGATTTGACTATTCCCAAAATGGTGTTAACTGACCAACAGCTCAGCCAGAGTAGCTTTGTGCCCGGTGATATCACCGATACAGCGAATTTAATGCGAACGATTAAAAAATATCGAGTTGATCGCATCATTCACTTAGCTTCTTGGCAAGTTCCAGCTTGTCAAGCCAATCCACCTCAGGCTTTGAAGGTGGTTTCCGAAGCTACTATTAACATCTTCGAAGCCGCACGTATTTTTGATATTCAAAGGGTTGTTTGGGCTAGCAGTGTAGCGGTCTTTGGCTTGCCAAAAGACTATGGGCATCGGCGCATTGGCAATGATGCTCCTCATTTTCCCAAATTTATCTATGGAGCTTGTAAGTCTCTTAATGAACGATACGCGCAACATTACTTCGATGAGTATGGATTGGACACCATTGGCCTTCGCTTTACTGCTGTTTATGGTGTGGGTCGAACGCGAGGTATGAGTTCATTCACCACACAAATGATCGAGGCCGCAGCTTTAGGCAAATCTTATACTGTTCCATTCGGCGACGATGAGATTGACTGGCAGTACGTTGAGGATGTGTCCCGTTCTATTGTCATGTCTTGTGATTGCCCCACAACTCAAACTCGTGTATTCAACGTTAAGGGTGGACTTTGGTCGGTCAAGGCTGGTTTTGACTATGTGAAAAAGCTAGTACCGTCTGCAAACTTAACGCTGGAACCAGGCTTGTTCGGTATTTCTTGGGATTATGATGCGACTCCGATTGCTAAGCAAGTTGGTTTCACGCCTAGCTACAATATGGAACAAGGTATTGCGAAAACAATCAATTTATTTCGCAAGCTCAATAATCTCGATCATATCTCAGTGCCCGCTTAAAAAAGATACGGGGTGTTTTTTATTCTCTTCCACAAACACGGACTCAAGTATGCAACATGTTACGCTCAATGGTGTAATTAGAGGCGAACTATGTTGATTAACGATTGCCGGCAAGATGCTTAGAATAATGGATTAGGTAAGCTTCAACAATTCTTTGGCGTGAGCGATGGCAGTTTGGATGTCTTGTCCACCTTGCATTCGGGCGATTTCTTCAATACGTTCTTCCATTGTTAACTCTTTGGCTGTAATGAAAGTTTCTTGACCAACAATTTTCTTGTTTACTCGAAAATGCTTGTTAGCTAAACATGCAATTTGCGGTAAATGAGTAATGCAGATTAGCTGACGGAACTGGGACAATTGTTTCAACTTTTGTCCTACTACATTGGCGGTATGGCCACCAATACCAACATCAATTTCATCGAAAATTAGGGTTGGAATTAGATCATTTTGGGCGAGAATACTCTTCAAAGCTAACATAAGACGTGAAATTTCACCGCCAGAGGCGATTTGCACTAGCGGCTTCAGTTCAGAACCAATATTAGTAGAAACCAAAAACTCTATAGAGTCAATGCCAGTGGTCGTCAAATCAGTTCGTTGTTGTGAAATGCGAAATTTTGATTTTTCCATACTCAAGGCGTGAAGCTCTTTTTGTATCAATTTTTCTAGGCTTCTGGCGACCGATTTTCGCATAACCGAAAGTTGTTCTGCCGTGGATTGAGCTGTTTGTTCCGCTGTTTGTAGCTGGTCCTGCAAAGTTTGAATTTTTTCGGAAGACAGTTCAATATCTTCCAATTTTTCGGTTGCTTGTTGATAATGTTCAATGACTTGTTCTATTGTGGCCCCGTATTTTTGTTTCATCCGGTTGAGGACAGAAAGCCTGTCTTCAATCTCGGCTAATCGTCCAGGCCAAAACTCAATTTGATCCCGATAGTTCCGCATTTCTTGGGCTAAATCCTCGACTTCATAGAGAACTGACTCTAACCTTTGATTCGTTGATACAACCTGTTCATCTAAACTGGTCAACTTAGATGAAGATTTGTTTAAGGATCTCAAAGTGTCGAGGATTGGTGCTCCCATTTTTCCACTGTAAAGACCTTGATAAATCTGATCTGATAATTCATAAAGTTGCTGAGAATTCGATAGCCGTAGACGTTCTTTTTTTAAATCCTCTTCTTCTCCAATCTTTAAATCTGTTTCAGCGATTTCTTCGACTTGAAAAGTAAGTAATTCCCTCTCAGCCTCCAATTGCTGATAAGCTTGGTTCAATTGGCGAATTTGGCGTTTGAGCGATTGAACAGATTCATACTGGGAGAAAACTTTTTGCCTCAGAGGTACCAACCCTCCAAAATTATCCAAAATTTGCTCGTGTCGTTCTTGCTGAAAAAGCGATTGATGTTGGTGTTGACCATGAATATCAACTAACAAATGTCCTAGCGACTTTAACTGTTTGAGATTGACGATATGTCCATTGATATTGCTACGGCTTCGACCACTTTGAGTGACTTGACGACGTAGAGTCGGCAATTCTTGTGGATCAAGTTCAACTGGCTGTAAAGTATTCTGCATTTTCTGGAAAACTAGTTTGGCTGGATCAGTAACAATTTGAACTACGGCTTGGTTTTGGCCTTGCCGGACGATGTTACTTCGTACCCGCTCGCCTAAAACTAGACCTAAAGATTGAAGTATTACCGATTTACCAGCGCCGGTTTCGCCAGTTAGAATATTGAATTGAGGTGAAAAGGTCAATCGCACCTGATCAATCAGGGCAATATTTTCCATATAAAGTTCTGTAATCATGGCAACTTTTTGTTGTTGAATGACTCAATAGAGGCATTAGGAAGGAGTATGCCTAGGGCGATTCGAACACCCGACTTTTAGCTCCGGAGGCTAATGCTCATCCAGCTGAACTACAGGCACACAACGCTCGTTATTATAGCACGAATAATAATACTTGAACAGGGAACGATTTTTGGTCGGATCTGATGTAGTACTATCTTTTTTGGGATTGACTTTAAAGCATAGTTTGTCCATAATCCTAATCAAGATTCAAAAATTTCATTTAAATCAATTGTCATTATTTAACTTAGGAGTACTTGTGATTGATCACCACCACCTATTGACCGATGAACAGATGCGACATTTTATCGTCAACGGTTTTGTTAAAGTCCAGACCAACCTACCAGCTCAACTGCACAAACATATTTTTGACAAAACCGATGCTATTTTCGAGCGTTGCTGGAGTTTCGAACGCCGATATAATCCGCTTAACAACATTCTACCTATGGTACATGAGCTACAAGAAATTCTTGATGCCCCACAAGTACAAGGAGCTTTGACTAGTATTCTAGGTAATGGTTATGTACTTCATCCACATCGGCACTGTCATCCCAATTTTCCTTCTTTACCTCCGACGAAATCAAAAGCATTGGCTATGCCTTTGCATAAGGATGGGCATGCGACAGGCAAACGCCCCCGCCATCATTTACCTCGTTGGGCAATTCTGTTCTATTTTCCACAAAAATGTCCAATTGAGATCGGACCAACTTGCCTGATTCCAGGCAATCAATATCTACGCAACATATCCCCAGAAGGTTTTAACACTCGCAGCTTAATTCCAGCACTACAGCAAGACGGGACATTCGAACTGCCCGAGACTTTTACTAACCGTACCCTAACTACTTTAGAAGGCGAGTTAGGTGATGTTTGGATTATGCACTTTGACATCGCCCATTCGGTTTTCTTTAACCATCAAGACTTAGCTCGTTACGGTATGAAGTTCGTTTATATGCGAACGGAAGAACCGGCAGCTCCGTCATGGAACAGTACCGAAGATCACTGGCATCCACCGAAAAATAACTGGGTTTCCGAAGATTATGAAATTTTGTGGACTTACGTTTGGAACTGGCTATCTGGAAAATCGGATCTTTTTGCAACCAAACGAGCGTCGACTGAAGGAAACGTCCAACACTGGATCAAACAACTGTCTGACAGCGATCTAAAAAAACGGTTACAGGCAATCAAAGAACTTGGCTTTGGGCATCAATCATCTAGCGTTGCTATTCCCAATTTGATTGGCCAATTACACGAAGATTATGAACCCGTTCGACTAAACACTGCCTACGCACTAGCCGCTATCGGTGAAAGTGCGGTTCAACCACTAATTGAACGATTAACAGATGGGAGAGAGAATTATCAAGCAGAACCGATTTTACACATGTCTGATGCGGCTCACAGCTTAGCAGCTCTTGGTAAACCGGCTGTGCCAGCTCTTAGACAAGCATTGTCTGATTCCGAAGAACATATTCGATCTCAGGTTGTTTACGCTTTGGGTGAAATGAGCTGGCGATCTGCTAGTGCTGTTTCCTGCTTACGGAATTTGTTAGCCGATTCCGCAGAGCCAGTTAAACAACATGTCATTTCGGCTTTGGGCATTATTAAACAGCCCCTTTCTGAAATCGTGCCAACGCTGGTTCGGGTGTTAGAGGAAGATGATGATCCTTCTCTGTCATTGTTCGCTGCACAAGCCTTGGTTCGTATCGGTAAGAATGCCAAGTCTGCGATTCCAGCTTTGTCGAAAGCTCTTAGGTCTTCTTCACCTTACATCCGAGCTTTTTCCATTGAGGCTTTGAGTAAAATTGGAACTCAGGAGGCTTTGCAACCACTGGTTGCTTCTCTGAGGACTAGTCGCTGGTTTAACTATCAAGGTTCTAGAATTAATGTGCTAGATATTCCAATCGAGCCTACCAATTTTGATCTGAAGAATGTAGACAAGGTCAAGTCCTTGGTAACATCAGAATTTGAAAATAAATATAAGCGACCACTAACTGAAATAGTTCATACTTCATTTGAAGGTTCTGACTGTCTTCGCTTTTTAATGGCTGACGGTAATGAAGGATTCGTTGAATTAAAAAACAACGATTTGCAATGCTATTACTTACGTCGAATAACAGAAGGAGCTTATTAGTTCTGGAAAATGTCAAACGAAAAGATAGACAAAAATTTGAAACATAATGGATTAGTGTTTCCCTCTATGGGGATTGGCTGTTGGTCCTATGGAGGTGGTGATTATTGGGGTTCCCAAGCCCAATCAGATGTTAACGAGGTCGTAGGTATGGCGCTGGATGCTGGTGTCAACTTCTTTGATACGGCAGTTGGCTATAATAACGGTCGAAGTGAAGATGCTCTTGGTATCGCACTGAAATCTAGGCGGAAAGAGGCTTTAATCGGTACAAAAACAGGAAACACCAACCCGAAGACCTTGTCCCATCAATTGGAAGATAGCCTACGTCGATTGAAAACAGATTATGTTGATCTTTACATGATTCATTGGCCTAATCCAAAATACCCTGTTGACGACGTGTTTGAAAGTTTAACACGACTGAAAGCCGCCGGGAAAGTAAGGGCCATTGGGGTTTGTAATTTCGGTAGGCAGCAATTGTCAGAAAGTATGGCTATTAATGCTCAAATAGAGATTAATCAAGTTTGTTATAACCTGTTATCTCGTGCTATTGAATTGGAAATTGTCCCGCTATGCCAAAAAAATCAAATTAGTATTTTGGCTTATATGCCATTGTTACAAGGCATTTTAGCTGACCGTTTTCAACGGGTTGAAGATATTCCTCCACAACAATCCCGATTTCGGCATTTTCGATCAAACAGAGAGATGTCGAAACACAGTGAATCGGGGGCCGAAGCCGAAATGTGGCAGACATTAGAACAAATACGACAGATTTGTCGAGATGAAAATCAACCTATGAGTCGGCTTGCAATCGCTTGGATAATGGCGAAATCGGCGGTCTCTTGTGTGCTGGTAGGAACTCGAAATGCCGACGAATTAGCCCAAAATCTAGAAACCATCAACTATATTATTTCGCCTGAACTAGAGCAAAAATTAGACCAAATAACTGTTCCACTACGAGATCAGATGGGTGGGAATGCCGACTATTTTTTGGCTACACGAACACATTAATATAAAAGGATTTTATCTTTAGTTAAATAACTATCTTGATATGAACACGATATTAATTAGTCTGATATTTTCTTTGCCCACTGAATGGAGGCAACCTAATCACGATCAATCCAGAAGTAATCGGATGCCAGTAATTGGCCAAATCGACAAACCGAAAGTATCTTGGGAGTTTGACTTCAGAGGTCTAGAATATCTCTGGAGTGGCAGTTTAAATGAAGGCAAATTCAGCCCCCCCTTATCTAAGAATCTTGTACCGTTATCAATAAAATCCCAACAGTCTTGGGGTATCATGCGCCGAAAACTGGATGTGTCTGGTAATGGTTTGTTGATCGATCCTCCAGTGGCACCTGGAGCCCGATGGGGAAAGTTTCTACCTGAAACTCCTGGTCTACAAAGAGTAAGTTGGACGACAACATGGGGAAAAGATGCACATTTCCAGTTGCATAGTTTTGAAAACGGTATTGAAAATCCAACAAAGATCTGGGATGTCGAGTTTTCAAGTGACATCTACTCACCATTAGTAGTGGTTGTTGACATAGATGGCGATGGCCAGTTGGAAGCCGCCTTATCCACTTGGCATGGGGTAATTGTCTATGACCTAATAAGTGGTATTGAGAAGTATAGGTGTACTTACCGATCAGAACATGGACGACAATATGGATTTTTTGGTGCTTATGTTCATTCATCAGGTCAAGTTTACTTGGTAGTAATAGGTGATTTTGCTGGTCACATTGGTGTATTAACAGTTCGAAATGGAAATCTAAAAAACCTTTGGTATCGAGCCTTTGACACTCAATCTACCCAAGGTATTGATCGAAGATTTACTATCAATACAGTAGGACCCAACCCAATTGGTGATTTCAACGGAGATGGAACAGCAGAAATCCTGATGAATGTTTTTAACGAAAAACATGATAACCGTTGGCATATAATAGCCTATGATTTAGAAACAGGTCATCCCAAGCTTGATTTGCCTGATGTTTATCTACACGGCCATGTTGATATTGATCACGACAATGTACCAGAATTACTAACACAACATACCTCTGGTCGTTGTTTGTCAACTAATGGAGAAATTGGGATCTATCGTTGGGACCAACAAATATGGCATCAAAATAATGCCCGTTGGTCTATGGAAACTCTACCCGAGTTACCATTGGAACGAATTACAGGCGCACTACGAGGAATGGAAGCACCAGTAACTGGTCAGCTGGGAATTAGAGGAAAAACTACCGTGTTTTTCACCACAAAAAGCTCTAGTGAATCTTTACATGCTTTACAGCTAAATATTAAAAATGAGCCCAGTATTCTATGGAGTGTTCAAGCTAGTCCACAAGTTGAAGTGTCGGCTGTCGCAGTAGCAAAAGATAATATACTAATTCGAACGCGCTCCTCTCACCATGAATCTGTAAAATTAACAACTGAAGGTATTCAAATCGATTCTATTGCTAAAAATTACATTGGTTTATCTCCTCCTCAACCTTTGGTTCTAACTGATCAACATGGACATTGCCAAATAGTGGTTGCTGAACCATTAAATTCTATCTCCGCCTATCAAGTTACAACAGATCTAAACCAGCCATTACAACCAATTTGGCGTACGTCTGGCCGAGCTATGACAACACAAAAACCTCAGATGGAGGGACTGATTTCAGGTGATATTGATCAGGATGGAATTAACGAAGTCCTTTGTGTAAGAGAAATGCCGGATGGACATAGCCGGCTAATTGCTATTGGTCTTGATGGGATAGATCGGTGGCATCATGACTTTATGAATTTTAATGGCCGATCTCCAATTTGGAATGAGTGCGGGACCACAAGATGGGCAGTAGGACATTTCATTAATTCCAATCGTCTGGATATTATGGTCTCTAATCGTCGGTCAATTATGCACAGTGATGAAACAATGATTATCAATACCGAAACCAACACATTGGCGTGGCACAAAGATATTCTCGAAATGCCCAATCACACACGTGGTTACGGCGGAGGACGTTGTGCTATTTTTGATATGGATAACGATAAGCTTGACGATATCGTTATGGCCTACCCAGCAGAATTTTCGATTGTTGATGGCAGTACCGGAGAGCAAATTACAACCTTAAATCTAGGACCTGTTGAGGGAATAACACATTGGGTAATGGACGGGACGCCGATGGTTGTCGATAACGAAATTATTCTCTTGACTCATCCTTCAATGATAATCGCCTTACAAAACAAGCCTCACCAGACAAATATCTTATGGAGAACGGAACCGGACGATGGTGTAAGTGGTTTTCCATCGATTGGCGATGTTGACGGTGATGGTAATATTGAAATTGGTTTGCCTGGTTGTCGCGATGGTTTTCGGTGTGTTGATCTAAAGACGGGTTATATCAAGTGGTCTGTAAACAACCTAGATCATCGGGTATCTAATTGCGTAACAGTAGATATTAACGGTGATGGCGTTGAAGAATTTGTCTATGGAAGTGGAACGCAACTTCGGGCTGTTGCCAAGCGTCCAGGTCAAAAGTCACCAATTATCTGGCAAATTGATTTACCTGCAGCAATAGATCATCTTGTTGTCGCAGATATTGATGGAGATTCTTGGGCGGAAATTCTAGTTAGTTCAAATAACGGGAAGATTTACTGTGTCAAGCAAGATTCTTAGTTTATCCTGCCAATATCCCTTCAGGCCAACGTTATAAAAGGGTTTGTACATCAGAATCACAGCAAGAAAAAAGATCCGAAAAACGCAATTTTGAGACGTTTTGTTAAATGATCTTCATCATAAGTCGATGTCTGAAAGATTTGCTCCTGTTAAGTTGGCGCAAAAAAGTAAATTCCTGACAAGTCGCTTCCCATTGAGTTTGTCCTAGTCATTATAGCTGGATTACTACTGTCGAAACAGTCAAAACTGCAACTGTTCCAAGCTCACAACCAAAGTTTCGATGATTTCACCTTCAATGTTGACTACTTGGTAAGTTACTGTCGGTGGCTGACAAGTGGTATCAATATTGACTAATCCGAACGATTGTTTTTGATTATAAAAGAAAATAGCAGATGGCATGGTTTTGTGTACATGTTGATTGGTTAATCGAGAAGAATTGAACTCG
>CAYVHK010000001.1:51104-89295 GCA_964451145.1 uncultured bacterium | reverse complement strand
GTTTTCGGCGCTTTATTTTATTTATCGCTGACATTTAACCATGTTTTGCCTCTCTAAATATAGTCTTTAATAAATTGAGTTTCTTTATATAACACACGACTGTAGTCTAGAATAGCTTGGGACGTTTTTTTTTGCTTGCGATGAAGTTCTAAACTAATTGCAAAGTATAGATTTGCTTCGACCGTTTTCATAATTGCTGGAACAGTTTCTAGGCCGATGTCCATAGCTTGGTTCCAATACTCTAGCACTTGTCTCAACTCTTGATAACGGCTACTTGGTTTACTACTCAGTTTAGCATAGTCTAAATGAGCATAACCCCGACTGACTGCGGCAAGAGCTGAAACGGGCTTATTCGACGACACAGTCACTTTTGCTCTTTTTAACCTTTTCGAATTTGATTGAGCTTTTCGTAGCAATCACGGGCATCAGCATCCCGATTTAGCCGCTGATAGGCAACGGCTAAATTTTTAAGAGCATCGACATCGTAAGAGCGAATGTCGATTGCTTTTCGATAACAGTTGACGGCATCGTGAAATTTCCCCATTTCTTGGTAAGCATTGCCCAAATTAAAGTGTAAATCGCCCGGTGATTCGGTATCAGCCGCACTGACTGCTTCGTAACATTCAACGGCTGCTTGGTATTTTCCCTGTCTATGGTAGGCCACGCCAAGGTTGTATGAGATGTCAGCATTTTCAGGTGAATATTCTAGGGCTTTTTGGAGATGTTCTACAGCTTCATCCGCTCTATCTAGACGTAATAATGCTTTGGCTAAACCAGCTCGTGCTTGTACCGAAGTCGTTGAGCGATTAACGGCGTCTCGAAACAGGTAAACTGCTTGTTCAAAATCACCCTGTTTTAGATGTGTGGTAGCAATGTCTAATTGGTGTTTAATATGGCTATTCATGCAAAAGATCCAGTGGACACAGATGACAAAAATTACCACCAATTTTACATTAAAGGGCACTAACCGTCAAGACATGTCACTATAGCCTCCTATTACCCGTTTCCCTTGAAATCAATATGGTGCTGTGCTAGAATCGCCTGAGTTTGGTGCTCTTCTAAATACTTTATTGATAGCCTTAGAAGGGGATCAATAAAGTTAATATATTGGAAGGGTTGTCTGGAAAGAGAATGCAAGAATATAAAACTGAGAACATTAGAAACGTAGCAGTCGTCGCTCACTCCAATGCGGGAAAAACATCGTTAATTGAAGCTATACTCCTGAATGGTGGAACCATTGATAGACTGGGAAGTGTGGATGATGGCAACTCAGTAGCGGATTATGCTACCGATGAAATTGATCGTAAAATGACTATTAACTGCTCAATTTGTGTGACGGAATGGAAAGGCCATAAAATCAATTTAATTGATACTCCAGGGGCGGAAGACCTTTATGGTGATTTAGCTAGTGCCTTACGAGTGGTGGAAGCTGTTATTATTGTAATTGACGCCACCACTGGAGTAGAAGCTGGAACTGAAAAAATTTGGGAATTCATTCAACGTCAAAAGCTGCCTAGTCTATTTTTTATCAATAAAATGGACAAAGAAGGAGCTGATTTTCAAAACGCAGTTTCAACAATCGAAGATGTTCTGGAAACCCGACCAGCTGTGGCTCAGTTACCTATTGGTGCTGAAAGCAACTTCACCAGTGTCTTGAATCTGATTCACTTTGACGAAAAAAAAGTGCCGGAAAATCTAATAGATCAGGCCCAGGAAAACAGGGAAGAGTTGACCGAAATAGCGGCTGAAAGCGATGAAGAATTGATAGAAAAATTCTTTGAAGAGGGAGAACTCACTGGTGAAGAGATAGAATCTGGTATTCGGAGTGGTCTAAATAATGGTGAAATAGTGCCTGCAATTAGTGGTTCAGCAACCCAAAACGTCGGAGTTGAAGAGCTAATGGACGTACTAATCAGTTGCTATCCATCTCCAACTTCTGTTTCTTTCGATGAAGAAGGTAAGTTTGAATCAGATCCATCATCAGCTTTATCTGCTTTGGTATTCAAGACGTTGGCCGATCCATTTTCTGGTCGTTTAACTTTTTTTCGGGTCTTTTCAGGGACATTGGATGGGGATAGCCAGTTGCGAAACTCGACAAAAGGTGAAAATGAGCGAATTGGTAAAATTTCCTTTATAAACGGTAAGGAATTGGTCAATACACCAAATGTGGTAGCTGGAGACTTCGGAGTGGCGATTAAGCTTAACTTGGCAGAAACCGGAGACACTTTCTGCACATTCGATGATCCAATCGAATTGCCGGGTATTGATCTACCCCGTCCGGTCATTTCGGTGGCTGTGCTACCGGCTCGGGATGGCGACGACGAAAAACTATCAACCTCACTCCAAAGAATGTCTGAGGAAGACCCAACATTCCAAATAACCCGTAACGAAACGACTCGACAACTATTGGTATCAGGCTTAGGTGAACTGCATATCACCATTATACGGAATCGGATGCGAGATAAATTTGGCATCGAAACCACCACCGAAGAACCCAAAGTTCCCTACCGCGAAACGGTGCGAGGTCGAGCTAATAACGTTCGAGGTCGGTTGAAAAAACAGAGTGGCGGGCGTGGTCAATTCGGGGAAGTCTGGATTAATCTAGAGCCTATTTCTGACACAGAGGAAATGTTCGAATTTGTTAACAGCATTGCTGGTGGATCTGTTCCTCGCAACTATATTCCAGCGGTTGAAAAAGGTATTCGAGATACAATGACAAAAGGTGTGCTGGCAGGTTATCCGCTTTATGGCCTGAAGGTAACTCTTTATGATGGCAAACATCATCCGGTCGATTCATCTGACATGGCGTTTCAATTGGCAGGTTCACAAGCGATAAGAGATGCAGTACAAACTGCCAAACCAATCTTATTGGAGCCAGTTTACAATATATCGATCACTGTTCCTGATCAATATATGGGGGACGTGATGGGTGATCTTAATAGCAAGCGAGGTCGCATTGTGGGAATGGAACAGGTCGGTAAGCGACAGGTAATTCAAGCA
The DNA here is from genome assembly GCA_964451145.1 of uncultured bacterium. Lineage (GTDB taxonomy): Bacteria > Poribacteria > WGA-4E > WGA-4E > UBA9662 > TMED15. Next base: position 86,295 of record CAYVHK010000001.1, on the reverse strand, counting down.
ACGGCTCCCTTGTCGGAATTATCTCGTTACTCGATTGATCTAAAGTCGTTAACTAGTGCCCGTGGTTCGTTTACCATGGAATATGCTAGTTATGAACAAGTGCCAGATGAAATTGCTCAAAAGGTTATTACTGAGAGTAAATCTGAAGATGAAGCCGATTAAGTAACCGACTCAAATTAATTTTCACTAAATGGGCCGACCAATTTTTATTTATTGGGTTGAATCTTTCGGCTACGGCATTTTTTGTCCGACCTCTGTTGTGATTTTCCGAATGTGTAGTCGTTGATGTCGACGTAGATTCTTGGCATACTCTGTGGTCTTTGAAATTGTACTGATTCCTACATTTACTGACCTCGGCCGCAGAAAATACCTACTATTTTTTCCACATAGCTTAGCAATGGAAAATAGCCGAGTAATTGGTGTTTGTATGCTAAACAATCGAGTATGTCGAAAGGTAGATGAAAGATGGTTGTTGCGTCAAAACATTTATATGTTCGTCCGACTACTGAAGACAGGTTGACAAAGGGCTAGTGTGTCTGGTCTGCGGATATTACAGGCAGTTATTTATTTGAAAAATAGAGAATTGCCTGTGATATCTGTAGATTATGGACAACTAAGGAATGAGCTGATTCATAAGTTGGAAGTACCACTTTTCTCCGACGTTTAACCCACCCCTCTTATGATGTTTTTTTAGTGTCAGGATTTGTGCCTGAATATCGTGGGTTTTCACCTATTTCGGTTGATTGTGTGGGTAGGCAACACCGGTGGTTATTTTTCGGGATTGGCTAAAAACAAGTTTATACTTTCGAAAGTGATACTGTATCCGATGGTATTGACCGTTTTTCGTCAGAGTCTTATTTGTTTGGTTTATCTCTAACGGTTTTGGCGTCTTTAGTAGCTCTGGTCCCAAATAGTATGATTAGCCAACTAATTCATTAATATTGGGTAGTTGCAGCCCGGATTTGGTTTGATATTTGGACTCGTTATTGTTATAATTGCTTCCCCAAGTTCAATGAATTCAGAAAGAGGTTCGGTCAATTCTCGTGAATAAAAAAGCAAAGAGTGCGATCGTTTGGTTTATTCTGATCGGAATTGTTGTCTTTGCAACGTATCGGTTGATGGACCCCAAACCAACTGAACATAAGCTTAAAACCTCCGAATTTTACGCTTTAATCCAAAATCCGGAAAGCCATACACTATTCGACGGAGCGATCCAAATTGACACAGATTGGATTCGAGGTAGTCTAAGTCCGGCGGGACAACGCTTCATAATCAACCCCCCTCAAAGTGGATGGAATGGGGCCTTCAAAACAAGCCGAGATGTCTACTCTAACTATCCATTAGAGGAAATTTTGATTGAGAATCAGATTCGTTTTGATCATGCTATGGCTTCTAACTTTCCACAGTGGTTGGTTTTCGTTGGTTCTACAGTACTCCCCATTTTGTTATTCCTCGGTATTATGATCTTTATTTCTCGACAGATGCAAGGTGCTGGAAACCGTGCAATGTCATTCGGAAAAAGTCGTGCCAAATTGCACAGCGAAAGCCAAACGAATACTACTTTTGACGATGTAGCTGGATGTGATGAGGCCAAAGAAGCTCTAGTAGAAGTGATCGAGTTTTTGAAAGACCCCAAGAAATTTCAGCGGTTGGGCGGACGGATTCCAAAAGGTGTTTTGTTGATGGGACCGCCAGGTACCGGAAAAACATTGCTAGCCCGTGCAGTTGCTGGTGAAGCAGCTGTTCCTTTTTATAGTATTAGTGGTTCTGATTTTGTAGAAATGTTTGTTGGTGTTGGGGCCTCTCGTGTTAGGGACCTTTTTGAAACTGGTAAGAAAGATGCCCCTTGTATAATTTTTATTGATGAATTAGATGCGGTTGGTCGTCATCGCGGAGCCGGTATTGGTGGTGGACATGACGAGCGTGAGCAAACACTTAATCAACTATTAGTTAGCATGGATGGATTTGATAGTTCCGAGGGGCTAATTTTAGTTGCAGCTACTAACAGGCCTGATGTTTTAGACCCTGCACTTCTCCGTCCGGGTCGATTTGACCGGCAGATTGTGGTTGATATGCCAGATGTCAAGGGACGTGAAAAATTATTTGAAGTGCATACTAAGCAGCCTTTTAAAAGAGATGAAAATGTCGATTTGGAAACGCTTGCAAAAGCAACTCCAACTTTTTCCGGGGCTGATATTTCCAACATGGCAAATGAAGCCGCCTTGTTAGCTGCCAAGCAGAATAAGGAGACTGTGGATAAAGATTGTTTTGAGGAAGCTAAAGATCGGGTGATGATGGGACCTGAACGAAAAAGCATGGTAATAAGCGACAAGGAGAGAAAAATTACTGCTTATCACGAGGCTGGACATGCGCTGCTCCACCACTTCATTCCGGAAAGCGATCCTAACTACAAATGTACGATTATACCACGTGGTCGGGCTATGGGTGTAACAGTTGCACTACCTTCTGAAGAACGGCATAACTACAGTAGAAAATATCTGATTGGTCAGATTACAGTTTTATTGGGTGGACGTGTAGCCGAAGAAATTAAGTTTAATGAGCAAACGACTGGTGCCCAAAACGATTTTGAACGTTCAACCGATTTAGCACGTAAGATGGTCACGCAGTGGGGGATGAGCGATCTTGGTCCATTAGCATTCGGAAAAAACGAACAGCAAGTGTTTTTGGGCAAGGAGATGTCTCACCATAAGGATTATAGTGAGACTACGGCTCTTGAAATTGATAACGCAGTACAGCATATCGTAACGCAGTGCCATGAGCGAGCCAAGTCAATTCTCACTACTAATTTGGATGGATTGAAAAATTTAGCAGAGGAATTGTTGGAAAAAGAAACACTAGTTAGTGAAGAAATTATCGATATACTTGGTCCTAGACCACAGGCGAGTTTGTAATTAAGCTGAAACGACAACCAAATATAACACTTGCAAAAGGCAACCTGATCCTCAAAAATAGAAGAGGCAGTGTTGCCTTTCTCTATTTTCGGATTTACTATTTTTTTGATTTTTTTTCAACAGATGCAACTATTTACAGATAATGGATGGGCTTGCGGACAGAAAACCGCTATTATGGGTATTCTAAATGTCACACCCGATTCTTTTTATGATGGTGGTCGATATACCAATGTTGAAATGGCTGTTGCGCAAGCGCTGCAGATGATTGCGGATGGTGCCGATATCATCGATATTGGGGGTGAATCATCCCGTCCCAATGCCGAACCGATATCAGTGGACGAAGAGTGTAAAAGAGTGATACCTGTTGTTCAAGCGCTGTCCGAACAAACACATATTCCCATCTCGGTTGATACCTATAAAGCTGAGGTCGCTTACAAGGCTTTATCGGCCGGGGCCTGCGTGATAAACGATATTACTGCTTTATATGGGGATTCAGAAATGAGCCAAGTGGTGGCTCATGCCCAGGCTGGCGTTATTCTGATGCACATGAAAGGTTCGCCGATGACTATGCAAGATTCTCCGACATATCATAATGTTGTTGCAGAAGTTCTTGACTGGTTAGCTAAAGCCGCCGACCGAGCCATTCACAGAGGAATTTTGCCGAGTCGAATTATGGTTGATCCAGGTATTGGTTTTGGTAAAACATTCGACCATAATTTGCAAATACTTCGTCATTTGATGCAATTCCGGCAAATAGACTATCCACTATTAATTGGCACTTCACGTAAAGGATTTATTGGACAAATACTTGATTTGCCAGTTAACCAACGAGAGGAAGGGACAGCAGCTACAGTTGCTGGGTCTATTGTCAATGGAGTTGATGTTGTACGGGTACACGATGTGGCCAAAATGAAGCAAGTAGCACAAGTTACAGATGCGATCTACCGAACACAATTAGATAATGAATAGCTATCCGAAAATTATTGGAATTGGTGTCGACATTATTGAAGTTCATCGTATTGCTTCCTCTTGTCAGAAATGGAATCATCGTTTTGAGCGACGTATATATACCCAAAGGGAATGTTCTTATAGTGGTCAACCTCCGTTACGTTACCAAAGGTTAGCCGCTCGTTTCGCGGCAAAAGAAGCTGCTTTTAAAGCGCTGGGGTCAGGTTTGATTAACGACATGCGGTGGACAGATATAGAAATTTTGCCCAATGAATTGGGAAAACCAATGATGACTTTATTCAATGGAACCAAACGATACGCTGAAAAAATAGGTGTAACTGAGCATATGATTACACTTTCTCACACAGCTGACTACGCTGTTGCCAATGTGATTTTACTTGGTTATCCATCAACTACCAAAATCTAAAATGTGGTTCAAGATTGCTAATCAATTTTCATTATTATTTGTTTTTGTTAGCTTTTGTTGGAGCCAAGAAGCCTTTGAAACAACAGAAAAATCCGTTAGACCAAAATCAATCACAGATCAATTTTTACACCGATTGACCCAAAATGAATCACCATTTCACGAAAACCCCGCTGTATTAATAACAATTTCCAAGACACAATCCAAGTTGTCAGCTGGACGTTATCCACATCACATTTCTCGCCTGAGCCAACAAAACGAAGATGGCCGACTAGCGGAAATCCAAGAATATGACTTACCGGCTGGTGGATATGAACGCTGGCAGATCGTTCGACCTATTAAAAAAATCGGTGTGGTTGGTCTTGATTTAGCTTTTGAACATTTCGGATCTTATAGCCGAATGAACAATGATGGCCAAGCAATTAGTGCTTTCCGCCGATCCAATCATGCTTTCGGTTTACGCTACGCAAAACGAATTATACCGAATTTGGCGTTTGGTGTAGATGCCAAGTGGCTTCGATCAAAAGAGTCTTCCATTGGAGAGGATAACTATATTGGTCATTTGGGGCACGGTTATGCTTATAATATTGGTTTCCTTCAAACTATAAACGCACAAATCGATTTTGGTTTGATGATTGGAAATTTGAGCAATGGTCTTTCTTTCCAAAATTCCACCGTTCCTAGTCGATTGGAAACTCGCGTTCTTATTGGTGGCCGTTACATAATTAATCTTGAGCCAATTTTTTTGGGTATAGAAATGGCTCACCAACCCAGATTTGACTTAGGATTACAATTTGATTTAACTGGAAAAATAGCCTACCAAGACCAGATTTTATTACGGTTAGGTTATCTACACTGGTCAGAAAAGCAGCAACGATTGGTACGTTATCTGGCCGATGGCCAAACCCAAAATGATCAACAAATTTGGCAAATGAAAGGATTAAAATTAAGCTTAACTTGGAATATTTGGCAAACTCAACTTACGGTCAATTATCAACCTTATTTTCGAATTAAAACCGATTTGTTTCACAAGTCGACAGTTCAGAAAGGGAAATCCTTTCTGACATTTTCCGTCCAATTCTGAGTAGAAAAGTGAGTTGCTTAAAGGACGACCAATACGAAACTATTGCTAAACCAACAACGGTGAAGTTGACAGTTAAAAAGTCGCGATTTATCGGTGTTGTTAGAGCAATCGATTCGATTGAGGCGGTCAAATTAGCCTTGGATACAACTCAGCACGATTATCCCCGTGCTGCTCACTACTGCTATGGCTACCAATTTGGTTTTGGTGAGGATTTACGAACCTATGCTACCGATGATGGTGAACCAACCAATTCGGCAGGCCCACCAATTTTATCGATTCTTCAAGCCAGTGCTCTCTCGAATCTGATATGTCTAATTGTACGTTATTATGGGGGAATTAACCTAGGTATTGGTGGACTTATCCGAGCTTATAGTCAATGTGCTAAATATTGTTTGAGTCAAGCCAAAACAACAATTCGGGTTTGTTATCAGCAATTGGCCATTACAGTTGCTTATGATAAGGTCAATCAGATTTATAAGCTGAGTCAAAAAATGCGAGCCAAAATTACCAATGTTATCTATGACCAAAATGTAGTAATTCAAGTCAAAATTCGGCTAAGTGCTAAATCTCAATTTGAAAATCAACTAAAGGGAATGAATGGAGTCATTTCGGTCGATGTTCAAAACGAAAAATAGAATCTAACCAAGAAAACACGCTTAGTCAAAATTTCGGAGATTTTTAGGATGAATATCTTTTCAAAACGGATAGATCGTTTGCCCCCCTACATGTTTGGCAAGCTTAAGCAATTAACCTACGAACGACGTACTCAGGGCATCGATGTTATCGATTTGGGAATGGGCAACCCCAATGACCCAACGCCACAACCGATTGTAGATAAATTGTGTCAGGCGGCTCAAGATCCTCGTAATCACCGTTACTCAGCTTCAAAAGGAATTTTTAATCTTCGAAGGGAAATATGCCGATATTATCAAAGACGATTTGGTGTTGATCTCAACCCCAAAACTGAAGCTGTTTCGGTTATTGGTACCAAAGAGGGGTTGTCTCATCTGGCTCTGGCATTAATCGACGAGGGGGACTTGGCTTTGGTGCCAGACCCAACATTTCCTATTCATATTTACAGTATCATTTTAGCTGGGGGCAGTGTCGTTAGTATCCCATTACGAGAAGAAAATCGATTTGTACCAAGTTTAGCGGAGATTACGAGAGAGATATGGCCCCGTCCTAAGGTACTAATTTTGAGTTTTCCACATAACCCAACTGGTGCTGTGGTCGATCTTGATTTTTTCCGAGAAGTTGTTGATTTCGCTAAACAGAATCAAATTATTCTGATTCATGACTTGGCTTATGCCGACATTGTTTTTGATGGTTATGAAGCACCAAGCTTACTTCAAGTTGAAGGGGCAAAAGAGGTCGGAATCGAGTTCATGTCGCTTTCAAAATCTTACCACATGGCAGGTTGGCGCTGTGGGTTTGCAGTCGGTAATCCAGAATTAGTTAGTGTATTAGCAAAAATCAAAGGTTATTATGACTATGGTATTTTTGCTCCCATTCAGGTCGCTGGAATCACAGCACTGCGGTCCGACCCCGATTTGGTTCGATCGCACGCACAACTGTACCAGAAACGGCGGGATGTGCTGATCGAAGGGTTAAATCGAATTGGTTGGTCTGTGCCATCACCACGTGCTTCAATGTTTGTCTGGGCTCCCATTCCAGAACAGTATCGGGACTTATCTTCAATGGAATTCGCCACTAAGTTATTAGATGAAGCTCAGGTATGTATTTCTCCCGGTGCCGGATTTGGCCACAACGGAGAAGGGTATGTGCGTATCGCATTGGTGGAAAACCAAGACCGTATTCGACAAGCCATCAGACAGATCCGGCGAGCGCTATTTTAAAATTAAACACAAAAAAAACCGCCAAGCTACGACTCAACGAGACTTAAATCGGAACCAAATTGGTACAATTACAACCGTTTTTGGCATCCGGAAATTTTGGCCGAAAACCATCCGATTTGGTCTTTATCGGCGACGCGAATTTGTTAATAATCTTTTTTGCTTGCGAATTCGTTTCTGCTTGGCTCTCCGAGCTTTATCACTCGGTTTTTCATAGAATTTTCGCTTCTTAACTTCGGTGATAATACCTTCTTTGCTGCAAATCTTCTTGAACCGACCAAAGGCCCGATCAAAAGATTCGTCTTCTGAGACAATCACTTCTATATTAGCCACATTCGCCATTTATTTACTCCACCCCCTTCTATTCCTACTGACAAGATTTCCTTCCCTCGCCGACCTAACCCACTTACTGAATTGGAACCAAGGCATCTCTATTATAGGGGATCAGTTGAATAATTGCCAACTTAATTGAAATAATAGAGCTAATGGAATTGACCTAAACCGTTAATTAACTTATAATTGAGACTCAAATTTTTTAAAGTATATTAAATTACATGAGGAGCTTATTTTGTCTCTATTTTCCTTAATAGGTCGCGTAGCTTTGGTGACTGGTGCCGGTAGAGGTATTGGTCGTGGCATTGCCGAAGGTTTTGGTCAACACGGAGCCAAAGTAGTATGTGCAGCCCGATCTCGAGATCAGATAGATGAAGTGGCATCTGCTATCCAAGATAAAAAAGGAGAGGCTATAGCTCTCCAAATTGACGTCAGCGATCTAGATTCTATTACCACTGCTGTCGAAATGACTATCGATCGATTTGGTCAGATTGATGTTTTAGTTAACAATGCTGGTATGAATGTACGTCAACCACTGATGGAAGTCACCGAAGATAGCTACGATCGAATTATGGATGTAAATTTGAAGGGCTTGTACTTTCTAAGTCAAGCAGTAGCTAAACATATGATTACTCGCCAGCAGGGAAAAATCATCAACATTGGTTCGCTAACTACAGGCATTACACTAGACCAAATATCAGTTTACACCGCCACGAAAGGAGCTGTTGGTCAATTGACAAAATCTCAAGCTCTGGAATTAGGTCCCTACAACATCCAAGCTAATGCCATTAGCCCTGGTTTTGTTATCACCCCCTTGACCGAAAAGATTTGGTCCAACCAAACGATGCGAGATTGGGGGGAAGGAAAGGTTCCACTAGGACGACTGGCTCAACCTGAAGACATGGTTGGAACGGCCATCTTTTTGGCTTCATCGGCCTCTGATTATGTAACTGGACAAATCATTTATGTTGATGGAGGTTTTATGACTGGTGATATTTGGCCTTTGCCCTCAGCTGCTAGTAACTAGAAACAACAATAAGTCTAAATAACGAATTCAGAAATAACTCAAATTTCACGTCAAAAAATGGTTTCGCTGTGAATCTGTTTCCCCAAATTAATCCAGTTTTTTACAAAATTTTTACTATTGAACCGGTTTAATGTGTTTGTCACACCGGCATAACCTATTTGGTAGTTGTGTATACATTGGTCTGTGTGATTTTGACAGAATGACTACCCGCCAACGAATTACGTACTTGGAATTAAAGTTTTTTCAACAGCACTTACAATCTTGCATTTCATTGTCGATCTAGATGTATATTAATCCAATTGATAATCAAATTAAGATAGGGTTGGTTGACACTCTCAATGCGACAATGCTATAATCAGTCTGCTTCTGGCTGGTCTCAGTTTTGCTTCAGAGGCATAAATGAACTGAACGTAGCTTGAAGGATTCATTACCCGATCGATGGAAAACCGCCATAACTTATTGATGATACTGATCCAAATTGGAGTCGGTAGTGTTGCAGGCGTGTCACTGGCTGTCGCTGGCTATTTCTTAACTAACGGCTTGTTTCTGAACGCTATTATCAGTGATCGAGTTCAACATGGTTTTTGGGTTGGTCTTTTAACTCTACTTGCCTTTCTTTTGACCTATTGTTCCGGTGTAGCAGGATCTGCTTACGGAATTAAACAAGTAGCAAAACAATTTGGACAGGACTGTAATTTGAAACATGCTTGGCAAGGTGCCTTTTTGGGTCCACCAGCCTTGGCTGTTTTGGTTATGACTACCCAACTTAATTGGCAGACACTGACTGAATCCTTTGGTGTTAATTCTCTACTTAGTCTGGTTATTGTGATCATCCGACCTCTTGCCCAAATTTCGTCTTTCCCCATATCTGTTCTGTTAAAAAATGGTATTCCTGTTGAACTACTATACACTCTTTCAGCTCCAATTGGGGCTGTTGTAGGTTATCGATTTGACTGGCATCGATCAGGTGAGATTTCAGAAACAATCGAGGACGGATTTCTTTATATTGAAGACAATAATGTTTCAGACTTATGAGATTACAAAACCTTTTCTTAAACTTCTTTAACTCGGTTTACAACCAATATTCTTGATGCAATTTGATCCCGTTCTGACCGATGATAAACCGAGAGATGAATGTGGAGTATTTGGAGTGTTTGGACATGAGAAGGCTGCGGAATTAACCTACCTGGGACTTCGAGCCCTCCAGCATCGTGGTCAGGAAAGTGCTGGCATTGTTGCATCAGAAGGGCATACAATTTCTTACCATCGCGGAATGGGTTTAGTAACAGAAGTCTTTAGCGACATGAACAAGCTCGCTAAATTGGAGGGACATCTAGCAATTGGCCATAATCGCTATTCCACTACAGGTAGCAGTAATATCGAGAATGCTCAACCGCTTGTCCGACAATACTCTCGTGGGCCTTTGGCCATCGCACATAATGGTAATTTGGTTAACGCATACCGAATCAGAACAGACTTAGAAGCTGCAGGGTCAATTTTTAACGGCACATCCGATACGGAAGTCATAGCTCATCTGATTGCTCGTTCACAACAGAGTCTTTTAGAAGATAGAATCAGTGATGCGCTGCAAGAAGTTCGTGGAGCTTATTCGCTGCTGTTTCTAGGTAAATCTGTTATGATTGGTGTACGTGATCCCAATGGATTTCGGCCTCTCTGGTTAGGTCGACTTGGTGAAGCCTATATTCTGGCTTCTGAAACCTGTGCCTTTGACGTGGTTGAAGCGCAGCCAATTAGAGAGATCGCGCCCGGTGAAATGATAATTATCACTGATGCAGGCAAAGCGCCCAAAACCTTTCAAGTCCTTCCGGTATCAAATCGGTTGTCACAGTGCATTTTTGAGCATATCTATCTGGCACGGCCCGATAGTATGGTGTTTAATGAATTGGCCAATGGGCCACGCCGTGAATTTGGCCGACAGTTAGCTCGCGAGTGCCCTGTTGAAGCTGACATTGTAATTCCAGTGCCAGACTCAGCCACAATCGCGGCCCTAGGATTTTCCGAAGAGGCCAATATTCCTTTTGAAATGGGTCTTTATCGTAATCCGTACGTAGGTCGAACTTTTATGAACCCATCGCAAGAAATTCGTGATCTGATGGTGAGAGTGAAGCTAAGCCCAGTTAGAAACGTGCTTGAAGGTAAGCGTGTCGTAGTCGTTGATGATTCGATCATGAGAGGTACTAACTCGCGCAAAATTATCTCTCTTATTCGTCAAGGCGGAGCAACTGAAGTTCACTTTCGAGTTTCCTCTCCGCCCAACCGTTATCCTTGCTTCTATGGGGTTGATACACCAACGAGAAAAGAATTAGTCGCTAGCTCTTGGACAGTTTCGGAAATACAAAAATATATTCGTGCCGATTCTCTGGGCTATTTGAGTATCGAAGGCATGCTCAATTGCGTCAAGGAACCGCAGGACTATTGTACTGCTTGTTTTGATGGTAATTATCCGATCGAATTCAGTGGACAACCTTCCAACCAGTTGCCGATTACGTTTGAACTTAAATCATTATAGAAAGGAACTAAATAAGGAGTATGAGTGCTTTAGAAAAAATCCAAGAATCGGCTCAATCCATTATTACCATCTGTGAAAAACAACGCTTATCTAAGTCCGATAAAGACAAATTGCTAAAGTTACAAGGAGCTATTTTTTCGCAGATTGATAGTCTGATGGAGTGTGAAGTTTGCGGTGGAATTTCTGATCTTATCGCTTCTATTACCATCGGGAATACTACTGCGAATCTCTGTCGTCAGTGCGGGATTGAAGCCTTGACTAATGGGCAAATTAAAAAAAATAATCGTCGCACGTCACGTAAATCACCAATCAACAAAAAACCGATCAGAAGCCAAAACAGAAAAGAAAGACAAGTCAATGCATCAATGAGCCATCAAATTAGCTCAATTAAGACAAATCCGGCTGATTTGATGGCAACAATTGAGGCTGAAAGCGGATTGAAGAAACCTACTATTCGACGAATTGAAAAGATGATTGCCGAAATTGCGACCCCGATGAACGTTGAACACACTTTCCAATACGTGATTAACGAAGCCAAAATAGCCAAGATGAAAGTTTCAGATGAACAACTGGAAAAGGTGGTCAAAATACTAATGAAAAACGCAGACAAGGCTTAAAAATAAATGGTTAAAATTGGCAATGTTGAAGTAGGGGAGTTTCCGCTCTTACTAGCGCCTATGGAAGATATCAGTGATCCACCATTTAGAGCTGTATGCAAAGAGAATGGTGCTGACGTGATGTATACAGAGTTCATTTCCTCTGAAGGATTAATCCGAAATGCGGCTCAGAGTGTAGCAAAACTTGATATTTTTGAATATGAGCGTCCTATCGGTATTCAGATTTTTGGACACAATATTGAGTCGATGCGAGAATCTACTCAAATCTCTCAATCGGCTAACCCCGATATTATTGATATCAACTATGGCTGTCCAGTCAAACGAGTCACTGGCAAAGGCGCTGGCGCTGGTATATTGCAAGACTTACCTAAAATGGTGCAGATGACGGCTGAAATCGTCAAATCTACCCAATTACCGGTAACAGTAAAAACCCGTCTTGGCTGGAACGAACAGACGCTTTACGTAGAGGAAGTCGCTGAGCGTTTACAAGATGTAGGTATTCAAGCCATTTCGATTCACGGACGAACTAGAAAACAGATGTATAAAGGCTCAGCAGATTGGACACTAATTGGACGAATCAAAGATAATCCTCGTATTCACATCCCTGTTTTTGGTAATGGAGACATCGACAGCCCGGAAAAAGCTGTTTACATGAAACAGACGTACGGTGTGGATGGTATTATGATTGGTCGTGCTACTATTGGTTATCCTTGGATTTTTAACGAAATCAAATACTTTATGCAAACCGGTCAACACTTGCCTTCGCCAACCATAGATCAACGTATTGATACCGTCAAAAAACATTTTCAATTTTCTCTCCGTTGGAAAGGCGATCGGGTTGGCCTATACGAAATGCGTCGGCACTATAAGAACTATTTCAAAAACCTGAGTGGATTAAAACCGTATCGTCAGAAGTTGTGCACCTGCAATGAAATCACACGTATTCCAGAGATTTTGGAAGAGATTCGTCAACAGGTGCAACAAAGTGCACTAGCCGACAATATCAAATTAGCCAGCTAAACAAGGAGTAATCTCATGATAGGTATCAACCGCCAAGTTGTGCTAGCCAAACGCCCTAATGGTTATCCTATCGAATCCGATTTTGAATTGATAGAAAAACCTATCCCTAAACCAGGTCAAGGCGAAATTTTGGTTCGGGCCATCTATCTGTCAGTAGATCCTTACATGCGAGGAAGAATGAATGATAGCCGAAGTTCGTATGCTCCACCAGTCGATGAGCGAGCAGTTATTACAGGTGGTGTGGTCGGCGAAGTAATCGAGTCAAATAGCGACCAGTTCTCAATTGGAGACATTGTTCAGTGCCAACTAGGCTGGCAAGACTACGGAACGATGCCAGAGAATCATGTACGAAAAATTGATCCTGATTTAGCCCCAATTTCGACATCGCTTGGTATCTTGGGAATGCCCGGTTTGACTGCCTATTTCGGTCTGATCGATATCTGCCAGCCTTCATCAGGTGAAACCGTTTTTGTTTCTGGTGCAGCAGGCGCAGTCGGATCTCTAGTGGGTCAGATCGCCAAGATCAAAAGTTGTCGGGTAGTTGGTTCAGCTGGTACTGACTCAAAAGTCGAGCATGTTCTATCAGATCTAGGTTTTGATTCTGCCTATAATTATAGGAATGTTAGCGATTACGCAGCTAAAATAGCTGATCTCTGTCCTGATGGCGTGGATGCTTATTTCGATAATGTGGGTGGTGTACAGACTGATGCTGTGTTTCCTAATCTAAATTTAGGAGGAAGAGTTGCCATTTGTGGACAAATTTCACAGTATAATTTGACCCAACCTGAACTGGGGCCTCGTCTCTTTTTTCAGTTTATCGTTAAACGATTAACGATGAAAGGTTTTCTCGTCTCCGACTTTGTTGACCGTTACCCTCAAGCCTTAGATGAAATGGCGGGGTGGCTCAATTCAGGCCAGTTACAATACCGTGAAACCATAACTGAAGGACTAGAAAATTCAGCAACTGCTTTTATTAGTATGTTAAAAGGAGGTAACTTGGGCAAGCAGTTGGTGAAGATTAGCAACTGATAAATCCGTCCAGTCAACAAACTTCCTTCTCTTCCGTACTTTCTAACCAATAATATCATCAACTCAAAGTCAGAAACCTTAACCTCTGGAAAGGCAAGCGGCTCCTTCCAATGCTGATCCTTATCAGCACTGGTCCTATGCATGGATGAAGAAAAAGACGGACATATAGCAAACATATTATCTCATCTGTGCGAGATTGGGTTTCTCACAACTGATAAACTCCCGATTACGCCTCTGATCGGTGGTGTCTCCTCTGATATTTTCTTAGTCCATGATGGAAATCAACAATTGGTCATCAAGCGAGCATTGCCTAAGTTAAAAGTTAAAGACGATTGGTATGCTGACACTTCCCGTAACCGGATTGAACAAGCTTATTTTCGATTTGTCAGCCAAATAATACCTCAATCAGTTCCCACAGTTTTATACCACGATCTAGATTTAGGGTTTTTTGTTATGCCTTATTACGGCATCTCTCATACCAATTGGAAACAGTTACTTTTATCTCAGCATACAGAACAAGCTGTCTATTGGACAGTAGAAATAGCCAAGATTTTAGCTACCATTCACCTGAAATCTTGGAATAATGCAGAATTAAAATCAGATTTTGCTACTGACCGAAATTTTTATCAACTTCGTCTAGAGCCTTATCTCCTAGCAACCGCCGAACGTCATCCACCTCTGGCTGATGATTTTCGAGCTGAAGTTGCTCGCCTTTCTCAAAACCATCATTGCCTCGTTCATGGTGATTACAGTCCTAAAAATATATTAGTTCCTAAACCGTCTTTAGACCAAAAGGAAGTGATGATATTGGATGCAGAAGTCGCTTGGTTCGGTGATCCAGTCTTTGATGTAGCTTTTATTCTAAAACACTTTTTGCTCAAGTCGCTATATGCAACATTTACTCTCAAGAACACACCAACAATCTTTCTGGAAATGGTATTGGCTTTTTGGCAACAGTATGACAAATTACTGGTGGTTAATTTTTCCTATCGAGATCAGATGGAAAAACAAATTACTCATCTCGTACCCTTATTACTCCTAGCACGTATTGATGGTAAATCAACAGCTGAGTACCTGACGGACCAAAGTCAGAAAAGAATTATCCGCGAACTCTGCTACCGAATGATACAGAAAAAGGAGACTAAAATATGTGATCTTATTGCTATTTGGCGTCAGGGGATAGGGTAAATTTCAGTCAAAAACATGGACACAAGGATCAAAACAGCTACAGTTGACAATTTACTTTAGGTCAAGACAGGACTTCATCAATCAGTACAAACTTGTAACCACCTAACAAAGAAAGGTAGTTACTGAATCCTTATTACTCTGTCTTTATGGTAACCCAGCTTAGCGCCAATTTATTTTTAGATTCAACTGTAAGAAACGCTTCCATTCCACTTTTGGTAATGGATTTGATTTCGTCTTTACCCAAGGCTCGCTTGTAAAAGGCAACGTCGTCCATCAACCTAGCATAAGTTTCACCACCAGAACCACCGATGCGAAACTCCGCAATTTTGCCTGTTGTTTTTTGGTGGTCTGTCTCCTTCACTAATTTCCCATCAACGAAAATTTAAAATTTCTTTTCATCACAGGTCAGAGTAATTTGATGCCAGGTATTCTTTTTAACTAGTCCAGGATCGGTTTCACAGAGTTTTTTTCATCCTCCAACTACACCTCGAAAAGAAAGGAATCCTTGGTCTTTATTGAGAAAGAGCGTATTGTGTCCAGAATCAACAGGGAGACTATGCCATAAATGTTCCCAAGTCGTTCCTTTAAAATCTGCTTCTATCCACAGTGTATAAGTAAATGGTCTTAAAAAGATGTCACCATATAGGCTATCTGATGCTTCAAGTACAATTGGCTGATCTGGTGTTAGTTCAATTGCTTTTCCAAATTCTCCTTTTTGTAAAGTAACTTTCCCATTTTTTAGCTCGCCATCATTTTTGTTTCCGCTAACATCTAAAAGGTCTTTTCCCATGGAAAATACAAAAGTAAGTCTTTGTCAAGTTGTAATGACCAGCTGGGAACTGATAAAGAAAAGATAATTACTACTGTTATTAATAAAGAGATTTTATTTTTTATATGATCGAAAAAAACATCTTTTTCTCCATTTTCGAAATGACTAAAATATAGCTTGATTGAAAAGGTCGTTTATCGAAATATTTAATTTGTATACAGATAGATTATTTGTAGTGAAGTGTTCATATTAAAGATGTCCTCTTTGCGCTTAGAATAATCATTTTTCGTATCATCGATGAGTATCCCATCCACTTTTTACCATTATGGAAGTTAGGGAGAGAAAATTATCCATTTCCAATATTGAATCAGTGTTTTCAATGCATGTTACATTCCCATTTTAACATGTGTAATTTTTGTCTTTTCTCAATTCTATAGAATTGATAGTACCATGAAGATCGAGTACTTAAGAATCCAAATTCATAAGTCAATTTTATTCAGTGGGTTGAAAAAGAATACAAATTGTCTTTAACTTAAGGAAACATAGTATACATGTTTTTCCCAATGATAATAGCAATCAAACTCCAGAGGCTGCCTGCTGTAAACTGGCCAAAGATAAAGCCTAAAAACAGAGGTAACATTATCCGATAGTACTTAACGCCACCTGCAGCAAATAACAGCCGCTTCGACAACCAGCCCAATAAGATCGAGAACCACATCCAAGTCATAGCCCATCCTTTACTGACTGCGTAGCCGGCTGGATAAAAGGGCCACCAGATAAATCGTCGCTTCAGAACTGTCAAAACTGCCGTTACTACAAATCCAATTCCCACATGTTGCATGACTTCAATATTTGGTTCTTTGGGAAATAAAATCCGACTTCTTAGATTGTTGAACTCACCTACCCCCCAGCGCGCGAACTGAAAACGGTGATAAATAGAAACGTGAAGCAAAATTGATAAGAGGGCACCAACAACTGAAGCTACGATCATGGCGGTTATTAAACGACGATAGCGAACATCGAAATAGGAACCAATTTTAAAACCCTCCAGTTGGTGTGGCATGGGATGGCAGCGATAGCCGTAAGCTAACCAAGAAAGCAGGGTCGTATTGGTTAAGTTCGCTGGACCTATGGCGCGTGTGCCAAGAAAACCGATCATTAATCGGTCTGGATGTGCTCCGTGAAGTTCGTGGGTTGGTGGTCCCAATTCGGCTCGCATCCGTGTCATGCCAATACAAATTACAAAGTAGATCAAAAAGTAGGTTATAGAGACCCAAGGGGATAGACCAGCCTGATACCAAAATAGTACCATCAGTGTTGTCCCGAAAATCATACCAAAAACGGCTAGATAATATAAGCCATTATTCGTTTTTCGAGTCAATACTCCTTTCACTACACTGACAATATACCTGCGACTGGTTAAGAGTGCAATTACGCCAATACCGATCCAAGCCCCCGATCGCTGTTCGTTCATTAGTCCAACAGCGGTATTAAATCCAAGCACAGTTAAAATCACCGGTTGCAATTTCCAAGTTAGCAAGAAAAACCAGAGCGATAGGGAAAGGTCCAGTGGCATTAGGTAAGCTAAGCCAATAGCAAATGGGTAAACGTAAATAGCAAATCCCCAGCTCATGGCGTTCCAAGGCCGAATGTTTGTTGGCACTACGTATTTAATTTTTAATGGCGGAATCGAAGGATATAGGTAGTTTAAACCAGCCATTACCTCCAAACCGAAAGCAGTCAAAAAACCAATCCAGACCAGCTTATTTGAGAATAATTTAGATGTGTCTACGATCACTTCAACCGGCATGACGGTTAGTGGATAACTAAGCTTCTCGTGTTCAATCCATTGTTGGCGGATAACGATATTGATGCACAAGGTGACGAACAACAACAGAATTACAAAAACAGTCCAAGCCAAGATGGGAATGATCCAAGCGTTGACGTATTGAGGTTGCCAAAAGTTTTCGTCTCCTTCAAAGTACCCACGTAGTAAGCCACGGTTTGGAACAGTCAGCCAATCTGGGAGGAAACGAAAGAAAAGTTCTTCCCATTCGTTTTCAGGGGTGGCAAACCAAAATGGATTTGCCATTAGTGGCACCAATTGACGGATGATATCGTGTCCAGCCAAGGCTGTTGACACTGAGACCATAATGTAGATAGTGGCAATTTCTGAGTTCTGTAAAGATAGACTGGTAAAGGTTCGCTTCAACAGTAAATTGACACCAGCTAGGGCGAAAAGGGTAAAAAGAACAGTAGGAAACACTGAAAAATCGGTTAGTTCCCAAACTACTCGGTTTTCTGCCGAGATGATCCAATAACAATTTAATGCGATAAGTAGTGAGCCAAAAATTAAAACACGTGCAATAAAACGGGTAGTTGAACCAAATTCTGGTTGCTGACTAGTTGATTCTATGGGATTTTCCTTAATAGATAATGGAGAGAAACGGCCACTTTTTTGAGGAGAAACTTGTTGTCGGTAACTACGATGATTATAATACAAAGGCCCGTCAAGGTGTGTCAACAGTATATCTAGGTTTGTCTCGGTTGACATTTTATTATTGACAATCAAATTATTTGTAGTAGTTATCCGATAAAATCAAGATAGTCGAGTGGAGTGTGTATGAAAGTTTTGATTACAGGAGCTAGTGGCCGACTTTCAGGCTATGTTATTAGTGAATTGAAAGATCGACACCACCTGGTGTTGACCTCCCGTCGTCAACCTGCCCCTGAATTTTCTGATTTTCAGTGGATCGAAGGCGATCTAAACAATTTTTCCGATTGCCAAAAAGCTGTCCAAGGAGTAGATAGTAATCAACATTTGGGAGCTCAAACCAACCCGGTTGAACATCCGCAACTGCGATCAGAAGCGAAGCTGCAAGGCATACCATACGACGCAACCTTAAAGACAACCATGCTTGGCACTTACTATCTGCTGCAAGCAGCGGTTGAAGCAGGTGTGAAAAGTGTGGTTATGTCGGGCAGTAACTGTGCGCTAGGACACGGCTTTCGGATCAGTAATACACCGTTTCCGATTCAACGATTTCCGATTGATGAAACGCACCCCTGTCTTCCTGAAGATTCTTATAGTTATTCCAAGCGCGCCGGAGAAGACTTGTTGGCGACCTATACTAGGGCTTATGGAATTCGAACTTATATGACTCGTCCGGCTGGCATCACACCACCTGAACAACGTTTAACCATGGCAGAGAATGTCAAACCAGCGACAGGCTGGAACCCCTGGCTGTGGTGTTGGGTCGGCAGCGAGGACGTGGCTTCTGCTCATCGCCTAATTATGGAATCTTCGATGGGCCAATTTGATTACACTATCCCCGACCACGATGTTTATTTCCTCAACTCTGAGGATACCACTGCCTTAGAATCGTCAGGTGCGCTAGTGAATCGGTTTAGACCAGATCTATCTGAATTATCTCGAAATTTAGTGGGGCATCAATCTTTTTTGAATTGTCGAAAACTAGAGGAAGCGGTCGGTTGGAAACACCAAACCAGTTGGAGAGAACACTTGTCATGAGCGATATTGTTAGAATTGGCATCGTAGGAGCTGGCAGTATTTCTGTGCGTGGCATTATGCCTCATTTAGTTTTAGAAGACGTATATGACCGAGTACGAATGACGGCAGTCTGCGATCCAGTTGCGGGTCGAGCCATGGCGGCCTGTGATCGATTTAATATCCCCCATGCTTTCGAAAATTACCATGATCTACTGGATTCTAAAAAAGTGGATGCTGTCACCATTGCATCACCCATTGGTTTACACTACCAGCAAGGTAAAATGGCGATTGAAGCTGGTGTACATGTACATTTCAATAAATCAATGACGACAACAGTAGATGAAGCTAATGAGCTGATTGAATTGGCACAAAAAAAAGGCGTGAAATTGGTTTCTTCTCCCGGCGAAATGTTAAGGCCTCTTAACCAGCGGATACGGCAACTGGTGTTAGAAGGTGCTTTGGGGCAATTGACTTGGGCAGTAGCAGGATCGGCTTTCGGTCATTACCATGAACGGGAGTCTGTTCGGCAAGGTGGAGATGTACTGTCTAATATAAATCCGGCTTGGTACTATCGTCGTCCTGGCGGTGGACCACTATACGACATGACCGTTTATGGTTTGCATGCATTGACTGGTATTTTAGGACCGGCTAAACGTGTGACTGGATTCTCCGGTCTACGAATCAAAGAGCGCGAATTTCGGGGTGAGATGCTGCCTTGCGATATGGACGATAATACCCTGCTGACAATTGACTTTGGTCAATCTATGTTTGGTTTTGTGTATGGTACCGCAGCTGGTGGTCTACCAAATATAGGTAGATTTGCCATTTTCGGCACCAAAGGCACTATTTCTGGTGGGAAATTAAATGGTCAGCCAATCGATATATCTGGACATGAAATTGACAAGGGGTTAACGAATGCTAGTCTACCACATGTGGTTGGTAAACATCGTCAAATAGAAGAAGCCCATGTCTATGAGGATATTATGCAATTAGTAGATTGGATTCGCATAGACCAACCGACACTTGCCAGTGCTGAACATGCTCGACACGTAATCGAAATTTTTGATGCTGGTTATAAATCGTCTGCAACTGGACAAGTTCAAGAACTGAGCACCACTTTCCAGACTATTTCCTGAATTTAATACTTACCTGATCTCCTTGCTAAATCTCTTACTTCGTGTTAGGTTGGCTAGGTGAATTTAGTTGTTTAAGTCATTCTTTAGTCTGCACTAATTGTTATAGAATCATATCAAATGATGTGAAATTTTATGATGTGCAATTCGTATTTTGAATTTCCCATCTAGAAGAAGAAAAGTGTTTAGAAAAGATTGATCATGTTCGCTGTTGTTTATCTGCTTGAGCTCCCTAAGTCATGCGCTATTTTAGTTAAGCCTGATCTCGCGGAACTAATTGTGTTTGCCGTTTTTCTTTAATTCACTATTTAGAATTTCAAAACCTTATTCAAAAAAGATGACTGCTTTCTTTTGCTGCCTTTTGAGCCTACCCTATATTATGACTTCATCCGATTTATCATCACTATCCCCAGCTGACCAATCTCATTCATTACGGATAATGAGCTTTAACATTCGTCTTAATACTTCTGGCGACGGATATAACGCATGGCCTCATCGAAAACATATGGTACAAAGTACCATGAGTTTTCATCGGGCCGACTTAATAGGTGTTCAGGAAGCGCTGCATGACCAAATGGAAGATTTGACTAACTTGCTACCTGATCATGATTTCGTCGGGGTTGGGCGGGACGATGGTCTGACTGCTGGGGAATATAGCGCTATTTGGTTCCGTCGCAATCGTTTTCAGGTTCTCGAAAGTAATACATTTTGGCTATCTGAATCACCTGACATACCAACTTCGGGTTGGGATGCTAGCCTCCCCCGAATTGTTACATGGGCCAAATTTCATGATTTATATACGGGCCAAGTATTTTTTCATTTCAATACACACTTTGATCATCGGGGAGAAGTGGCGAGAGAAAATAGTGCAAAACTAATTCGAACCAAGATTGAACAAACGAATCCAGAGTGCTTACCCGTTTTGCTGACTGGCGATTTTAATGCATCACCGACATCGAAACCCTATCAGATTCTGACTCAAGATAATGAATCGACAGCAATGAAAGATGCAAGGCTTTTGTCCCTTCAGCCACCACATGGGCCGGAAGGGACGATGAGTAAGTTTCAGTTTCCGGGGATACCGGGCAGTCGTATTGACTATATTTTTGTCAAAAATAACGTGAATGTTTTAAGTTATGCTACTTTGAGTGATTCTTGGGCTGGACGATTTCCATCTGATCATCTTCCTATCATCGCAGAAGTAAGTATTGGTTCGATTCCGTAAGATTTGACAATTGTTCTGTTGCCTTTTCTTAAGATAGTTCCTCGTTTTATCGATCGTTTCTTGTTTTTACCTAATACTTAATACCTAACAACCGTTATCTTAATGGTGCTTCCCGAGTTTCTCACATAGAGAATTACAAAAACCACAATTGGGCTTACTAATTTTTGGCTACTTTTATGAATTGAACGATTTGGTAATTTTTTCTCCGAGAATTATTGAAGTTAGTAATTATGCTGATTATTTTTACTCATACCTCAATTGTCGCCTCATATTAAAATTTTTGTCCAAAAAAACAGACTTTAATTTGTTGCACAATTGATTTGAATTAAGCACTAAGGACAACAGGCCACTATGCTTTTATTCACACTTACTCTATTTTCAATGTCACTAAAAATGAATCAAGTTAAGTTAACTCCCCCCAAGAAAGTTACTTTAGACATCCAAGATGGCAACTAATTGTTGCTGGAGAGCCATTTTATATCAATGGTGCTGGATTAGATCTCGGAGATATTGTGGCATTGTCTAGACACAAAGGTAATTCTTTTCGTACTTGGACAACTGAAAATGGTAAGAAAAGTGCGAGAGAAGTTTTGGATGGAGCCTATGAAAATGGGTTAATGGCCACTATGGGTATCGAAGTTGCGCGTGAGCGGCATGGTTTTAACTGCAATGATCAAGCAGCCACGGCCAATATTCCCTTCAAGATACAATGATTTAGGTTAAAAAGAAACGAAGGTGTAATCCAAATGTTTTTTAGGTTACGCGGTTAAAATTACGCGTTAATAGATAATTTTTAAGTTTTTTGATTAGGAAAAAAATGAAACTTTTCTTCTATACTACAGTTTTTTTTCTGTTTGTGAATTGCAATGATCTTTTTTCAACTGAGAAATTCGATTGGAATCAGTGGAGAGGACCAAACAGAGATGGAATAATTTTTTCGGAATTACCAAAACAGCTTTCTAGTTTAAAGAAGGAGTGGGAGGTAGATCTTGGTCCTAGTTATTCAGGGCCAGTAATATACGAAGGCAATGTTTTTACTACAGCAACAATTGATAAAAAATACGAAGTTGTTTATTGCTATAATGCTTTGACCGGCAATTTAATTTGGACTTCAAAGTGGCTTGCTGCTATGAAGGTACCTTTTTTTGCTGCATCGAATGGAAGTTGGATCAAATCTACGCCTACGGTATCTGATGGCCGAGTTTTTGTGGCTGGAATGAGAGATGTTTTAACCTGTCTGGATGTGCAGAATGGGAAACAGATTTGGCAAGTGGATTTTGTTGATCAGTTCAAAGTAACGATGTCGTCGTTTGGCTTTGTTTGTTCACCTCTGGTGTATGAGGATAAGGTTGTAGTTCAAGCTTCTGGCGGTCTTTTTCAGTTAGATGTCGATACCGGCGAAGTGATCTGGCACGCACTAAAAGATCGTGGAGGCATGTATGGGGGAGCCTTTTCATCTCCAATGATTGAAACGATTGATAACAATCTTCAGTTAGTCGTTCAAACTCGTACAGAGTTAGCCAGTGTTAATTGGCAAAATGGCAAAAAAATATGGGGAGTTGAGATTCCTGCATTTCGGGGCATGAACATCCAAACCCCTGTTCGGTACAAAAATAGTTTCTTTACCAGTTCTTATGGGGGGGGGTCTTACCTTTATGAACTTCATTCAGGTGTTTTAGCCAAAGAATCAAAATGGTCTAATGCGATTCAGGGCTACATGTCCAGCCCTTTAGTTCTCAAAGATCATGTTTACATACACCTGCGGAACCAGCGTGTAACTTGCATTAATCTTCAGACTGGTAAAACTGCTTGGACCAGTAAACCATTTGGAAAATACTGGAGTATGGTTACAGACGGAAATCGAATTTTAGGCCTAGATCAGAAAGGTATTTTGTATCTTATTAGAGCTACATCCGAAAAAATAGAGATTAATGACCGAAAAAAAATCAGCAGATCAGAAACTTGGGCACATTTGGCAATTAGTCAAGACAGGATCTATATTCGGTCCCTTGATAAGCTAATGTGTTTTTATTTAGAAGGTTGAAAAAACTCAAGTTTTCGATTAAATGATGAAATTAAAGTTACTGAATGAGTTATTATTCCAACAGATGATTTTAAAAAGTTTGTGGTTTTTGTAGGTTGTCGATGGAAACATTCGCTAGAAGCGACGGTGAATTTGACTAGGGCTGTCATTAAGCGAATCAAAAATAAGTCTGCAATTTTTAGGTTAGGATGAGATGTTTTTCTGATGGAGGGATGAAATGATTATATCCATTGAACAACTAGAAGAGAAGATAAATCTTGGGTCCATTGACACTGTTATAGTTGCATTTCCAGGGCTTTATGGTCGGCTTTTAGGTAAACGATTTGATGCAGATTTTTTTCTGAGTTCGGTAGTGCAAGAAGGAACACATGGTTGTAGCTATTTGGCGACCGTTGATATGGAAATGCAACCTGTGGAAGGATATACTTTCGCTAACTGGGATGCAGGTTATGGTGATTTTCATATGCAGCCAGATGTAGCCACTTTACGAGTCTTATCTTGGGCGGATCGTACAGCGGTAGTTCTTTGCGATATTGTTGATGAATTATCTCACCAGTTGGTACCGGAGTTGCCGCGTAGCATCCTAAAGAATCAGATTCAATTGGCCTCGACACAAGGGTATCAAGCTAAGGCTGCCACCGAGCTAGAATATTATTTGTTTCAGCAGAATTTTGAACAAGCCTACCAACAAAATTTTACTAATTTAAAACCAAGTGGGTGGTATTTAGAAGATTATCACATCTTGCAAGGAACACGTCGAGAGAGTTATCACGGAGAATTACGTCGACAATTGAAACGGTCTGGTATTCCAGTTGAATCAACCAAAGGCGAATGGGGACTGGGACAACACGAAATCAATGTAGCCTATGCTGATATTGGTGAAATGGCAGATCGTCATTTGTTGCTCAAGCAGTGTGCAAAAGAACTTGCTGATCAGAATGATGTTAGCGTAACTTTTATGGCAAAACAAAAACAGGATCAAGCTGGATCAAGTTGTCATATTCATCTGAGTTTGTGGGCTGGTGAGCAGAATGCATTTGTCGGAGATCAAGTTTTCGGAAGAGTTAACTGTTCTGATCTTTTCCAAAAATTCCTTGCTGGCTGGATCAATCATGCGTCAGAATTTATGCCTTTTTACGCCCCTACTGTGAATTCTTACAAACGATATCAGCATGGAAGTTGGGCACCAACCACACTTGCTTGGAGCCATGATAATAGAACGGCTGGATTTCGGGTGGTTGGTAGTGGTAACTCGCTACGGATTGAGTGTCGTATACCTGGGGCAGATTGTAATCCTTATCTGGCTTTGGCAGCTTCGCTCGCATCTGGGCTAGATGGCATACGGCAGCAATTAATGCCCCCAGATGAATTTGTAGGAAATGCCTACGATCTGAAAACGGTAGCGACCGTACCCACTACGTTCAGAGAAGCTACGGAAGCGTTTGCCAACAGTAAGTTTGTGCGACAGATTCTGGGTACATCCGTTCATGATCACTACATCCATTTCTATCGAAATGAGCAGAAAGAATATGAGAATGCTGTCACTGATTGGGAGCGCCAGCGATATTTTGAAAGAATCTGACCAGAAAATTAAAAGGCCGGTGATTGGATTGACCATGTACGGGCTCAATCAGGATCAACGTTATTCAATACCAAGTAACTATGTTGAGTGTGTTGCAGCCGCTGGCGGTTTGCCGTTAGTATTACCTCCGCTGGGAGATGTAACAGAACAACTGAAATCGGTAGATGGTGTATTGCTAATCGGTGGTGGAGATATGTGTCCGAGTTGTTATAATCAATCACCACATGAATCGGTCTATGGGGTAGATACACTGCGTGACAATTATGAACTTGCTTTGACACGTCAGGTAATTGAATTAGAAAAGCCGCTGTTTGGAATCTGTCGAGGAATCCAAATATTAAATGTTGCACTTGGTGGAACATTGATTCAGCACTTACCTGACGTGATGGGCGATTCGGTGAAGCACCGACTGCCACCACATAAGCCAGTCAATCATCCGGTTGCGGTTAAAACTAATTCCCGACTAGCGGATATAGTTAATGCCACGAACTTTTCAGCGCCTTCTTGGCATCATCAAGCATTAGATTTTGTGGCTGACTCATTATCTGTTGTTGCTTGGGCTCCAGATGGAACAATTGAAGCAGTAGAGATGGCAGACCATCCTTGGTGCATCGCCGTGCAGTGGCACCCGGAACTCGGTGGTCCAGAAGATTTAATTCAGCAACGATTGTTTGGGGATTTTGTTCAGCATTGTTGTATTTAAACTAATAAGGATAGGGTATGAACACATGGGAAGGCTAACAGGTAGAGTTGCACTAATAACTGGGGCTTCCGGGGGGATTGGTCGGGCAACGGCACTATTGTTTGCTCAGGAAGGGGCACGCATTGTGGCAACTGATGTGAACAATGAAGAGGGCCAGAAGACGGTTGATCTAGTGCGACAGATCAGTCCTGATATTTTGTATGTTCATGCTGATGTTTCACAATCTGCTGACTGTAAGCATATGGTTAGTGTCGCTGAAGAAAAATTTGGCGGGCTTCACATTTTGTTTAACAATGCTGGTATTATGCATCCAGATGATGGTAATGCAATGCAGACCTCTGAGGAAATTTGGGATCTGACTATGGCCGTCAACCTAAAAGGCGTCTACTTGGGTTGTAAATTTGGAATACCTGCTATTCAGCGTAGTGGTGGCGGCAGCGTGATTAACACAGCATCTTTTGTAGCCATTATGGGTGCTGCTACGCCTCAGATAGCTTATACTGCTAGCAAAGGTGGTGTTTTAGCCATGACTCGAGAGTTAGCAATTGTTCATGCGCGACAAAATATTCGCTGTAATGCCCTCTGTCCAGGACCTCTTCATACCAAGTTGCTGATGGATTTTTTGGATACTGATGAAAAAAAACACCGACGTCTTATCCATATTCCTATGGGAAGATTCGGTTTGGCAGAAGAAATGGCAAAAGCGGCTTTGTTTCTCGCCAGTGAGGAAGCAAGTTATGTAAACGGAACGGATTTTATAGTCGATGGTGGAATTACGTCAGCGTATGTAACACCAGAATGATTTTATTATCAACGATGATATCAATCTAATCCGCATGCCAGCCTGACTATATAGGAAGAAGCCGTCATGCGAGAAAAAGTTTCCACAACACTGAATCTGGCCTGTTTTTTGAAGAAGCATCGCTTGACCGTTACATTGTTTTTTAATTTCACGTATGTGAGCATATTAAAGAATAGGAGTAGATGTGAACAAAAACGAGACTTTTGAGGAAAATTTGTCCTATTTGAACCAACGCGGATTTTTGTTGGTCAAAAACGCTTTAAGTACTGATTTAATAACCACGTGGCAACAGATTCTCTATTCATTGTATCAAGAAGAGACGCACAAAATCGATAATAGTGTGGGCAATGTGGCTTTTGAAAAATTACTGGAACTAGAGCCTGAAATGTCGCGAGACTTGATTGCTCACGATAGTGTAGCATCTTACCTAAAGTCTGTGTTGGGTAAACAGTGTCAGCTCCGCAGTCTGCGGGCTCACCTCAATCCACGAGCCTATTTGCAAGAATGGCATATGGATTTTTGCGATTATTGGTATCAGAAAGAACGTGCAGAGTCAGAGCATCCTCTCATTGGTTTATGTATGAACACAACCTTTTATTTGACAGACAATCTACCACAAAAGGGTCGATTGCGCTTTTTAAGTGTTTTTTGTCTAGGTCAATCCCGTCTGATATTCGCCCACATGCTTACTATACAGACGACCGAACTAATCTATTTCAGGCTTGGTGCGATGTTCAGGCACACGTTGATTTGCACCCTATTGTTGGGGATGCTGTGGTGTTTTACAGTCATATTCCACGCCAAGAGACTAAAACCGGTAGCGACGATCCCGAGCAACCTCGTGCTAACGTCATCCTTCATTATCAGCACAACCCCATCCCAGCATACGTTTCGTCAGCAATCCGCAATTTACTCTCGATCAATTGGGTTACGCTGGAACATTTCCTTTTTAGTTTGCATAATTTTCACATTTGGAGATAAAAACATGATTCGAATTGGCATTATTGGCCTCGGTTTTATGGGTATGATTCACTATTACGGGGCTAAAAAGGTTGATGGTTGCCAAGTAACGGCTATTTGTACCCGTAATCCTAAAAAGTTGTCTGGCGACTGGAGTAGCATTCAAGGAAACTTTGGACCTCGTGGCGGTATAGAAGACTTGTCAGGCCTATCGACATACAACCAAATTGAAGATTTATTAGCTGACCCTAACGTAGATTTGGTAGACATTTGTCTGCCAACTGAATACCATAAGGAGGTAACTATTTCAGCCCTAAAAGCCGGTAAACATGTACTTTGCGAAAAACCGATTGAGGTCGATATTGAATCAGCTAACGAAATGGTTAAAGTCAGCGAACAAAGTGAAAAACACTTTATGGTAGCTCATGTGTTGCCGTTTTTTCCTGAATTCAACTATGCTCTACAGGTAGTTCAAAGTGGTGAATACGGCAATCTATTGGGCCTACATTTGCGTCGCCTAATCAGTCAACCATCGGATCGGTCCCTTTCTAATATCAAAAAAAGTGGGGCTCCTGGTATTGACTTACACATCCACGATACTCACTTTATCCAGCTTTTGTGCGGAATGCCGTCAGCGGTGTTCTCACAAGGTAAAATTGCGACCAGTAAAGATGGAAAAAGTACTCAGTTTGTGGATTATCTTTCAACCCAATACATCTATTCGGAACAACCACAACTGACAGTTTCCACTTGGTCGGGTGGTATTTCAGCAAAGGGGCGTTCGTTCAGTCATGGCTTTGAAATTTTCCTTGAAAAAGCAACATTGACTTTTTCTGCTTCTACATTGGCTGGACAAGGCGTTGCGCAACCACTAACGTTGATTCAAAACACAGGCGACGTACACTACCCAGATTTGGGCGAAGTCGATCCGGTGGATGCCTTCACTAACGAAATTGCTTACGCTATTTCTACCATCAACAGTGGAGAATCTGGCGATAATGGATTCTTATCGGGTATTAAGGCCAGAGATGCACTTTCATTATGTTACAAAGAAGCAGAATCGGTAGAAACGGGAAAGATAATTACAGTTTAGTTTTTACATGAGAAATCGAATGAAAATCGGTATTTTGTCCCGTGCTAGTCAAAGCTATTCTACGAAACGGTTAATGGAAGCGGCTCAATCGGCACAGCACCAGGTTTTCATTCTGGATCCTTTCCGATTTTCACTTCATATCGATATGCCTAGAGGTTACCAAGATCGGATTCGTTTTAGGCCAGATCAGGTTAAGTGTCAACGAGACATAACAATGGCTAATTCAGTGGAACATACTAACGTCAATTGTTTACAAATACTATATGATGGAAAATCCGTTTCCAATCTTGATTTGATTGTACCTCGTCTTAGTAGTACAACGGCTCAGTTTGGGGCCGAAGTAGTTGCCCATTTTGAAAGTATTGGCGTACCTCAGTTAAATCGGTCGCAAGAGATTTTATTGGCACGACATAAGTTTCGTAGTTTGCGGCGGTTGGCCGAAAACGGAGTGCCCGTGATTCCTAGTTTTACGACAGGTTCACCGGATTTTTTAGACCAATCAGTGGGCAAAACAGGAAATTACCCAATTCTAATGAAACCGTTTCAAGGTACACATGGTCGAGGCTTCATGTTGATTGATACTCCTTTATCGCTTCATTCGTCGGTAGAAGCTATGTGTGAATTCCATCAAGACTATATGATGCAGCCCTTTATCGGCAGTGCTGCCGGACAGGATATTCGGGTTATCGTCGTGGGTGGTCGTGTGATCGCAGCAATGCAGCGAACGGCCGCGAACGGTGAATACCGGGCCAATATTCATAGAGGTGGACAAGGTTGCCCAATCACTGTTTCAGAACAATTGGCGGATCTGGCTATCCAGGCTACTGAAGCACTTAGACTAGATATTGCTGGTGTTGATTTTCTTGAAACACACAATATGTTGGCCGATACCGACTATGTTGTTTTGGAGGTTAATCCTTCTCCAGGCTTGGAGGAGATCGAAGCTGTGACAAAGATCGACATTGCTGAAGCTATTATCAAATATGGTGAAACGATAGTTGGTTTTTGAGATCTTTTCCATAAATGGCATTAGTAGGCAACGTTTTATTGGGAAAAATTTCTAGAAATAGTATTCTTTTATGTTTGTTGAAAATGCATTATTCTAAGTATAACTTGAAAAAGAAATACTAAGCCTCTAAAATTTAATCACTGGAAGTAAGTTTTCAGCTATCAATGCACTTAAACATTATTACCAAACAGCTTGAACGATTGATCCAACGGTTAGATCAGTTTATGGAGCAATCCACCTCCAAGGAGAAATTACCTGACTTTGATCAACATTTGGCCTTTCGTTGGCATCATCATCATAAACAATTGATAGCTGTTTTACACCCAGACTTAGCTGATATTTCAGATTTGCTTGGTATTGACCGTCAAATTGAGCAGTTAGACCGAAACACTCGACAGTTTTTACAACACCTACCAGCTAACCATGTCCTATTGTGGGGCGATCGTGGCACCGGAAAATCATCCTTAATCAAAGGGTTACTGGCTCGTTATGCGAAAGATGGACTGCGTGTAATCGAGGTAGGGAAACAAGGATTATTATTTCTGACAGAAATTGTGGAGATGGTTTGGCATCGACCTGAGAGGTACATTCTGTTTTGTGATGATTTGTCCTTCAACAGTGAAGAGTCTACCTATAGAGAGCTTAAAGCTATGCTGGAAGGTGGCATTTCGGCTCGGCCTGAAAATGTGCTGATATATGCCACTTCAAATCGTCGACATTTGATGCCTCGCCAAGTTAATGATAACAAATACCCCATCAGTGAAGAGGACGAACTTTATCCGCGCGAATCAACTGAGGAGAAAGTCTCCTTGAGTGATCGTTTCGGTTTGCGCCTAGCCTTCCAACGTATTTCCCAGCCAACTTACCTCAAAATTGCCACTCACTACGCGAGAAAACGGAATCTTGACATCACGGAATCAGAAATGCATCAATTAGCTCTACAGTGGGAAGCGAGTTCTAGCGCTCGTTCCGGAAGAATCGCGCGCCAATTTATCGATGATCTGGAAGGTCGATTGCGATTAACGTAAAAAAGTCAGCTGTGAAAAACCTAGAACTGAAAGTAATTCTTGAAGACTACGAGGCTTGCGTCGATAAACTGAAGCGCATGACAGCTGAGTTCAAATCGGAGTTGAACCAAACGGATACATATTTTCGAGTTACTTCCGGTCGGTTAAAATTGCGACAGATGTCGGATCGAGCAGAATTGATTGGTTATCATCGATCTAACGACAACTTTTCCCGACTCAGCCATTATGAGGTTATGCCTGTGGCTAACCCATCTACTCTTAAACAAATTTTGAAGGAAACGCTAGGTATAAAAGGCGTAGTCGTAAAGAAACGCTATCTCTGGCTATTCGAAAATACTCGTATTCACCTCGACTTTGTTAAGCATCTGGGACAGTTCATTGAACTAGAAACGGTAATTCGAAAACAGTCTCTTGAGACAGCCACTACCGAACACGATCAGGTCAAAAAACAGCTGGAGATTGACACTATAAAACCGATCGGCCAATCTTATAGCGACTTGTTATTTGGCATCCTTTAGCCGTTGACATTTTTTTGGGGATCGGATACAATCGGCCCGAACAATGGGGTTAAGTTCACACGCCCTTTGTAACTCACTGAAACCCGTTGTAAGAGACTGGTAACAGTCCCAGTGAGCCTTAAGTGATTTGAATTGATACTGATGTAGATTTAGAAAGACTTGGGTACGCAACTGAAACGGATTGAAAGGAGTTCGATGTGCAAGCGTTCGAATATGTGGCAGCCGAAAGTTTGGGGCAAGCCGTAGATCTATTAGACAAACATGGAGATCAAGCTAGAATTTTAAGTGGCGGAACGGACCTGATCGTTCAAGTTCGCGAAAACAAACGCCAAATTGGGTTGATGGTCGATGTCAAAAAAATTCCTGAATTCAACGATATATCTTATAATGAAAGTCTGAAAATTGGAGCTTCCGTGCCTTGCTATCAAGTTTATGGTAACGATGATATACAAAGAGACTTTCCTGCTTTGGTTGATTCCACAAGTATCATTGGTGGTGTGCAAATTCAAAGTCGAGCTAGTATTGGTGGTAATTTGTGCAACGCTTCTCCCGCTGCAGATACTATTCCGGCACTGATTGCACTGGAGGCGACTTGTGTTATTCAGGGGCCAAATGGAGGACGAGAAGTTGCAGTAGAGGAATTCTGTACTGGACCTGGACAAACAGCTTTAGCCAGTAACGAGCTGTTAGTCCAGTTAGTCTTGCCGAAACCAGCTAGAAACTCCAGTAGTTTTTATCTTCGCTTCATTCCCCGTAATGAAATGGATATTGCAGTCGTTGGCGTTGGCGCCTCAGTAGAATTGAGCAACGATCACCAAACCTTTGTCTCAGCACGCATTGCACTCGGAGCGGTTGCCGCCACACCATTGTTTGCCGAGGCTGCTGGTAGCCAGTTAGCAGGCCAATCGGTTACTGAGGAATCAATTCAACAGGCATGTTCTGCGGCACAAGATATTGCTCGGCCAATCAGCGACATGAGAGGGAGTGCTGACCAAAGAAAGCATTTGGTCGGAGTTTTAACCAAGCGGGCATTGAATGGAGCCATCAGCCGAATTAAGGAGAGAGTTTAATGTCGAGAAAAGTTCACGTACAAACACAAATTAATGATGACAGTGTTGAATTTTTGTGCGAGCCTCGCCAGAGCATGCTGGAAGTTCTGCGGGATAACCTCGATCTGACCGGAGCTAAAGAAGGTTGTAACAACGGAAACTGTGGTGCGTGCACTATAATGGTTGAAGGACGGCCGGTCAACTCATGTTGTATGCTAGGTGTAGAAGCTGAAGGCCAAGAAATCCAAACCATTGAAGGTCTTGCCTCACCTGAAGGATTGCATCCACTTCAGCAAAAATTCTTGGAACATGCTGCATTGCAGTGTGGTATTTGTACGCCGGGTTTTATCATTAACGCCAAAGCTTTACTTGAAAATAACCCTAACCCAACCGAGAAAGAAGTACGCTTCTGGTTGGCAGGAAATCTGTGCCGTTGTACGGGGTATGACAAAATTGTGCGAGCTGTACTAGATGTAGCTAGTAATGGGGAGGGCGACTTACAATGACAAGCGGGAACGAATACAAAGTCATCGGCACTCGTCCTATTCGTCATGACGGGGTGGATAAAGTGACTGGTAAGGCAAAGTATGGAGGCGATCTCACTTTTCCCGATATGTTATATGGAAAGGTTTTGCGAAGCCCTCACGCACATGCCAAAATTGTTTCTCTGGACATTAGTCGAGCCCTAGCACATCCAGGTGTCAAAGATGTGGTAACTAGCAATGATTTACCTATTGTGGAAGAAAGGATCGCAGAATTTGGCGAAGTGCCAGAAAATATGCGTTTCCTTAGTGACAATATATTGGCTGGAGAAAAAGTTTTCTATAAAGGACAGGCAATTGCGGTAGTAGCGGCTACTGACATTCATACAGCTCAAGAAGCTGTTGGTTTAATTGATGTTGACTATGAACTTCTCCCCTCTGTGACAACTGTGGAAGCGGCAATTGCTGAAAATGCACCAGTGCTTCATCAGTCTTTGACGACAAACACATTAGGTGAAAAAACGAATACCCCAACTAACATAGCCTCTCATTTTCGGCATGAAAACGGTGATTTAAGCGCAGGTTTTTCGGAGGCTGAAACGGATGGTGTGATCGTTGAACGAACGTTTACTACTCAAACTGTACACCAAGGATATATTGAGCCCCACACGGCAACGGCTCAATACAACCCTGATGGAGAGTTGACTGTTTGGACTAGTACACAAGGAGCTTTCGCCGTCCGAGACCAAGTTGCTGAAATATTGCGACATCCAGCTAGTAAAATCAAGGTCGTACCATTGGAGATTGGTGGCGGGTTTGGTGGTAAAATACGGGTTTATGTTAGTCCTTTATCAGCTCTAATAGCTATCAGAACTGGTTTGCCCGTCAAAATTACCATGAGTCGCGAAGAGGTTTTTGAAGGAACTGGTCCAGCACCAGCAACCTCAATTCGGGTTAAGATGGGAGCGACTAAGAGTGGAAGTATTACAGCCGCTGAAGCCGACCTATTCTATGAGGCTGGTGCTTATCCAGGATCAGCTGTTGGGGCGGGTGCTAACTGTATGTTTACCGCGTATAAGATACCTAACTTAAAAATAGATGGTTTTGATGTTGTGGTTAATAAACCGCGCTCGTCGGCTTATCGGGCTCCAGGAGCTCCGAATGGTTCGTTTGCAGCTGAATGTGTGATTGACGAAATTTGCCAAAAATTAGACATTGACCCACTCGAATTCCGTCGCCTGAATGGAGCCGCAGAAGGAGACCGTCGTCCAACCGGACCAATTCATGGCAAAATTGGTTATCTTGAAACCGTTTCAGCTGCTCAAATACACGACCATTACAAAACTGAGATTGATGGTCTTAAGCGTCAAGGGCGCGGAATTGCTTCTGGATATTGGGGGAACGGTGCCGGACGGTCTAGCGTCAACCTAACGGTTAATGGTGATGGAACTATCATGTTGCTTGAAGGATCAACAGACATCGGTGGTTCACGTGCTTCGATTTCGATGCAAGCTGCAGAAGTTTTAGGTATTTCTGCCGAAGACGATCGACCGGCGGTGGTGGATACCAATACCATTGGTGAAACAGGAGTAACTGGCGGTAGCCGAACCACTCATGCCACAGGGTTAGTTGCTATCCGAGCGGCAGAAAGTGTCATCGAACAAATGAAAGAACGATTGTCCGATCACTGGGAAGTCAATCAAGTAAAATTCTCAGATGGAGTATTTTCGAGTGGTGATAATCGATCTGATTTTAAAGAAGCGGCCAAAATTTGTGCTCCGGTGGTTGGTTCGGTCACTGAGTCGACTGGTGGTGCTGGCGGTGGATTCGGTACACACATTGTAGATGTGGAGGTTGACGACGAAACAGGAAAGGTCGAAATCATCCGTTATACGGCCGTGCAAGATGTTGGTACGGCTATTCATCCTAGTTACGTGGAAGGGCAGATGCAAGGTGGGGTGGTACAAGGCATCGGATGGGCTTTGAGTGAGGAATACGTTTTTGATGAAGACGGCCAAATGAAGAATTCTAGCTTCCTTGACTATCGGATACCAACCTGCTACGACACACCGATGATTGATACTGTTTTAGTCGAAGTGCCGAATCCTGGCCACCCCTTCGGAGTACGTGGCGTTGGTGAAGTACCATTGGTACCACCTCTAGCGGCTATTGCTAATGCTGTTTCACGTGCTATTGGTGTTAGAATGACTGACTTGCCTATGAATCCGGGTGTAGTACTTAAAGCTCTAAAGACAATTTAACCAAAATTGTAAAAAAAATTATAAATTAAAACCGGAAAAGCTGTCTGAATACTTTAA
>CAYVHK010000001.1:0-51094 GCA_964451145.1 uncultured bacterium | reverse complement strand
ATGTATCCGTGTGTAGTACTTAAAGATATAAATAAAATTTAACCAAAATTGTATAATTATTATAAATTAAAACCTGTAAAGCTATCTGAATACTTTATCTGTAGATTAAGTTATGGCCATTATCTCTATCCCTTCCCTCATGCGTGATTTGACTGCCGAAAAAAGCCAGATTGAAATTTCAGGGACAACCTTGCGAGAATTAGTAGATAATATGGAAGCGGAGTTCCCTGGTGTAAAAGAGCGACTCTGCCATCAAGACGATGGTTTGGAACGTATTAGCCCCTATATTGGTGTTTATGTTGATGGTGTGTTGATCGATCGTGGTATGCGATCACCTATTGGCCCAACCTCAGAAGTGCATTTTTTACCGGCTATCGGGGGTGGTTGTTAGCGGCGAGCTAAGCGACCAAAAAAATTAAAAATTGATCAGGGCCTACCGCTGTACTGAAGACTGTGTCCGAGACTTGGATAAAACCAACCAGTTGATTCGGGTTACGAAACCCATTTCTCCCAACCTCGAAATGGCCGAGCTGACTCGTCGTGTCTACAAAGCCCGTGGGCCGGCCCTCTTGTTTGAGAAGGTAGTCGGGACGCCTTTCCCCGCTGCTTCCAACTTGTTTGGTACGATTGAACGTAGTCAATATATTTTCAGAAAAAGTCTCTCCTCAGTCAAATCTGCGGTCCGATTCAAAGCCAACCCAGCGAGTGTTTTTTCCAATCTCAAAAATCTATTCCGATTACCTGTAGCAGGATTCCGATCATTACCTTTATTAACCTCTTCAGCACCTGTATTGGCTAGGCAAACAACAGTGTCTCAATTGCCGCAAATTGTCAGCTGGCCCATGGACGGTGGGGCTTTTATCACCTTGCCACAAGTCTTAACAGAAGACCCAGAAGAGGGTGGGCTATTTAATACCAATCTAGGCATGTATCGGGTACAACTGTCGGGTAACGACTACCAAATTGATCAAGAAGTTGGCCTACACTACCAAATCCATCGCGGTATCGGTATACATCATTCAAAAGCCATCAAAAAAAAACAGCCCTTGAAGGTGTGTATTTTTGTTGGTGGTCCACCAGCACACACTTTGGCTGCTGTAATGCCCCTACCAGAAGGGTTCTCGGAGATTATCTTCGCCGGCATGATGGCTGCTCGAAATGTTCGGTATAAACGTTGGAACGACTATCCGATTTTAGCTGACTCTGACTTTTGTTTGATTGGCACGATCGATCCACAGGCAACCAAACCGGAGGGGCCTTTCGGGGATCATCTTGGTTATTATAGCCTGACTCACCATTTTCCTTATATGAAGGTTGAAAAAGTTTTTCATCGGCCAAATGCTATTTGGCCGTTTACAGTTGTCGGACGTCCACCACAAGAAGACAGTACTTTTGGCCACCTGATTCATGAAATTACCAAACCTATGGTACCTGTTGAAATACCTGGTGTAAAAGAACTGAACGCTGTTGATGAAGCCGGCGTACATCCACTACTACTCGCCATTGGCAGTGAACGTTATGTCCCCTATCGTCAAAGGCTGCCAATGGAAATATTGACTCAAGCTAACGCTATTTTGGGATTTAATCAGTGCAGTCTGGCAAAGTACCTATTTATCGTAGCAAAAGAAGACAACCCCGACCTATCAACCCATCACATTCAATCTTTTTTTGCGCATTTGTTGGAGCGAGTCGACTTAACGCGAGACCTCCACTTCCAGACTCAAACGACTATGGATACGCTAGATTACTCTACCCCGGAGTTAAATTTTGGTTCTAAAGTGGTGGTGGCGGCAGCTGGACCAAAAATTAGAGACTTAGCTACCGAAGTTCCACAGCGATTGGTTGCACCTTTTGATCATTCTAGAATGATTATGCCAGGTATTTGTGCTGTGGCTGGACCAAGATTTACTGAAAATTATGAACTAGCAAAAAATCAGGTCGAAAATCTTTGTTCTGTTATCGAATCCTCTCGCTGGTCTACTCTACCATTAGTGGTGCTTGTAGATGACGTGGAGTTTTGTGTTGCTGACTGGTCTAATTTTTTGTGGTTGACGTTCACTCGTTCCAATCCTTCTACCGACATTTATGGCGCAGGCTCATTTGTAATAGATAAACATTGGGGAACACAAGGCCCTTTAGTGATTGATGCTCGTTTTAAGCCGCACAATGCCCCTCCACTCATGGAGTCAAAATCAGTCAACCAACGAGTCGATCAGATAGTAGAAAACCATCCACAATTGAACCAATTGTTAAATTAGAGAAATCGAGAGTACTATTGAACCATGAGTATCACCATTATTAGTTGTTCTCTTCATCCACAAAGTCGGTCTTATGTGTTGGCACAACAGCTGAGTGAACACTTGTGCTATTTAGGAGTGGAGGTACCTTTGATTGATCTTCGGCAGCATCCGCTCCCATTGTGCGGTACTGCTGGTGCTTTCGATGATTCACATGTGAAATTTCTTCAGGAGAGAGTGGAGGAAACTCAGGCTATTATTTTGACCGTGCCGATTTACAACTATGCTGTTAACGCTGCAGCCAAGAATATGATCGAATTAACTGGTCGGCAGTGGAGTAACAAAGTTGTTGGCTTTGCATGTGCTGCCGGTGGGCACTCGAGTTACATGTCGGTGATGAGCATTGCTAATAGCCTAATGCTTGACTTTCGTTGTTTGATTATCCCTCGATTTGTTTATGCCACTGGAAGTGATTTTGGTAACGACCGCACACCAGAAATGTTTGTGCAATCAGAAAAGATTAGTGGGAGATTGACTGAATTAGCAAAAACGATCTTCACTTTGACTACGGCTCTCCCATCGTCTTGGGGTAATGACTAAAGGAAATGTTAAGTGAAATGAAACAACATGACAACAGTGGTTTTCAAAGGAAGCCTTTGCAAACCACTGTTATAGGTAGTTATCCCTTGCCTAGTTGGTTGGAGTTTTCATCTCAAAACCTGGATCGATTTGGCTCAGAAGATGTGGCTGAATTACAAAGTGATGCTGTTACAACTGCAGTTCAAGATCAGCTAAAGGCAGGTTTAGACATTATCACCGACGGTGAGCAGAGTCGGCTCGATTTCAATCTTTCATTTTATGGTTATCTACAAGGTATTGAAATGGAGTCGACTATACCTCGACAGTTCGGTCCTCCAGCTCATGATCAAAGAGGAAAGCACCAAATTGTCGATCAGCTATCAGCACCCAAAGGGCTCGGGACAATAGCTGACTTTAAACTTTTAAAACAGGCAGTCTCACACTTGAACACTTCACCTGTTCTCAAGGCTTCTGTGCCGGGCCCATATACATTGAGTGGTCGTTTACTGCCGAACTCTGATTATTATGTCGATCGGTATGCGATTACCGAAGCCCTAATACCCATTGTTCAAAAAGAAATAGTAGCTTTAGTAAATGCTGGTTGCCAAGAACTAACTGTTGATGAACCGTCTATGAGTTGCTATGCCCACCGAGAAGATCCAGCTCGGTTGGTTGATATTTTTAACCGGACAGTGGCACCAGTCTTGGGACGAACTCGGCTCTCGACTCATCTGTGCTTTGGCAACTACAAAGGGCGAGCAGTCGGTTCGCGCCAGTATAAGCCTATGTTTCCCCATTTTCTAAAAATGGCAGTAGATGAAATACACTTAGAAATGGCTAGTCGTGAATTTTCTGAGCTGGATATTATTGGCCAAATTGCCAAAGTGAAAGATGTAGCGGTGGGTATTATCGATGTCAAAAGCTACTATATCGAAACTGTATCAGATGTCGCTGACCGGGTGCGTAAGTGTATGGATTATGCTCCAGCTGAGAAATTGGCTTTTGCTCCCGATTGCGGCCTGAGTCAAACGGCACGCTGGGCGGCCAAGAAAAAATTGAGAAATATGGTAGCTGGTGTAGCTGTTGTCAAGGAAGAACTGGGGCTTTGTTAATTCAAAAAATATAGTGGAACATTGAGATATGAAAGTAGGTATCGTTGGTTTGCCCTTCGTGGGTAAGACCACCATTTTTAATGCATTGACTGGACTGGAAGCCGAAACTGGCAACTATACTGGAAGCCAATCATCGAACATAAGCTCTGTACAAGTACCGGATTCTCGTTTGACAGAACTGGCAGAACTTTTTCAACCTAAAAAAGTAACACCAACCACCATAGACTATATCGATGTGATCGGCTTATCCAAGGGGGATTCGGAAAGAAGTGGATTTGAGGCGAGTTTTCTCGCTGATTTGAGAGAGGTTGAGGCACTTGCTCAAGTGGTACGTGTGTTTGAAAATGAGTCTGTGCCACATATCGAAGGCACAATCGATCCGATCAGGGATATCGAAACGATTGAGTTAGAGTTTGCCATAGCCGATCTAAAAATTGTTGAAAAACGGATTCAACGAATTGAACGCGACTTAAGGGTCCAAAATGATGCTGAACTGCTATATCAACTTGAAGTGTTGCAGCGATGGGAGCAATCTTTACTAAATGGTACATCCATTCGGGAATTGACTTTGTCTGAGATTGAGAAAAAGGCGATCCGTGGTTATCAATTTTTGACTCAAAAGCCGCTACTAATTATTCTGAACGTGGCCGAAGACCAACTGGACCAAGTGAGCGAAATTGAAGATTTATTTTCAGATTATGCCAATAAAGAGAAGACCGAAATTTTTATATTATCGGCTCAAATTGAGATGGAAATTGCTCAACTGGAATCAGATGAGGCTGCCATTTTTCAGAAAGAAATGGGATTGCCTGAACCCGCCCTTAATCGTTTTATTCAGGTCTCATATCGGTTGTTAGGTCTGATTACGTTTCTGACGGCCGGTGGTCTGAATGAAGTTAGAGCTTGGACTTTACCCCGAGGAGCTACTGCATTGGAAGCGGCAGGCACTATTCATAGTGATTTGGCTCGTGGATTTATTCGAGCTGAGACAATATTTTGGCAAGATTTGGTTCAGTTGGGCGGTTTCAATGCTGCTAAAGCAATCGGAAAACTTCGTTTGGAGGGTAAAGAGTACATAGTACAGGATGGTGATGTCTTAACCATTCGGTTTAACGTTTAGGTTCAGCTAAAAACGATTTAGATTAGTAATTTTTACCGTTTTTTAACGGTCGTTTTGTTTTTTTGTGACCAAAACATAGAATCGACCACTTTGTTGAAAGGTTTCCAGAACCTGTACTTGATCAACAATCTGAGAATTGAAATAATTGCGTAAGGCGTTTTGGGCATTCAGGATTGCCAATTTTTTGTTGGTGGAAACACCAACCGCATAGATCATACCCTCATTTTCCCATATAATTTTGTAAAGCCAATCAGGTGGATTGACTTTCTGAGTACCATTAGTTTTTGATAGAACAAAATTTAATCGCGCTTCTAAATCTTGTATTTTGTTTTCTTGTTGAAGAATATTTTGTTGTAAGGCCTTCAAAGAATGCAGTTGCTGTTTGAGTTCAATTAACTGTTTTTGGATAGGTTTTAGCTGATTTTCGATGTCTTGTGTGATTTGGACAAATTGCATGTCAACGTTTGGAGTGTTTGCTTTTTCGGATTGACTTTGGCCATTTATCCAAGTTTCAATAGCAGTCATTCGTACATCTAATTGGGTAGTTAAAGGTTTTTCGGCCAGTAGGTTGATCGACGGTTTGGCTTGGTAGCATCCACTCAAAAACCAGAGCGTCCACCCTATACCAATAAGAAATAGTATACTCCTTAATTTTAATAACAACGAAGAAAACATGAACACACCTCCCCAATCTCCATATATGATCAACCAGAATTTTCTACAGAATCTCATCGATTCTCTTAATGAAAATGATCAACCAACCGTTCGTTGGGTCAAACGGGCCAAGGGAAGCAACACTTTGAACAGAAAAAAGATTGGTATTTTCTCTGCTTCCTTTAATCCTTTGACTATTGCTCATTCAAAAATGATGCAGGTGGCACAACAAAAATTTCGGTTAGACGAAATCATTCTTCTATTGGCTAAAAATAATGTTGATAAGAGTGTTTTTGGTTTTTCTCTAATTGATCGATTACAGATGATGGCTGCTTACGCAAATCCTTTAGATGATTATTCCGTAGCTTTGACCAGTCACGGGCGTTTTATCGACAAAATAAAAGCCC
The DNA here is from genome assembly GCA_964451145.1 of uncultured bacterium. Classification (GTDB taxonomy): domain Bacteria; phylum Poribacteria; class WGA-4E; order WGA-4E; family UBA9662; genus TMED15. The sequence goes on along the minus strand of CAYVHK010000001.1, from coordinate 44,985 downwards.
TGAAACACGAATTACCTGTGTCTAATGAATATACTTTTATTATCGGTTATGATACCCTGATCCGGATTTTTGACCCGAAATATTATGACGACCAACAAACGGCTTTAGCCCAACTGTTTGGTCAATGCCGTTTGATTGTCGCAAATCGGCAGACTTTCAACAGAGACGAAATTGCCGATTTTTTAGTGGATTGGCCAACATTTTCGCCTCTGGTGGATATAGTTACCTTGGACGATTTTTATACCGAGATCTCATCGACCGAAATTAGGCAACGACTAGAAAGTAAACATCGTATTAATCATCTAGTTCCAATTGCTATTGAAAATTTCTTGGCTACTCGATTTCGATCAAAACCGATTAAACCCATTGATAATTGACTACTACTTGGCTCGTAGGCGGACAAGCTAATACTTGCTGGTCTAAATAGTAACAACCCTCGCAGCTCGCTGGCTTATTGGACCAATCTTTGATAGCCGAAAAATGGTCGCACTTCCCAGCTATGGTTTGCATCATTTTTTGATTTTCCTGACTATATTTAGATGGGACAGTCGGAGCTAATGCCAAATCAATAATTTGCCCAGTTTGTTGGCTATTTTGCCAAATTTCATCGATAATCTGGCCTAACAAAGCTCGGTAAGTCTTCTGACCATTGGGTTCCGGTGAATGAAGGGTAACATCGTTTTCCAAACTGTATTCGGCAACTCCTTGCAACCGGCTTGGCTTATGTGCGAACTCTTGTCGCATTTCATGTAAGTATTGGTCTTTAAACTCGGTCCATTCAATTGATTCAGCCTTCCAGAGTGCAATTAGGTTTTTGGATGGGGCTAATTCTGGAATTGTTGGCATTTCTTGCATCGGTTTATGACAAATAGCAAAACGATTGTCCGGATTACTCAAGGCTAAGTTTTTCAGCGAATTAAGATAAAGCATTTGATCATCTCCAACTAAGTTGTTTATCTAATTTTTGATATCAACTCAGAGAGATATAACGTCAAAACATCCCATCTGGTATCATTGATTATCAAATTAAATCTTTCCTTATCCACTATAATTGTCAGATTACACCATTACAGAATTGCTAAATTAGTTTTCTGCGACTCAGAATAAAAATGGAACTTCTAAGACACTACCTTAAAATTATTTTAGCAATTATAATAGCATTAATAGCTGTTGTCTGGTTAGTAGCCAAAATTGAACTGAATCAAGTAATTGAGCAACTAGTCCAATTGCCCAAATATTCTCTGTTTATTGGCTTTATCTGTTACTTATTTTTTGTTGCTACCAAAGCTGGGCGTTTTGGTAGCATCTTAGGTTTAGATAACTCAATTTTAGGACTCCTTCCTATATTTTCCATCCACACTTTTCTAAGTAATGTTTTGCCTTTTAGAAGTGCGGACCTTTCTTATCTTTATCTGATCAAGAAAAAGGAATCAGTTAGTGGTTCAACTGGTTTTATTTCTTTGATTTTAGCCAGTGTAATTGATCTAGCATTAATTCTATTAATATTGTCAATTACTAGTTTTCTGGTCGGTGTTGTCAATTTATCTTATGCAATCTTATTTTATCTACCGATTTTGTGTAGCCTAATTCTTGTATTAATACTATTAGCAGTAGGTAGATTAGCGTCGAAACCGACTTTTCCATTACGGTCTTTTTTTCAATGTTATTTGATCAAAACAAGACTGAGTTCTCTTATATTACGCTGGATGCTGCCTGTGTTAGATAATCTATGGAAGGCGTTAACTGACTCAGAAGTGAGGCAGAGGCAGTGGAAAATCTGGACGTTATCATTACTAAGTTTGTCTGTACGCTTTGGTTTTCAAGTCTACTTAATCCAGCTTATGAAAACTGGTCTTTCTATCTCAGAAATCGTTTTTGCACTCTCATTCACAAATCTTTTTAATCTTTTGCCAATCCAATCAGTAGGAAATTTGGGAACAGTAGAAGTTCCTTTCACATGGGCCTTAACTATTTGCCAAGTGCCTTCTATAACAGCTTTAACAATTGGTTTGAGCCTACATCTTATCATTTTAGCTTATGCCACATTGGTCGGGTTGATTGGTTGGGTTAGTCATAATTGGTCCAATTGAATTGCTCAAATAGCCGATCTCGGTTATAATTGGAGGGAAGTCAAAAGTCTATCAGGCCAACAACAAGGCTGACTATATGAATCCGCCATTTGCAGGAATCCTTACTGAACGAACAACAAATATAAGTATTGAGTATATTGATGGATAAACGGCCTACAACATACTGTTACTGTTTAATTGCCAAATTAGCCTAGACGAATTAAGAATGTTTGCATCTGAACAATCTTTAGGGAAAAAATAATGATGTTGAAAGTATGGTTCCTATCCATAAACCTTTGCCTAATTATGGCTGACATTTTCACCTCAATACAACATGTGAAAATTCTAGCTAAAATCATTGATGATTTTCTCTGTTTTTCAGCAACATATGCATTTGAAGAGTTGCTGGCTGATTAATGCATACTTATCCAAATTCAACGAACTTGTTCTTGAACCCATCAAATTTTTACCCCGTTATTTTACTATTCCTATCTTCCTTGTCTTTGGCTAAAAACTCGACCTACCAAATACGACCTAATGACCAATTACAAATTGTGGTTATTGGCGCACCTGATTTTAACCAAACCGTTACCGTCAAGCCGGACGGAAAAGTTAGCTATTTTGGTGGGGACATATTGGTTGTCGGTCAGAACAAGGTTGATCTATTAATTCGAGACCACCTAGTGGAATTGGAGTTGCTCAAGGATCCGGTGGTAATGGTAGCACCAATTCCAAAAAAGAATGAAATATACGTGGGTGGGAACGTAAAAAATCCCGGACGTTACAATATTGGACTAGAGGATAAAATTGATTTGTATCGAGCGGTTGCTTTGGGTGGAGGCACTCTTATTAACTCTGATCTAGAATCGGTACGTTTGGTTCATCGAGACAATCTTAGTCATCATAATTTGATAGAAAATGACGGTCAGCAAGTCTTTATCGATCAGGGCGACTTAGTTTACGTACCTGTATTACAGAAAGCAGAAGTGCAAGGTGAGGTGAAAAGTCCCGGTCCAATTTTCTTTCGAAAACAGATCCGAATTGACCGTGCCTTGGCCAAAGCTGGAGGCCCTAATCATGAGAAGGCCGATCTAACGACTTTTGTAATTATACGTTGTGATGGACAAATTGAAACGGTCATTGCCACAGAGAATTTTTGGCAAAAATTAGTAATCTCATCCAGAAAGACAAACCCAGCTTACCTGTTACCCAACGATGTGTTGTATGTTCCCAATGCTTTTAAAATTGAGCCAATTTATGTGTTGGGTCGTGTTAATCAACCGGGTCCACAATTGGTGCGCTCGGCCTTTGGTGATGGACAGGCTCGCATTTCTGTTCGACAAGCCATATCCTTGGCTGGTGGAGGCGATCAACATGCGAGTCGACGAAAAATTTTGGTACACAGCAAAGAAGGTAAAACAGAAGCGTACGATCTCAGGATTCAGTCATCAGGAGAAATTTGGCTTTATCCTGGGGACGCAGTCGAAATTCCGGCCAAGTTCGAGGTCAACTGGTCGCAAGTTTTAAGTTTCATTTCTGTAGCAACGTTGATCATGAACATGATCAATAAGTAAAAACGGTCAATTTTATGAGTTTATCTTGGTCTAGGCATGATGATGAAATTTTGGCCAGATTGCAAGATCTGGTAGCTATTGAGAGTGTCAATCCAGGTCTGCCCGGTGGCCAGCGGGGTGAGGTGGAAATGGCTGACTACACTGAAAAATTTTTTACAGATTTAGGTATCCCTTGCCAACGGCAATCAGTTTACCCTGGTCGGGATAATGTGATTGCTACTCTACAAGGCAAACGTACTGACCGAATTTTGCTGTTTGAATGTCACATGGATACAGCATCAGCTGAAATGATGACTATCCCGCCTTTTGAGCCACATATTCGACAAGGCCACTTATATGGTAGAGGTGCGTGTGACACTAAAGCTGGTGGCATTGCTATGATGATGGCCATGAAGACTTTGAAAAATGCTGGAATTCAACCGAATTCGACCATTCAATATGCTGGAGTTGTCGATGAAGAGAACGGTTTTGGAGGGGCTTTGGCTTTAGCTAAGGAATCGCCAGCAACAGCGGTAGTAGTAGCAGAACCGACTGATCTGTCCGTTATCCGAAGCCACAAGGGGTTAGCCAGATTTCGTATCACAGTGCAAGGCATTGCCGCCCACAGTTCCAAGCCTTATCTAGGGGTTAATGCTATTATTCAAATGACAAAGTTGATTCAAGCTATTGAGGAACAAATCCTCCCTACTTATTACCAACAGAAACATCCCTTGGTTGGGAGTCCAACTCTGAACATTGGACTTATCTCGGGGGGGACACAAGTCAATTTCGTTCCAGGCCAATGTACGATCGATATCGATCGTCGAACTCTTCCCGGAGAAAACCCATCTGAAACGATAGAGCCTTTTCAACAGTTGATTCAACGAATGACCAATGATGATAATGAATTTGAAGCTAGCGCTCAGCCGATTATACTAGATAATGCAATGGAAACTGAGGAACATGAGGAAATTGTTCAGATCAGTCATCAGGCTTGTCAGAAAATTTTGGGACAATCAACCATCACTGGTGTTCCTTATGGCACTGATGCTAGTAAATTTACTGCACGCGGTATCCCAGCTATTGTGCTGGGACCCGGTAGCATAGACCAGGCCCATTCCGCGGTAGAGTGGGTCGAATGTCGACAAGTGATTCAAGCCGTTGAAATTTATCAGCAGATCATGCTTAACTTTTAAGACAAAAAAGATTTCACTAATTAGCTAACACAAACCCGAATAGGGACCGACGGGGGCAAACCGAAGCGTACCGTAGTGAGAGTTGATCATGTTATGATCGTCGGTTTGGTGCATTCGTTTCCACATCCGACTGGCTAGTTCATCTCTAAGATTAGCGTAAGTGTTGTCTTTGGCTAAATTTCGTTGTTCATTCGGATTAGCCTTTAAGTCATATAACTCATCGTAGTCAAAACCATTGAATATGTACTTGAAATGATCACGCCAAATGATGCGTTGGGTGAAAAAGAAACGTTGACCGTGAAATTCCGCAAAAGCCTCATCGACCCACTCGTCTTGATCTTTTTGTAATAATGGTAGTAAGGATGTGCCCTCGCTATCAGGAAGGGGTTCTGCATCAACTGCATCTAACAAGGTTGGTCCTACATCGATAACTGAAACTAGATTTTTATTAACCGTGCCATTAGCCGGCTGGTCGGGTGTTCTTAGAATGAAGGGGATCCGATAAGCTTCTTCAAAGGCTGCTACTCCCTTCATCATCATTCGATGCGCCCCCATATAATCGCCATGATCACTCAGGAATAGGATAATGGTATTATCATATTGATCCGTGTCTTTCAGAATCTGTATCAGTCGACCAACTTGAGCATCAATCATAGTGCAGATGGCGTAGTAACAAGCAGTTGCTTTAGCAAAATTCTGCCAAGACATGCCATCCCAAATTTCGCGCATTCGTCTGTATATATTGGGTTTGTCCTTCATAGGGTCAGTGAAACTGGTTGGTTGTGGAATTTGATCTGGGTCGTACCAATCATAGTAAGAGTTTAAGGCAAAATAGGGATCATGAGGTGCCGTTGTGCTAACGGTCAAACACCACGGCGAATTACTGTTTTTTTGCTCGATAAATTCGATGCATTTGGAATAAAGATAGTGTTCGCTTGTTTCTTCTTCTGTGCCATCGATGACTCCATAAAGCTGGCAATCTTTGTAACCAGGTTGCTGAATATTATATCTTTTGATAAACCGTTCTGATTGAGGCCGCAAACCTAACCCCTTAACGTACTGTTTATAGTTTGATGAACCATGTAATTCATGAGTCTGGAAACCGAACTCATTCAGCCTATTTCTTCTTTCGACGTGCCATTTACCAAAGTAGCCAGTCTGATAACCAAGATTTTCCAGTTGCTGACTCCAAAGTGTTAATCCTTGTTGAAATTTGGCCCGATAATCATTAACAGTATGAGTACAGTCCACAATGCCATGTGTGTTGGGTAACATACCAGTAATCAGGCTGGCTAGAGTAGGAGAACAGATAGCATTTACTGTATAAGCTCGGTCGAATCGAACGCCTTCAGCAGCAATTTGGTCTAAGTTAGGGGTCTGACAGATGGAGTCGCAGGCAACCGTCGCCGCCTGCTGCTGATCAGTGATGAGTAAAAGGACATTTGGTCGGTCCATGATAAATACCTCTACGAAATAATAAGTAGTATAGTTTTTTAGCGCTAATTGATCCGTTCGTCAAATTAGGGCAATCAATAGTAAATGGTGGTTGGATAACTATGTCGAAAACTTGACTTTGAGACCTACTTCAGTTTACCATAAGTCCATCCTTAACAAAAAAGAGCAGGCAGATGACATTGGGAAAAGTGGTTGGTACATTGGTTGCCACACGAAAAGACGAAAAGCTGATCGGTAGTAAACTGATGATCGTTCAGTCGGTCGATCTGAGCGGCCACTTGGTGCGTCAATATACGGTCGCAATGGATGCCGTTGGCGCCGGTATTGGTGAGATGGTTTTAACGGCGGCTGGTAGTTCTGCTCGCTATACTCAAGCAACGACTGGTAAACCGATAGATGCAGTAATCATGGCAATCGTAGACATGGTCGAAATAGAAGGCCAAATCATTTACAAGAAATAGGATAAAAAAGGAATGAATGTAACCGGTTTAACCAACCCATACCTGACGAACGAGAAATCGCCGCCTATCGTTCGAAGCTATCGTTACCGAAAGTGGCTAGAGCGTGGATACCAATCAACATTGGCTCCGATTGACGTGGATACTGAATGTGGCACTCTAATTGGCCAAATGGGATGGGCTGGAAACCATGCCCATCGTAATGGTTACCTGTGGGGATCGGCCGGCAACATGGGGGCTTTACTAACGGAGAAAATTGATCCAAATTGCCTAATACCTATAGAAGAATCTCCACGTGGAAAATTACCATCGGCGATTGTGGTTAAGAACCTAGTTGGGCGGCATGTTTTATTGACTAAATCAGGGTGTCGATTAGACTTGATTTCTTTGGAACACCCATCCTTGAACGTGACCATATTAGAGGTAGAAGCTGACGGGGTTCACTATCGGATGCGGTATGGTACTCCAACTATTTCAGAACTCGAACGAAGGCAGAGTAAACCGCCGAAAGCAACTAGTGAATTTTTTCATTATATGTTGGTTTTCGACCGGCTTGGTGATTATGACTTTAATGCCCTTGTACATTTACAACCCAAGTTTTTAAATTTGATCTCTCGATCTGAACATGGTGATCCTGAACGATTTTATAATTTTTTAAAAGGATATGAGCCGGAAACACCGATTATGTACGATAGCGTTGGTGGAATTGGATTAGTGATGGAAAAAGCTCCTGGTATCCCCGAATTGTCGTTTCAGAGCCTGCGATTATTTCAGGGAAAAGATCTTGCTCTTAACAGGTCCGACCAGTTTCGTCATGTAGTTTATTGGATTGGACATGGTACCTTCTCTCGTGGTGTTGATCTTCTGGACAGCTATCGTCATGCAGAGTACTTTGAGGCCGCAGCTCGAATGGCTTGGGAAGCCAACCAAACAACCATCGATTCACAAGCCTACTCAGAAGAGACAGTATCCTGTATTTTAGACGAGTTTTCGGCTAACCAACCACCAGAACCGGATCCGATTGGTGTAGCAAAGCGAAACACCGCTCCATCTCCGCCCAAAACTGAGAATCTGTATAACTATCCCTAAATTGGATGGCACGCATTTTTCGCCAGAATTTAGGGCCAACCGACCATTCAATTCTATTCCTGTTGATTTGTTTTTATCAAATCTTTTTTATCACAGCCTTCTCAGTTAGTAGAATCATTCTAGCCGAACCGGCTAATGATAATTCCGTCGACAGGCACGTTTCGATACTTGTTGGTGGTGATATTACAGTTGGTAGTCGATTGACACCTATCTTGCGTCGACAAGGTTTAAACGTATTGTTTAAAACGATTACCTATGAAATTGAAGCCGCTGATATTGCGCTGGCTACACTTAATACTAGCATCTCTGAAAATGGTGAGCCACAGTACCAGTCTCTTTCTGAAGCCAAAAAAAAACAGTTCTTTCGCGCAATACCTGGTCTCTCAACCGCTATTGCTCAGGCTGGTTGGGATTTGATATCGCTAACGACGCCACACTTACACGATTTCGGGCCGTTAGCCGTTGAAGACACTATTCACCATCTAACCCATAGTGGAGTTAAAACGATAGGTGTCGGCCTGTCCGATCATGCTGCCCAACAGCCGGCCTGGTTCAATGTGCGAAAAAATGGTCAAAGTATTGGTCAAGGTACGAAAGTTGCCATTGTTACTTATTATCATGCCGGTGCTTTTAGTCAAGATGGCCAGATCAAAGTAGCACGAGCCCTTTATAGTCAAATGATACAACGTACCAAAGATCTAGCAGATCAAGCCGATTTATTAGTGGTAATGATGCACTGGGGAAAAGCGTTAAAAAGCGAGGTTGTCAGTAAGCGACAGCAGTTTTTTGCTCAAGCTTTGATTTCGGCAGGTGCTGATTTAATTCTGTCCCAACGCCTGCACACTCTACAAGGTATTCAAATTTTTGAAGGTAAGCCGATAATATATAGTCTTGCCGACTTGATCTATGAGACATACGATAAGCGACACAGCCAAATCGTTATACCAAAGATTGTTTTCCAAAACCGACAGTTCAACCATATTGAATTGATTCCGCTGTGGGTGGGCAACCCCAAGATTAAATATCAGCCCAAAGTTTTGGAGGGTAAGCAAGCCAAATCTGCCCTGCAAAAATATCAGAAACTATGTCAGGATTTGCAAACAGCTGTTCACATTGAGTCCGACCGAGGATGGATTCATCGGTGAACCCATCTTCCAAAAATGGCCTGACAGTTAAGTCTTTTCTAGTTGTTCTCTGTTTAATTCCAGCTAATGTATTTTGGCTGATTCAGTTGGAAGTTGTTCGATATACCCATCCAACCCTTATTCATCCACTATCAAATGTAATTTTTATAATTTTCTGGCTGTTGTTGGTTGGTCTATTTTTAAACCGAATATTGCCTGTGTTGGCCCTAACGCAAGCTGAAGTCCTAACTATCTATGTGATGTTGTGCGTGGTTTCGTCTCTTTGTTCGCACGATATGATGGAGATTTTAATCACGATTTTGGGCCATCCTTTTCGTTTTGCCACACCAGAAAATGAGTGGCGAGAAATATTCCTTCGACAACTGCCAGAATGGCTGACTGTCAGTGACGAAAAGGCACTTCACCATTATTACGAAGGAGGTTCTACCCTCTACACTCAACATCATCTGCAAGCTTGGCTTAAACCGGCAGTTTGGTGGATTACTTTTATCTTTGTGCTAATGACTGTTATGCTCTGTCTCAACGTTTTACTAAGAGTACAGTGGACTGAACGGGAGCGATTAACCTATCCGATCATCCAATTACCACTTGAGATGGTCAATCCGGATGCCAGATTTTTTCGTCGTAAGGTAGTTTGGTTTGGATTTGGCTTGGCCGCTGCCATTAGCATTCTGAATCTGATGAATTCGATTTACCCTGAAGTGCCATATTTGCCAGTCAAACGTCAGTCAATTCAACATTATTTTACCACTCGCCCCTGGAATGCGATGGGTGGAATTAAGGTTGCCTTTTACCCATTTGCTATTGGTATAGCCTTTTTGATACCGCTTGACTTACTTTTTTCTTGCTGGTTTTTTTATGTCCTTTACAAAGCAGAATTAATGATAAGTAAAATAGTTGGATTTCGTGGTATTCCTCGTTTTCCCTACGACAATGAGCAGGCGTTTGGGGCTTATATAGGCCTTTTGGCTTTTGCCCTATGGACTGGCAGGGCACATTTCAAATCTCTTATGTTTTACCTATTACCGACCTTAGGATTAAACCGCAGAACAAAAACTGAAATAGAGTACGTAAAAGAACCTATTCATTATCGTTTGGCTTTTTTTGGTACTTTTGCCGGCTGTGCTTTTTTAGGTCTTTTTTCCTATCAGATTGGCATGTCGACTTGGGTAATTCTGCTATTTTTCACCATTTATTTTCTATTGGCAATTATGATTGCTCGTGTGAGGGCTGAACTTGGTTTTTTGGTACATGACTTGCACAGGATAGCCCCACATAGCATTCTAGTAACGGCATTCGGTACTCAGCGATTAGGAAATGGAAGTCTAATCGGGTTTTCCCTCTACATGTTTTTTAATCGAGCATATCGGGCTCACCCAATGCCACAAATATTAGAAGCCTTCAAAATTTCACAAACGTGGACTATTCCCTCACGACGGATGGTGGTTGCTATTTTGGCAGCTACTTTGATTGGATCAGTCGTTGTATTTTGGCTATTACTTGACAGCTACTATCGCTATGGGGCAGAATCAGGGTATTATGAAACTTGGGCACTCGGATTCGGAAGAGGTGTTTACAGGCAGCTAGAAGGATGGTTGACCTTTCCCCGCCAAATTGATATTCCTGGTTTAGGATTCATGGGAGTGGGCTTGGTGATAACAACGCTGATAATGCTAATTCGCGCTAAGTTTCTATGGTGGCCCCTACATCCTTTGGGTTATGCGATGGCCAACAGTTGGGGGATGGCAAATTTATGGTGTTGTTTATTTGTCGCTTGGTTTTTAAAAGCTCTAGTGCTGAAACAGGGTGGTTTACAATCTTACCGTCGAGCTATTCCTTTTTTCCTAGGTTTGGCATTAGGTGATTACGTACTGGGTAGCTTTTGGAGCATTGTTAGTATTATTACTAATACACCGCTTTATCAGTTTTGGCCTTAATAATTTTGATTCAACCTCAAATAATACTGGCAAGTCACAAGCCTATAAAGACAGAGATTAATTGAAAAACCAATTGCCACAGGAGTAAAATCAGCATGAAGTTTTCTAAAGAACTGATTGATCAATTTTTCGAAATGAAAATTGAAATGCAAGGGGAAGCTGAACGATTATTTGATGCATTCTCTTCTTCCAATGTCGAGACTGACTTGTGGAGACCACCGATGGATATTTACGAAACAGTGGACAGTTTCGTGGTCAAATTGGAAGTCGCTGGTATTGACCCCGAAAACGACGTCAAAATTCGTCTAGAAGAAGATAGCTTGATTATACGTGGTTTCCGTCAAGATAAAACCGAGCTTAAAAAACAACACTACCACCAAGCAGGGTTGAGCTACGGTCATTTTGAGCGTCGAGTTGTTCTACCTAATGTACATGTAGAAGAAGTCACACCAACGGCTAGTTATGATAATGGGTTTTTGGAAATCAAAATACCAAAAAAAGAACGCCAATCTAAGAACATCGTAGTTGAAGTTAAAACGAATCAAAACCTATCTAATAAGGCTGAGTCGAATATGATTTCAGGACACCAGCAGATTGGTATTCAAGTTAACTCTCAGGAGGATGAAGATGAGTGACCAAAATCCATTGGGAGATGAATCTCAAGGTATAACCCGATTTGATATAAGCAATGAACTACCTATTATTCCAGTATTAGGGGATTTAGTTGTTTATCCCTTCATGCCGCCGGTTCCGCCTTTCTCACCCCACCATGTAGCTTTGTCGGGCGAAAATGTATCGTCTGCAGTTGAGTATGCTATGTTAAATGAACAACGATTTCTTTGTTTGTTCCGCCAAAGCGTTGAAAAAGAACTGCAACAATTAACTGCTGATGACCTGAGTCCTGTCGGAACATTAGTTCATATTGTACGTTATAAAAAGGATGGGGACAGTGTTCTATTTTTAGCCCAAGGAAAGGCCCGTGTTGCCATCAATGAAGTATTACAGACAGAACCGTTTATGAAGGCTCAGGTTTCTCTGCTGGAAGATAAGATTTCTGATGATTTTGGGAATATGGAGTCCGAAGCCTTAGTGCGAAGTGCAAATGATCTGTTTAGCCAAATTGTAACCATTTCTTCTCGTTATCAAGAAGAATTTGCCATTATTGCCGATAATATTGACCAGCCAGGTCGACTTGCAGATTACATTGCTTCTATTATAAGTCTAAAAACAGAGGACAAACAACAACTCTTGGAAGAGATAACAGTTGAAGGACGGCTAGAAAATTTGGTAAAAATGCTGACCAAAGAACTAAATCTAGTTGAATTGGAAAGCAAAATTCAATCTGATGCTGAGGCTGAAATCAATCAATCACAAAAAGAATACTTCTTACGGGAGCAAATCCGAGCAATTCAAAAAGAGCTGGGGGACACGGAAGATTTATCAGCTGAAATCGAAGAATATCGAGATAAACTTAAGCAAATGAAGATGCCGGAAAAAGCATTAAAATCATCAGAACGTGAATTAAAACGCTTGTCTCAGATGCAGTCATTTTCGCCAGAAGCCACTGTTTGTCGCAATTATCTAGACTGGATGGTTAATCTACCGTGGGAACATGAAACAAAAGACAACCTTGATCTTACCCGGGCTCAACAAATTTTAGATGAAGATCATTATAATTTAACCAAAGTAAAAGACCGAATTCTGGAATATTTGGCAGTTCGGTCTTTGAAATCAGATATGAAGGGGCCAATTTTGTGTTTTGTCGGTCCACCAGGAGTAGGTAAGACTTCGTTGGGCCGATCGATTGCTCGCTCGATGGGGAGAGAATTCGTCCGTATTTCTCTAGGCGGTGTTCATGATGAAGCAGAAATTCGTGGTCATCGGCGAACCTATATCGGCTCAATGCCTGGTCGTATTATCAAAAGCCTGAGGCAAGCGGAATCCAAAAATCCGATCTTCATGCTGGACGAACTTGATAAAATGAGTTCAGATTTTCGAGGTGATCCAGCATCCGCTCTTTTGGAAGTATTAGATCCTGAACAGAACCACAATTTTGCTGATAATTACCTCGATGTTCCCTTCGACCTCTCCAAAGTAATGTTCATTGCTACCGCCAACCAACTCGACACTATTCCACCACCCTTGCGAGACCGAATGGAAATTTTGCATTTGCTTGGTTACACTCAAAAAGAGAAACTAATGATTGCCAAGCGGTATTTAGTACCTCGTCAACTGGACGCTAATGGGATTTCGGCCAAAAAACTTCAATTTGAAGACCGAGCTATAGAAACAGTAATCAGTAGTTATACTCGAGAAGCTGGACTGCGAAATCTGGAGAGAGAACTTGGTAGTGTCTGTCGCAAAGTGGCTCGCCAATTTGCGACAGGCCGAAAACGACGAGTTGATATTGCTGCCCCCAAAATTGAAACCTATTTGGGACCAGTTAAATTTCAGCCAGAAGTAGCTGAGCGGGAAGGTGATATCGGCGTAGTTACGGGCTTATCCGTAACATCGTATGGAGGTGAGGTACTATTTGTAGAGTGTACACGAATGAAAGGCGAGGGCAAAATGACTGTTACTGGCCAACTTGGAAGTGTGATGCAAGAATCAGCACAAGCAGCCTTGAGCTATGTTAAATCGCAATCTGAAGCGTTATTGGTTAACCCTGACTTCTTCAAAGAGAATGACTTTCACCTGCATGTGCCGGCCGGAGCTACTCCTAAGGATGGTCCTTCAGCCGGCATAACCATGGCCACAGCTTTGGTTTCTCTGGCTACCGATCAAGTCGTCTCCAATGAAATAGCGATGACCGGAGAGATTTCGTTACGAGGACGAGTATTACCAATTGGCGGCCTAAAAGAGAAAGTATTAGCAGCGAAACAAGCTGGTATCAAGACAGTTATCGCCCCAGAAAAAAATCGCAAAGATTTAGCTGAGATCCCCAAAGAGGCTCAACGTGGTCTTCAATTTATTTTTGTTAAACATATTGACCAAGTTTGGGAGCAATCGTTTCTGGATTAGATCCTGCCTGAATATTTATTTGTTATCGGTCAATTTATCTTTGTCGAAAGCACACAAAAATGAATCGTGGTGAAATGGTATGTCGGTATTAGTAAACCACCATATTTTGAAATTGCAATCGGTATACTGACGACAGTTGGATTAGATTTTTTTATCCTTATCTAAAGTTGGTTTGCTACCCAACCGATTCGGGTATAGTTGGTTGGGTAGCAAACCAACTTTCCAAAAGTAATGAATTTCTCAACTTCGTTTTGCTGATTATCGGCTTACTTACCAGCATTTGTCTTACTCGTTGTATATTAAGACCGGATTCAAAAAATGGAGTCTTTGATCCAGTTCGTACCTCGAATTTGGTAATTATCTTTTCCGTTCCTATTTGAAGCTACTGCCAATATTTACCGACCGTTATTCGTCTATCTGTTTTTTATGCTGATTATCTTTTTAAACTATAACGGTTGGATTCATCAGAAACGGAGATTGGTGAACGAATATTCGTTTTTTCCAGTCACGGTGCTTACTATTTTTTTGCTAATCGATCAAGAACTACCCGATATTACCAAATCGCTTATACTAAAACAAGAGGTGGTAGACAATTGATTGGCAGATCAAACTCGATGAGTTATTTTTAAGACGGAAAATCGGTTAAAAAAACAATGGGATTCCAACTAAAAAGAGACATCCTGTTATTGTTGACCACCTTAATTAAGATTACCAAATAGTTATTAATATAAACGGAACACAAATTTTAAAAAAGGAAATTCTTCATGAGAATTATTGATCCGCATGTTCACGTTTGGAAAAATGACCCACAATTTCCATGGGCCAAAGAGTCAGTTAATCCGCCAAAATTTGACGCAACACCGGAAATATTACTCGATTTAATGGAAGCCAACGGTGTAGAAAAAACCGTTTTGGTACAGGTTATTCACTATCGTTGGGATAATACCTTCGTGTCTCATTCTGTTAAAAAATACCCCCATAAGTTTGTGGGCGTAGGACGAATTAATCCTCAAGATCCATCGGCGGCTGACCATTTGAGTTACTGGGTTGAAGAACATGGTTTGCAAGGAATACGATTAAGTCCATCGACTGATTCTTCTGGCGATTGGTTTTCCCAATCAGATTTGATGGATCCAATTTTTAGTAGAGCTGAAAAACACAATATTCCCATATTAATCTTAACTCGGCCACAACGACTTGCTGATTTAGCAAATATTTTGGACCGGCATAGTGATGTGGATGTAGTTGTTGATCATATGGCTGATTGTTCAATTAATGACATAGATCAGCGGCAACAACTAATCTATCTGGCTCGTTATCCCCGTGTATTTGTCAAAATTAGTCATACTTGGTCTATTTCCCAGATACAATATCCTTGGGTCGATACTTATGACCTGGTGAAATCGGTTCATCAATCTTTTGGGGCTGAACGGATCATGTGGGGAACCGATTGGCCAGTATGTCTTGGCAAAGCCAGTTATGCTGAAACATTATCAGTGGTTAAAGATGAAATGTCATTTTTAACCTCTGATGAACTCAATTGGGTTTTGGGACGCACTGCGTTAAAAGTCTGGTCTTGGCCTTCGGTAGAGGCTCCTGTGAGTTGAACGCAGTTGGTTATTCGGTGTATGATAGCTCTATTGGGATATTACTTTATGCATAACGGTTAGTTGGGAGGAGATGAAAATGGTTACCATGAATCAACAGCAAATGGTTTTGGGTGAAAAATATCTGGGTTGGTTGAGAGAATCAAACGATATTTTGGACTCGACAGACGATTTGCATCAGCGATTTGAGGAAGATGGTTACTTACTAATTCGTAACCTACAACCAGTTGATTTGGTGAAAACAGCTCGGCGACACCTGATTAATCAACTATCAAATCAAGGGCAAATTGATACTGATTTTCCATTACTAGACGGCGTGGCCAAAACCGATCAGCGCGGTGGTTTTTTTGGTGGTCATGAAGAAATGACAAGGGATAATGATTTTTTGAATTTGGTTGAATCACCACAGATTATGAATTTTTGTGATCATTTTTTTGGAACACCAACCCTAACCTATGATTATAAATGGTTAAGAGCTGTTCCGCCCAAAGGATTCACTGGTGCCCATTACGATATTGTTTATATGGGACGTGGAACAAATAATGTTTTGACTTGTTGGACACCCATTGGTGATATTCCAATAGAGTTGGGACCTCTAGCCGTTTTGGTAGGTTCGCATCGTTTTGATATTATCAAAAAAACATATGGTCAAATGGACGTTGACCGAGATCACATCACTGGCTGGTTTTCTAACGATCCCTTTGAACTGATCGACAGATACGGTGGCCAGTGGCAAACAACCAATTTCCAGGCCGGTGATGTATTAATTTTTGGTATGTTTACTATGCATGCTTCTCTAGATAATACAACCAATCGGTTTCGTCTGACCACAGATACCCGTTACCAACCGGCTAATGAACCAGTCGATGAACGTTGGATCGGACCTAAACCAGCTGGACACTATTCTTGGCAAAAAGGAAAAACTGTTTCTATGGAAAAAGCCCGTCAGAAATGGAACGTATAACGTATTTAGTTGCCAATTTTTTTAGGCTATTTTTTGGTCTAAGTCTAATTTTCAGTTTGATCGTCCCGCAAACCAAAGCCAACAATAGTAAATTTCTACCGGCAATTAGTTACATAGAACAAGGGGCCTACCAATTAGCGATTGAACTGTTGTTACCTATTTTCGTAAAGAATCCATCTTCCTTTTTAACCCGTTATTATTTGGGTGATGCTTATCGTTGCCAACGCCGTTACCATGAAGCTGCGGAGATCTTGAAACCAATATTTGATCTTAACCCAACTGAGAAATTTTCTGGACAAACTCATGTAATGCTAGCTGAAATATATCTCCACTTAGGCCAACTTGATTTAGCTTTTCAGCAAGCTAACGCTGCAGTGAAAGTGTTGCCTCAAGTTGCCGAATCCTACTACCATCTTGGGGAAATTTACCTTCTTCGGAGGCAGTTGAATTTCGCAAGTTCTGCTTTTCAACAGGCCGTTTCTCAAAAAAAAGACTTTTCTGATGCATACCAAAAACTTGGTCATATTGCCCTTATGAAAAGTCAGACTCAAAAAGCTGTTGTCTACTTTCAGAAAATGATTAACTTGGATCCGTTTGATCATCGGCCACACTTTGGTTTAATAAAAGTCTATCAGCAAACCTCCAATCGAGAATTGGCTGAACGACACCGCCACCAATTTAAAAAACTTAAAAAATACTTTGATCAAATTTACAATCTGCAAATGGCGTTGGCCGATGATCCTACTAACCTAAAACCCCATCTTGCAATGGCCGAGTTACACTATCAGAACCAAAACTTGTCAGCCAGCCTGCAACAGTATCAACTCATCACTGTACAGCAACCTCAACTAGCTCAGGCCTGGGATCAGTTGGGCCGTATTTGTATGCAGATAGGAAATTTCGAAACTGCTATTTCAGCCTTTCAGAAATTGATCCAGTTAAAACCAGAATCTCTAGAAACATATTTAAGATTGAGCTGGATTTACACTCAAAAAGAACATTTTAATCAAGCCAAGCAACTCCTAAGAACAGCCATCCAATTATCCCCTAATCTCACTTTGGCCTATCACGGTTTGGCTGAAGTCCACTTGGCTGAAGGTAATTCTAATTTAGCGCTAGATATTTATGAACAAATTGTGAAATTGGGAGATCGTGGGCCTGACACCATGATAGCACTTGGCCAATTGCGGATCAAAAATGGTCAAACTAATGAAGCTTTGATTGCTTTTCAAACAGCCATCCAAGATCGACCTAACGACTCTCGCCCCTATCGCCATATCGCGCAAATTTACGCAGAGACAAGAACTTATCTCGACAATGCCAAGAAATTTGCACAAAAAGCAGTTGAACTAAATCCATCCGCACCGGAGTTGGCAACGCTAGCTTTCGTCCACCTACGTCGGGATGATTTGCAATTGGCTGAGGTGACAATCCGCCAAGCCTTGTCCCAATCTCCTGATTATCCAGAGTATCAAAAACGACTTAATGAAATTTTACAAGCCCAAAATAATCAGCCAAAATAGAACAATTGGCCATTACGTATGGTCAGTTTGGTGGATGTTTATTATTAGTATTACTGAGATTCAAGCCGAATTGATTTTTAGTTCAGTAACCAAAATTGCCCAAATTGATTTTGTACACTCGGATGGTCGTAGTCAACAAAGGTTATTTAATGAGTTCGTCGGTGCTGGAGTTGCTTTTTTTGATTATGATAATGATGGCGATTTAGACCTTTATTTGCCAAACGGAGCCAGACAAACACCTGCAGCCCGAACAACTATTTCCAACCAGATGTACCAAAATCGGGGCGATGGTACTTTTAGGAATATGACTTCATACACTAATTTAGGTCATGATGGTTACGGGGTAGGTTGTGCAGTTGGGGACTATGACAACGATGGTTTCACTGATTTGTATCTTACTAACTTCGGTGCTGATGTCCTGTATAAAAACCAAGGCGACGGAAGTTTCAAAAATGTGACACAATTTGCTAAGATTGACAACTCTAGCTGGGGAACTAGTTGTGCCTTGACTGATATCGATAGCGACGGCTATCTCGATCTCTACGTTACCAATTACGCCGACTATGAGGTGCCTCTTGACCGTCAATGTATTAATCGTCAAATTCACGTTTATTGTGGGCCACATGCTTATGCACCAGCCCCCGATAAACTCTTTGTTAATAATCGTGATGGCACTTTTTCTGATCAAACTGAGCAACGAGGAATTTTTCAATCAGGGTCTTGTCATGGACTGGGTTTAGCCGTAGCTGACTATGATAATGATGGTGATTCAGATTTGTATCTAGCAAATGACCAAGATCCCAATTTTTTATTTCAAAATCGAGGTGATGGCAATTTTGATGAAGTGGCTCTACTGGCAGGGGTTGCTTATAATGATATGGGTAAGGAAGAAGCCGGGATGGGAACTGCCTTCGGTGACTATGACAATGATGGCCGACTTGACTTAACGGTCAGTAATTTCCAAACCGAGACCAATACCATTTACCACAATGAAGGCAATAACTTCTTTATGGACTTGACCATTATTACCGGAATCGCCGAGCAGACCTATAATTATTTGGGGTGGGGAATCAAGTTTTTTGATTACGACAACGATGGTTGGCAAGACATCTTTGTCGTCAATGGACATGTAATGGACAATATTAACCAACTAGAACCTAATATTACTTATCCTCAAAAAAATCTACTATTTCGGAATACGCAAAATGGTGAGTTTGAACTTGTAAAAGGCACCGGTGGTCTGAATATAAAAAAGGTCAGTAGGTCCGCAGCCTTTGGTGATTACGACAACGACGGCGATATTGATATTTTAGTAACTAATTGGAATCAATCTCCTGACCTATTGCGGAACGAAGTTGGTAACCGAAACCATTGGGTCCGGTTTAAAACAGTAGGTAAAAGAAGCAACCGATCGGGAATTGGTGCTAAGATAAAGATTGTTACTGATAATTTAACACAGTACCAAGAGGTGAGGTCTGATGGCAGCTATCTAGCAGCTAACGATTTACGAGTTCATTTCGGCTTGGGCTCAGCGACGGTAATTAAGAAATTGGAAATTCGGTGGCCAAGTGGTCAAATTGACCAACACCAAAATTTATCCGTTAACCAAGAATACGTCTTAGTCGAAGGTCAGAAACCTTAAAGAACATCAGCCTCAATTATAATTGATTGGTTAGTTCATTGATCAATCATTTTCCCAATTGTAGTCAGAAAAATAGGATTTGACAATACGCTAGATTCGAAAAAACAAGGAGGACGCCGTTTCTAAGACTGTTAAAAACCATTTTTTTCTTTAAATCAACTAACTATACATAGATAGATGTATTGTATTAAGGTCAAATTGTTTTATCCAACTTCTTCGCCGTCGAGTTTGCCTACCTGTAAGTCGATTTCATCACGAGTTTCGATCTTCATGACTCGACCATCTTCCATTTCAAAAATTCGGTCTGAGACATCCAGCATTTTGGTGTCATGGGTCGCAGTGATAATGGTAGTACCTCGTTCAGCATTCAGTCGTTTGACCAGATCTATGATTTCCAAACCGGTTTTGGTGTCTAGGTTGCCTGTTGGTTCATCAGCTAATAATATGGTCGGGTCATTGGCTAAGGCTCGAGCAATAGCAACCCGTTGCTGCTGACCACCAGATAATTCCAAAGGTTTATGGTGAACTCGTCCTGTCAAGCCCACTTGATCGAGGAGATCAACCGCTTTGTCACGACTATCGTCCGCCGTTTCACCGGCAAAAATCATTGGCAGTGAGACATTCTCTAGCGCAGTCATAACCGGAATTAAATTAAACGATTGAAATATATAGCCAATTTTTCGGCAACGTAGCCATGCTAATTCTGCCGCATCCAATTGGGCAATATCGACTTCATCAATGTAGACCCGACCTTCGGTTGGTTTGTCGAGCCCACCAACCATATTAAAGAGAGTCGATTTTCCTGAACCAGAAGCCCCCATAATAGAGATATACTCGCCTCGCTTAATTTCGAAATTAACCCCTCTTAGTGCTTGAACAACAGTATCTCCCATTTCATATTTCTTAATTAAATTTCGGACACGAACAGTATTTTCTTTGGGTAGAATCCGCTGAGACTTAGCGGGTGGCTCTTGTGTCGCTGGAACGGAGTTTTTGGTTGCTTCCATCTATTTCTTCCCTTTTTTGATTGATTTTTCCATATTCTTGGGTATAGCGAATCCGATGATTCCCCGTTTGCCGAGTGTTCGTAGGTATTCGACCAGAGACATTTCAGCTTCTTTTACAGTCAGGTTATATTTTTCGCTGACTTGTTTGGATATCTGGCTTAATGATTTTTGGCCGTCACATAGTTGCCAAACATAGGATCCTACATCATCGAGCACAATGACACGTTTGTCTGGAAGGCTAAAGATCCGAGCTAAGATTCGTAACCACGCTTTATGGTTTTGTGGAATAGTTAAGGCAACTTCTCCTTTATCATCGGCCTTCCATTCTACTAATTGATTGCGCAATGGAAGTGCTTTCATCAACTCACCACGGTCTGGCAGGTTGGGTTTCTTCAGGCCGAGTTTATACAGTATTTGGGTCAGTATCATCCTCTAGCTCGGTGTTTATATCTTTGTCGATTATATCAGAGTGACAACAGATACTACTTGCTACTCCATTAACTACAGGAAGAGCCTCTTGCTTAGACACTGATTGTACCACGAAGATTCGATTTGATTGTCGACAAAGACGTACATGGGCAGCTACACTTTTTCTGCGCTGAAGTCGGTCTAGGTTTTGTACCGGTTGTAGCGGGATATTATCAGATAACCGATTTTCTTGCCCCACCAAGATAAATTCCTGATCAATACCATCATCTTTTTTTTTCAGTTGATAACCGAATCCTTGTAGCGATTTACGGTATTGATTCCGAAACCAATCTTCTAATCCACAATTTTTCAGTAGTACATCAGCTAAACCGTACCGCTCAACGCTCAAACGACGCTTTCGATCAAGAAGTGGACCGGAGTCAATGAAGGAGAATAGCAAGTAGCCTGAGAGCAGTTGCTGTTTTTCCAATCGATATCGTTGTGGTGTACGAAAACTCATCTGGTAAGCACTCCAGAGAAAATGACTATCGGATTCTCCGGTCGTCAAGTTTTTCTAAGACAAAAAAAGTGGAATCGAAATAGCACGTAGGCCCTGACGGGTTTGACCCATTACCTGAGCAATGGTAATTCGTTTACTATTGGGACAATGGTATATTACTCCATGAGCAAAAATATCGCCACGCCACTGAAAAAAGATGGGAGCGTGTAAAGGAACGTCATCATCTTTTTTGAAAAAATCTACTTCTCTCTTGATATTAAGATCGTTCGAGCCTGACTTTTTCTTCCCTTTTCGGCGGTAGCTCTTCCGCACCAGCTTGAAATACTCATCTAGAACAGAATGTAAGTCGTCCTTATTAACTCCTCGTCGCCGCTTATCCTCCGACCACTTCAGCTCTAATCGCGGCATTTCTGCGTCGTCGAGTCTCAAGTAACCCGACTTTTGGTCACCACTAATACCAGAAATTTCCCAGTCATTAGGGATCGAAAGGGTAATACCAGCCCAACCAAACGTCGTCCATACCATGTTTTGTTTATTGTTTCAATAGACTATCCAGTTCGTCTTCTTCTTGATTTTTGCTAGCTTGAGTAGCCGGGTCGAAAGTGTCATATCCTGTGATTTCGATTTCAACAATCCGAGCGGTATTTTCCTCGATAGTCGAACTATAGGTTTTGTCGATGACCTTTCGATCGTTGCTACGAAAAATCATGACACGTGCCATGTTAGTTAGGATGGGTTGGAAACGTAACAAGATCCGGCCTTTGGCTTCAGTTCTACCTGCTGTGGTTGTCAGGTATTCAACTTTTCCATTCTTAACCTTGGCTATTGTTTTCCAATTACCATCGTCCCAAATTTGGAAGTTACCTTCATATATACCGAACTTGGATACTGGATATTTATTGCTATCAAGGGTATAAATGACCATCCGGTTCACTCGCTTAGGTTCAGGCAGCCGCACCTCAACCCATGCACCACCACGTTGCTCCTTACGATTCATCCGACGTTCGTACCGCATCATACCAGCGCGCATATGTTCGCGGTTGAAAGTCATCTCCCAACCTTCACCCTTATCCCAATCCTTAGAGTCTTTTATTCCATTGATAACAGTACTAGCATTACGATCGCCACTACTACCCGAAGCAATAGCAGTGGCACCATTCTCGGCTAGAGCATAATTAACGAATTCACCACTGGGAGATAGATTTTTGGTCAATTGTGTCAAACAACCTGTACTGCTAGCCAAAATTAGCAAGAACAACCATAAGTGTTTCATCGGCTTGTATTTCAATCTCGTTATTTTAAGTTTTGGTTAGTTTGTGTGATGGTTCTAGAAAGGTTTTACAATAACCGCTTTGGAGACCAGCGAAATGGCAACAACAGCCATGCCCGTTAAACCAACACCACAGGTGAATCCTGCAGCTAAGACAGGGTTAAACATAAACCAGCGCTTCAGACCGAACCGCTTAATCATATAGAAACGGCCGATGACCGCGCCAATTAAGCGAGGTAGAATGATACCAGGGTCATTACCAATACCAGCGATGATACCATAAAACCACATGCTTGGCATTTTTGCTATCCACAACACGCCATAAATGGCGAGTGAAGAGGTAAATCCGGTTGAAACATAATCACCACGAATAGCTTGAAGCATTTGGCTGTTCCCATCTCTAAGTGCAGTTTTTGTGACACACTCCATCGTAGCTTGTATTGGCCACATCATATTAGCAAAAGGATATTGAGCCGATGGAATAGGGGCAATTTGCCATATAAAGTGCATCACTAAAATACCTGCAACAATCAAAATTGGCATAATCAAAAGTTGGCCAGCAATATTACTAGTAAAAGTAGTACCTGTTAATTCCAGTACTCGCCAGTGTTGAGTACCCCGGCCATAGTCTTCGTCTGGCAAATGAACAAACCAAATATCAACTTCCTCATAGCGGCTTAAAATGAAAGTCATTTCGTGAATGTAAGGGATGTCAAACAGGTCTTTACCTAACACACCAAAAGTACGAGCGGTTACATAAGAATTTAGCGGTGTGTATAGGAAAGCAAAACCTAGTAAAAATGTCAACGGAAAGTTCGGTACCATGAACTTGTGAACGATGTAAATGTAGACTGCCATACCAAAAAGCCAAAGAGCAGCCATTAACCAAAGAGGGAAATCACCCCGTCCTGGAGGTGGGTCTAGTGTGCCTCTTTGACCAGATTTTTCTTTCTTGTTCGCCCTTAACTTAAGCACCATCGGTATCGAGGTCGCCAATCCAATGATAGCGATACTGAAACTTTTGCCCATTCCATAACTAATCCAAAAATCTAATCCGTTAACCAATCCAGCTTGACGTACGTCCATCCCAGCTTTCCATTGCACCAAAATCCCTTGCTTGTACAGTAGCGGATTTAAAAAAAACTGACTGAAAGTTGCCGTTATAAACTCCGACATAACAACAGGAAAAGGCATGACAAATCCGGTAATGATTTGGCTAAAATCAGTTCGAAGTGCGAAAAGACCAGATGGTGCAAAACCCTCAATAGCTTGGGTGAAATCAATGAAGGGAATCTTGAGAATCTGAATTGGTTCTGTCATCATTAAACCGGTTAAAGACGGGACACCAATGTAAATGAAACCCCAAATCAATCCAGCCATAGAACCAATTGAAAAAATGCGCCATTTCCAGGTTTCCCCTCGGCCTGTTGTTTCGGCTAAGGCTGTTGCACCTTGTGCTGCAATTGGTGCCATGGGGTAAGGTAAACGCTCAAGATCTGCAGTCAAACGAAATAAAAGATAACCAGCACTGATATGTCGAACTGTGCCTAATAACTTAAAAATCACATAGATAAAAATCGGCCAAAACCAGTCCATGTGTAGAAGCGTACGTTCAGCAATGGCTATAGAATCGGGTGGTGGGCAGACCCACCAAGGAATTTTGTCTGCAATTTCGTAAGAAGCAGCCTGTGGGGTATTGATGAAATAGGCATACCAAATAAAGTTTCGATATTGTGTGCCAGAACCAACTGCGGCACCTGTTAACCCCAGAAGCATGTACAGTTCTTGGCGGGTAGCAGTAGTAAAAGATCGCCTCGATAGCTCAGTAAATAAGATAACAGCCACCCAAGAGGCTGCGGCCGCTCCAGCTTCACCAGAAACAAAAGTTAGGTAGAGAGACCCTGGCATCATCAGGAGTCCGACAAACAAAGCCCCTAAAAAGACTTTGAGTGTTAATCCTGACTCAAAATCCCGGATACCACCATCAATATCGTATCGTTTAGCCCATGCTTGCCATTCTTCAGCTTGGGTTACCCGTTTCCTTGCCAAATCCTTCCTCCGTTACATAATAGCGACTGGGTCACTCGTCTTCGTTGCGGAACAACTCTTCCCAAGTATGTGCTAGGATAATACCAAAAATTATTACCCCAGCCGACAGCATCTGGAATCGCCACAAACCCTTAAAAATCAGGATGGAGATGACCCAGAATAAAACACCAATAATGATAACAAGACTTGCCGCTTTTTCCATTTTTTATACCTAATCTATCTAGTTATAAAATTTGACCTTTCGTCGTATAAAAACCTAAGTAGCTGTCGCTGGCGACAGTGTTGTTGTCCCATCAACTTCTGAAGTTGACGCAACTGATTGATTTTCAATTCTTTCTTGACGTCCCCGTTCGTGAAATTCTCCACGAACATCAGCACCAAAGGTCCGCCAAATCAGGAGTTGCTTACGAATCAAATTTAAGAATCTGCGATTCACTCGTATCCAAGAAGCAATTTCCCCACAATCTCTGTGAACATCTAAAGTAATATTGTACAAGTCTTCTTCTTCCCCTCCAACGGGCGAAGTAACCAATTTAATTAATTGACTGACACCAAGATCATAGGGAGCCAACCAAACCATCATGTTACAACTATATTCCGTTTCATCACCTTCGGTTACTTGATTGAACGAGACTTGGTCGGTGTAGAAATCGCTGGCCGATTCGTCTGCGTGAGCGTCAAAATAATCTTTCATGAAGATATTCAAACCGAGTGCTTCCTCAGCTAAGACAGTAAATGGTAAATTGAAGTGCCATAGATCACCATCTGGTTCAGGCAGTTTCCATTTCCGTTCAATATCTGGAACAGCCATCCTACCGGCTTTAATAGCTGGATAAAGCGTGCTGGCAATCACGACTATCATAACCACAATGGTTGCTATAACCGTTGACATAGAAGAATAATTGAGAGTCAAACCACCCATCAAGCCAAACTTCACCAAAACAGTTGCCACAGCTTGACCAAACAGATAACCGATTACTGCACCCAGAACGGCGTATACACATGCTTCAGCTAAAAACAAAAAGGCAATATGAACCGGTGCCAGACCAACCGAACTATAAATTCCTATTTCACGCACTCGCTCGTAAACAGCTCCCAGCATAGTGTTTAAGACAATCAGTGATGCAATCAGGATAGGGACAAATAGGTTAGTCATACCTGAGAAGGAGGTCATACCAATTGAACTATATAGATAAGCTTCATCACCACGACCGACAAATAAGTCTAATGCTACCCGGTTCATCAAAGGAACCATAATTAAGTCCAATTTTTCGATGGGATCAAGTTCAGCCAAATCGTTCTGATTGCGAGCCATATTAACGGCAACTGACTGGAGTTTACCACCCATATTCATAATTACGTCATAAGGCAACACCGCGATGCTATCTGGTGTTAGGTGAATGTACTTCTGTAATTCACCTTCTAGTGTTTCGTCGCCTTGGCCACCACGGGACTGTTGCTGATTCATGAGTTGATAGTCGACTGGTGTCATCTCTTCACCGTCATTATCTTTCAAGTCTTTGAAGGTCAAACCGAGAACACCAGTAACCGTATACTTAGCACCACCAACTTGAACGGTAGCCCTGCCCATATCGGATTCGGTGATGCCCAGAATATCAGCCATCCCTTTTGGTAAGACACAAGCGTTAGGCCAATCAGTTGACCACTCGTCATCTTCTTCAGGAGAAAACCATTTTCCATAAATCAAATGACTATCTATACCAGTAATATTTGGCTCTTCATGGCTCATACCAATCAGCATATTGGCTTGGTAGCTTTTGGGCTTGTTACCAGCATTCAAAGGAGGAACTGGATCGAGTGGATTCTCGATTCGGGTCAACTGAACGAACGATTGATCACCAGTTCCAGAGGATTGGTACCAAGCCCGTGGCGCGACAACGTTGCGAACTGTAATCTTTGTCTCATTTTTTTGAGTCTTTTTGTTACTACTATTAGCGGAAATTAGTTGACCATCGCTAGTTGGCGATTGAGTCAATGATAGCCTTTCCAACTTGTCTACTTGTTCAGTTAGTTTAGTAATTCGAACTTGCAAATCTCTCTTTATGGAGCTAGTTTTACTCTTATCAAATAGTCCTTTAAGGCGCCTAATCTCTTGTTCTTTCCTAGCTATCAGGTCGGATATTTCAATGTCTTTATAGGTCAGATCATTAGCGATGGAAGTGTATACTGGCTCCTCTAATGCTCGCCAATATTGGTCTCGAATCAACATGCCATTGTATTTAGGTGTCACTGTTCCCAAAGTCGTTCTGTTAGGACGGACAAAGGTTCGAACCGAAGTAAAAGAAATCACGGTAAATGTCAAAATAACCAAGGTCGCAGACGTTAAAATGGTTCGTCCACTTCGCTTCCTCATGTTTGAGATGCCCAAACTAAAAGCTGCCGCCGAAGCCGACAGTCGACCAACATCAGCTTTGTAAACTTTAGAAGATTCTTGCTTGATCTTTTCCAACTGCTCTTCAAACTTACGAATGATGATAGCAATTACAATAACCGACAAAGCCAAAACAATAAAAGCGATCAAAATAATGACCGGGGTGGTAGTAATTTGGAACGCTGGATGAACCATAGCCAAAAACACGAAGGACAAAACAAAAACAGCAAATGTACCGATCAATTGCTTGTTGACACTGGGGAAACCAAAAACCAGCCGCTCCATAAAATAGGAAAAAGGCAGTAAAAGCGCTAAGTAGAACATGACCCCATTGACTACATCGTTACCTGTTTTCTTGACATCTGGATAGGCTAAAGACTCGTACCCCCAAGCCGCACGAGCCAGTTGCATGGCCGAATCATAAGCTCCTTTATTGAGAGCTATTTCGGCTTGGGAAAGATGTTCATTAGCATAGCGGTGAAGTTGGTCTAAACGCTCACTGCTAATGCCAAAACGCTTGTATAAGCGGGACCTATTTTCGTCTAGCCACCACATGTCGCGAACAACAACATAAGGTGTCGTACGAATTGAACCATTTTCACGGACTACAAAACCCTCTCCCGTGTATAGGGTTGGATTTTTAGTGCCGCTTTGCCCCGCTTTGATTAATAGTAGCCGTTTACCAATTTGACCATAGGACATTCCTAACTTCAAACGGCTATTGGGTTCAGAGTAAACTAGCGCAATTGGCTCAGTAGCTGAAACACCTTCTTGTTGCCAAGGTTTTGAAACACCATATTTTTCTGGCGCGCTGTCGGTAGCCGCATCATATACGTCCAAATTGCGTAAGGTTCTGAGGTAACGCTGATCAACCAAATCATAGATAGTAGTCGATACACATTTGAAAACTACTATTGGAGCGCCGCGTCTTCGTCGATCAATAGGTATTTTATTGGGTAATAGCTTAGCACCATAATTCCCCAAATCGGGAGCATAAGTAATATCCCCTGATTCATTATCAAGGACGTAGGCTTCAATTTCTTGTTTCCCACCCAATCTGTTGGTAGCTCGGCCTTCCATAGCTAAGCCAGTAACTTCATAAACACCTCGGTTATCGCCCATTACGAATAAGTCTCCGCGAACACCCATCAGGGACTTGTGTTTACGACGAATGGTCAAAATTGGTTCTGGTACTGGCTTATTGGGAACAGCACTCTCTCTGGCATCGAATTCAACAACATTACCGATCAAGCTACAATAAAAATTATCAACGCGAGCTGCGGTCGGCATCGACGGATCTCGCAAGGCTTGGATTAGAATAGATGCTAGCGACTTGATCTGAACGTGTAAGTTCCCATTTTTTTTGAGATCCATGCGATCAATCGTATCCAATGGCGTGTCGGTCAAAACGCGCCGATCATCTACGGTTGCAAAAGCAATTCCTGTTTTACCAGTCAAAGTCGCCACTTCACTATCAAAGGCTATTTTCCCTGGAATATGGGTTCGCCAAGTCTTACCGCCGCTGGCTGAAATAGCATTAACAAAATTGCTATCGCCACCCAATCCAACCACACTGATCAAAGCCTTAATGTCGTCAATTTCATCCGTGGTTAATTGAGCCGGGTCTTCACCTCTAAGTGCAAGTTGGCTTTCCAGCTTATTCATACGACGTATTAAATTTTTGCGCGTTTTTCGGGCTGATCGAATGTCGTTT
Source organism: uncultured bacterium (assembly GCA_964451145.1). Classification (GTDB taxonomy): domain Bacteria; phylum Poribacteria; class WGA-4E; order WGA-4E; family UBA9662; genus TMED15. Next base: position 15,966 of record CAYVHK010000001.1, on the reverse strand, counting down.
CGCACAAACCGCTCAACTTCTTTACGGATATAATCCATGTCTTTGAGCATGTCCTCCGACGGCTCGCCCCTATCTTTCATTTGTTCAAATTGCATCCGCATCAGGCGGGAAACACCACCCAAACCGGTCAAAGTGTCATAATGGTTAGAAATCAAAGACTCTAGTGTTTTACCTTCAAGTTCTTTTTTGGGTTTGATACCTGAGGCTACTGACCACTGATTACTCGAAATTCCCCTTTGGATTTGGTCATCAGTAAACTGCCAAAGCTTATCAATTCGCTCGCCAAAATCAGCTTGATTAGCATATTCTGTTAATCGGTTACCAATAGAGGCAAATTCTCGACGCAATACGTGTTCCGGTTGTTGGTCATAGAACCATCCTTTATTAAAGACACCGAATTTATTACTTTGGCTAGACAAGTCAACCGACATAAACAACGAGGTGTAAAAGCGATTGAAAGTATCCTGTAAAGCGATTGCTTGCTCGATAGCTTTCAGTTTTCGATTGTATTCCAATTTGCTGATACGGTACAACCGCTCAGCTCTTTGCTGAATGTTACGAAATCGAGCATTTCTAAGAGTCATCATGTTGTTACGAAGCAAGTCTTTGGTTTCTTCCGGCAACCCGGAATTGAGACTCCTAATCTGTTTTTGCAAACTCTTTAACTCAACAATATCGTTTTCTGCCCGTTCCTTGACATAGGATAGCAAACGATCTTCTGTTAAGTAGGCCCCAATCTGCAAACGTGCTTGCAGTGCAGATTCTGTGTCTGAGTCATCCAAATAATTACGAATTGCTAACTCTTCCTCTTTCAGATAAAGTCGGTCTAGCTGGTGGTGAATGGCCAACAAATCATCAATTCGTTGTTTTTCTATGCGCGCATTCCGCATTCCCACTTCAAGAATAGCTTGTTTATCTTTCGTTAAATCGGTAATTGCCACCTCAATAGAAGCAGTCGGGTTTCCTTTCTCAGCCTCGCCATCTTTCTCATTTTGCTTCCGCTCAATATCGGTTCTCAGATCAACTAATCTGTTTTTACTTTCGGTCGTTAAGTAGGCTTCCATAACAGCGACTTTCGGCAATGCGAGGGGTTGTTGTCGTAATCGATTGATTGTGCTTTTGAAATCCTCCACAGCCTTCACGGCTCGATTTGATTGATCGATTTTGCTCGCAACCTTTTTCAGAATTCGTTTTTCTAGGTCCACATACTGGGCACGCGATTTGGTGCCACTATGAATAGTCGCTCGTGCTAACTTCACTTTCTGTAAGTCCCTAAAAGTCAGATGCCGGTCGAGCAGTTTCTCCTGTCCATATTGCAAGGTGAACTTTCTAGGGTCTTCAAATTCCCAATCTTGCAGATAGTTGCTTAGGGTTGTAATGTGGTCAGGGTTACCAGTGAAATTTTTCGGTTCGTTCAACACAAATTGACCTTTGCTAATTTCATCTGGCTGAATATATGAACTTTCAGGTGTTTGCCCATACTTTCCCTGAATTTTTTTGTTTTTTAGGTCCTCGGTTAACTGTTTTAGTGCCCACAAATCCAGATGAGCCATGGGCAAAGCCACCTTGGACAGCAGTTCCTCTTGGGCAAGACGACATTCGTCAATGGCTGTTTTCTGTAACTGGTCTAAACGAGAAATAATGTCACGAAGGAAGTGAACCGTTTGCTGAGCTTCTTTCTTAAACCTAGCTGCATTAGTACTAAGCAGAGACTCCTCTTCTTTAGTGAAGTCCTGTTTTTCCCGCTTTTTGGTGGATTGTGTCTTTTTTTTCTGCTTTTCTTTATAATCACGTTGTGCTTTGGTCAATAGCTCAATTTTATTTTTGGTTTCAAATAGTCCATCTAAAGTGATGACTAAAGAATCCAGATCACTATTGATTTGGTGTATTTGACTATAGAAATCAGAAGGTAAATCTACTAAAACATTACGATCAATCGATAGCACAATTTTCCGCCCCAGTTCTTCCAGTTCGTAGAGGTCTGTATCTAACCCTCGGCGCAAACCGTGCATGGTCGGTGTTCCGGCTGAGTCTTCGATCTCACCAATGATGTCTTGGCCAATACCATCCATGAAAGCCCGCATCCCTGCCAAGCCTTGAAAGTGAGCATCCGTAGCAACAAATAGAACCGATCGACCGGGTCGAAACGCTTTAGATCGGAAAATTCGAGCTAATTCCATTAAGGTTGCAATTCCACTAGTTGGTTCTGCCCCAGGTGCCATTGATGGGACAACCGACATAGCATCATAGTAAGCCGAAATAACGATCATTTCATCTTTTAGTTGTGGATCAGAGCCAGGCAGAAAACCGCGGATATTCTGTCCGTTTTTCTTTTCCCACTTAATTTTTCCACTTAGACGTACCTCTAGGTTCTGCCCTTTTTGTTTGGTGCTATTGATTAAGCGTTTTAGCTCTTCGCCATCAGACTTGGCTATCCAAAATCGAGGAATGTTAGCCGGAACAGTAAGAAATTTATTTTCAGCTTCACCACGCATGGTGATATCAGGCTCTATGAAAAGAACCGCTTTAGCTCCCAACATGGCGCCATTAATCCACTTGGTACCAGAATTGAAATCTGCCAAAACGATACTACCACGTGGAATAAAAACATGGGATTCGTCAGCAGCTACGAACTCATCGTCTTCATCAACTAAACCATCTCCATCATCGTCTCTTTCGATCTTCTCAAATCCAGCTTTTTCATCGATTAAACCATTTCCATTGTTATCGATACCGTCCGTTGCCCATTCACTGAATTCGGAAAATAGAGGAAGTTCGCCGTATTCATCAACTTCCCCATTTACATTATTATCGATGGAATCTTCATTTTTTTGCAAATGACGGTTCAACACATCGTCAGTAATACTGGCAACACCGACCCCGTTCTGACGTGCTACCATTTCAATGGTGTCAGTTGGTTTGACCCGATACCAAAAACCACCAACATCCGTACCATTAAACTGTTTCAAGTCGCATGTTCCAGCGTCAATAATGGGAACCGTTAATCCACCCGTTGGGATAAAAACCTCATTACCTTCAACCAACATTTCATTGGTCTCTGTTCGTTGCAAGAAGGGATTATGGTTAATGATTTCTTGTGGATCAATTTGGTAAGATTCAGCGATTTGGTCCAAGGTCTCACCCATAACAACGCGGTGTTTAATTCCATTGCTAATCAAAGAGGTGCGGACCAGATTTGGCCAAAGAGGGGAGAGTTTAAAGACAGTATTAGTTCCAAGCAATTCTAATTGGCTGTTGTTTTGATCAATTGGAACAGTAATCGGAAAATCCCGACTTTCAACGTCCTCTAACCCAATTTCAACAAACCGATCGAAGACATATTTACTGGCACTTGCCGCTTGTGGGTAACCGGTCACGCGTGTAGAAATGCTAGAAAGGCGGGCAATATCTTTGCGGATGTTACCAATATCCACCTGCTCACGAATCTGGACGGCAACTTCCGACAAGCTCAAGGATAAATCTTGCTGGGCCGAGTTGTTCGAATTAACAATTAAAAATAGGCACAAAAATACGATAGTCCAGCTGACGACCGGCGAATACCAATTATTTTTAATTTTTATCATATGAACAAGCGCCACCTTGTGATTGTTAAGGAATATGAAAAAGTTGACCGAGCGTACGTGCCCGAAGAAAAATGCTTACCATTGCGACAGAATTACCGCATTCTATCACAGCCTAGAAAGAAGTGTCAAGGCCGGAGAAAGTTCTAAAAGTCCACCCAACTAACAGCCTTTTGTCTTTCTGTTCAGATCAATTCAAAGTGAATAAAATAGGTTGACGAAGACAAAAGTGTATGATAGATTCTTGGTCGCTTATGTGGCAAACAGTAGCCTTAAATAATTTGTAATGACTCTTTACCTGATTGTCACTTGCTATCTGGTTCTATTATGCGAGTTTTATGTGGTAGCGCGGTCGTTCTTTTATGTTAGAAAAGAACGACGGCAGCAGAGGGAGAACTATCACCCCCGGGTTGCTGTCATTGCCCCTCACTATGGATGGAATCAAGAGATTGAAGAAAATGTAGAGCAATTGTTGCGTCAGGATTATTCAGGTAAATTTCACCTTTACTTTGTAACTCACGCAATTGAAGAGCAAGAAACAGACGTTTCATACTCCCACCTAAAACGTTTGACTGCTAGTGTGTCGAATGCTGAAGTCGTAATTGCTCCCAATATTGTGGACAATCAAATCCCTCGTTCTCAAAAGATACAAAATTTGATAACCGTGATTGGCCAACTTCCAGCGGAAATCGAGATTATTGCTTTTGTAGATGCTGATGCTTTTGTTCATAAGACTTGGTTAACCAGCTTAGTGGAACCACTCCAAGACCATGAAATCGGAGCCACCGTGGGAGCTAGGTTATACGTGCCAAAGTCTTCTAGTGTTGCAGCCTATACTGAGGCTGCTTGGATTAATTTTCAAATTCCCTTACAAGCTAATCCTTCTGCGACAATGGTTTGGGGGGGATCTAATGCGGTTCGAAAAGACTTAATCGAAGCAGGAAAAGTCATTCAGCGTTGGTCTAATTCCACGATCGAGGATCACAATCTTACTCATGCTATCAAGGATTTGAAGCAAAAAATCCATTTTGTTCCTGATTGTATTACCCTTAATCGGGCTGAATATCGGACATGGCGGCAGGTTTTTGAATTCACTAACCGTCAGATGATTATGACCTTTTGGATGGGGCATCGTAAGCAGTGGCTGGCTACTTTGATCGGATCTGTACCTAAAAATTTGATTTTGCTATTCTCTTTACCGGGTCTTTTTTTTCTGGGGCCAGTACCATTATCGATTGTCTTTTTAGTCCCGTTTTTCGAAATTCAATGTTATAGGATGTCTCTCCTGTTGTTACCCAAATGGTTACGGTCAGACCGGGAAGTGACAGAGGATCTCCGGCGATCAGCGGTTTTTGCTCCCATTTCGACAATGGTGGCGGCTGTCAATGTTATCTTTACCTTGTTCAAAAATGAAATTGTTTGGGGAGGGGTCAACTATAAAATCTTGTCTGCTACCAAATCACAAGTAGTAGGTCGATTGAAAGCTGACTGACTCGAAAAAATAACTAATCGATCATTAAGCAAAAATGATCAAACTAAAGTACCAAATTCTGGGAGGCAATGGAAAAGGTAATGTTTCTTATCTTTTTCCGGTAGTTTAAGCTGATGCAGATCAGAAGTAGAATTTCACCTCGTTTTTTTGTTAAACAGATTGCAGCTATCACTAAAGAGAATTGGCAATATGCGTTTAACTTATTCAAATATCAGATGGCAAAGGAATCATTCAATCTCAGGCATCCGTTTGGAGCGACACATGGTCGAGGTGATGGCATTGAGTTAGTTAGCATTCGTATTACCGATATGTGTAATCTTCGTTGCCATACTTGTGGACAGTGGGGCGATAACGGTTACTTGCATAGTTCCAGTCTGAAAGATCTAAAAGCTCGTGAAGTGCCACTCCAAACTTATAAGGATTTAGTAGACCAAATTGCGGATAAAGGCTGGAAACCTGTCTGGTATATTTGGGGTGGTGAACCAATGATGTATCCAGGTATGGTTGATTTGCTCTACTACATTAAAGACAAAGGTATGCCGATTTCGATGGTCAGTAATGGAACCAAAATTGGCATACATGCCAAGGAAATTGTAGACACTTGTACTATTTTGTATCTCAGCGTGGACGGTCCAAATGCTGAAATTCACGACACTCAAAGACCGGCAGTCTCGGGCAAGTATAGTAACTTTAAAGATGTTGAAGCGGCTTTGAACAATGTCAAAGCGGAGAAGGAAAATCGAGATACATTGTTTCCTTACATAGTACCTCTAAGCTGTATTACCGCTTATAATATTGATTATGTAGTTGATCTTTACAAATTCACCAGTCAATATGCAGATGCTCAAATTCTTTATCTCACCTGGTGGATTGATCAAGCCTCTGCCATCGAACATTCGAATGACTATGAAAAACGGTTTGGCAGTAAACCACAAACCCATTACGGTTGGATTGGCGACTGGAAGGACTTCGATCATGGTATTATTTTGGACAAATACCAAGAAATGATTGACCTATCCAGGAAAGGTGGAAAATGCCCTCCTATGATGATGCCAGAGTTGTATACCAAAGAAGAAATCAATATTTACTATAAAGACCATAGCGAAACTTTTGGTTATAATCAGTGCGTTAGTATCTATATGACCCTAGAAATTGACAGCAATGGTGATGTTAGCCTCTGTCGTGATTATCACGACTACATCATTGGAAATATTCAGCAGGATAGAGTCGAGGATATGTGGAATAACGAAGCTGCTGTCAAGTTTCGCCAATCGATCAGTCAAGATGGTGTCATGCCTGTTTGTCGTCGTTGTTGTGGCTTAATGGGTTTCTAAATCTTTTCTTAGACAAGATAATGCCCAACAGGTTGGAACAAAAATGCCGATCATTCTTACTATCAATGCTGGCAGTTCATCCATTAAGTATCAGTGTTTTGAAATGGTGGGTGAGGTTTGCTTGGCGAAAGGTCAGATTGATCGAATCAACTCTTCCCAGCCAAACCTGGCCTATCAACGACATAATGGCGTCAATTACGAAGTAGAGTTAAAGTCGCAACCCTACCAAAAATATTTCCCCCTTATCTGTGCTACACTGACTGACCCTAAACATGGCATTATCGATGATCTAGAAGTAATCACGGCCGTCGGTCATCGGGTGGTTCACGGGGGGCACTACTTTTCTTCAGCGGTTCTGATTGAACCTTCTGTAGAGATGCTGATCGAAAAATTATCAGACTTGGCTCCGCTACACAACCCGTTCAATTTACAGGGTATAAGAGCAGTAGCAAATTTTTTGAGCGAGGTGCCACAGGTCGCTATTTTCGATACGGCCTTTCATCAGACCATTCCACCTCACGCTCATGTTTATCCCATTCCTTATCATTTCTACCAACAACATCATATCCGACGGTACGGTTTTCACGGTACTTCCCATTCCTACGTCGCACAACGTGCAGCTGAAATATTAGGCCAGCCACTTGAATCTCTTAAGACAATCTCCTGCCATTTGGGTAGCGGAGCGATTGTTGCAGCCATTGATGGTGGTGTGTCTATCGATACTAGCATGGGATTTACGCCTTTGGCCGGTTTGATGATGGGGACGCGTTGTGGAGACATCGATCCTGCCCTAATCTTTCAACTGGTTTCTCAGCACAAAATGACACTAGAACAAGTGATGGATTTGCTTCATGACAGTAGTGGTTTACTAGGTGTTTCCGGGATTAGTTCCGATGTACGAGACTTGTTAAATCAGTTGTCTGATGAAGACGAATCACCTGAACGTGTACTTCTGGCTCTCAACATGTTTTGCCATCGTGTCACTCAATATATCGGTCAATATATAGCTACGTTAGGTGGGATTGATGTTTTGATTTTTACCGGTGGTATCGGCGAAAATTCACCTCGAATCCGAGATAAAATTTGCCAAAATATGGAGTTCCTAGGAATTCAAATCAGTAGTCAACAAAACAGAGTTAGAGGGCGTGAGCAGTTGATTAACCGTCAAGAATCAGCTGTCAACGTATTAGTAATTCCGACTAACGAGGAATTGATGATAGCTCGTGGCACACTTCAACTATTGCAAACCATTCCTGACCCTCCTAACCCGTTAGCCGAGTTTGAACGGTTAATCTCTTTGGTTGAAGAACAAGAACAGACGGCAATGAATAAATCCGTTACCCGACAACCAAAGTCAGTTGCTGTTGACACAAAAACTCAACCAATCGGCCGAGATAAAAAAGGTAATGAAGAACCGTTTGTTGCTCCCAGTGCTTGGCTTTCTGTGTACGATGGTAAAAATACCGATTCATCTTAACCGCATGATGTACCGATTGAAATTGTCCCTCTTGACATTCCATTATTACCTTTTTGTTTGGTTGATATTTTTTTTATTTTTTAACTTGGCCACCGCCCAAGATTCGGTTTTTTTATTGAAAAAACTAGCAGCTTCTGACCCTCCCACACGTGAATTGGCATTTAAAGAACTAGGTCTAAGAAAACTTAATCAAACAGACCATAATTTTATTCGACAATTGTTTACGACCGTTGATCAAGCTCATATATTACGCAAGGAACTGAATCCAGATATTCAGATTCAAATTGAGCGTATTACCGATCTACTTATCGACAAACAAAAACGGATTACAGATCCCACGATAGATTTGTCTCCTGCAGCTATCTCTTTAATATACACATTGTCTGTTAACCAATCGGCTATTCGAAAACGAGCATTGTCAGCTTTGTCCAACTACCATGAACTCACCTTGGCCTTTCAACTTCTTAATCACCCGGAAGCGGTAGTTCGACAGAATATAGCCTACGCTTTAGGTGAACTCAATTTCCAGTCAGAAGACGAAAAGTTTGTTTCCGACTTGATTAAGGCTATGAAAAAACCGAACCTATCGGTGCAAGGTGAAGTAATATTGGCCTTAGCCAAAATGAAATTGTCTTCTTTACAAAAAGAAAAGATTATCAACGAATTAGTGGATTTGTATAGAGAATTCAAGTTTTACCTGCCACATGAACTTCAATCACAATTGACAAATGGTAACAAAGTTAAGTTATTAAACTTGCCCGATAGGTATAGTAGTGACTTGGACAATTCCGCAGTCTTAGGTTCAGAAAATGGTCAAACAACACCTTTAAGTCGTCAATTGAAAATGGGGGGACTACAGGTGTCGCCACAAACAACTATCAGAATAATAAGAAAAGGGAAGCAATGGCAGATCATCGATCCTAGCAGTCGACAAATCTATCGTGTTTTGGCGATCCCAAACGATGGTCTATCTGTCTTCAGAGATAGCCTACAGCCAATATTAGTTAGAGCTTTTAACAAAGAAGGAATTTTGCTAGATGGTGAAGCAAAAGTTGAGATAGTGCCAGTCATTAATGATAGTCAAATGCAATCCACCGCTTGGCTGCTAACCAATTTTGAACCTGAAAGAAGGTACTATATTCTTCACCAAACTGAGGATTTCCGACAACTCCCAGAAAAATGGCCACAAGCCAACTTGTTGTCAAGTTCACCAATTGCGGTTTTAGCACTTCATTCCAGTTGGGAAATAAGGCGAAAAATTATTCTAACGCTGTCAAAAATAGGTCAAAAAATACAAACTGACGAACAAAATAAAAAGCAGATTATATCGTTTTTGCTCAGTTGTATGTCGGATCCTCACCATCGCGTTTGTCAAGCCATAGCTAGGAATTTGAAAGCTTTTACTCGACCTAACATTGATCTCACACCAGCCCAAGTAATTGATCAAGGTTATATTCATCAATCACCCTACGATTTCGAGAATTTGGTGATTGACCGGCTCGGTCAATATCTGAATCTGGTACCGGATCCTGCGAAGCAAACAAAGATGGAAGAAAAACTGCAATTTTATTCTATTATGGCTCTGGGTGAAATTGGACACCCATCTCATACATATATTGATAGACTTATTCGTTTAAGGCAAGAAAATGATAAACTCAAACCTCTGGTTACCTCAGCGATTGGTCAAATAATGAGTAATGAGTACCAGGTCTTCACACTACCTGATATGATTAGTCCGAAAAGTATTATTCTGCCAAAAAATATTGATCGGTCAAAATTTTCACCCAAGATTTTAGATCAACTTAAAAGCAACTTGACAAAGGCCGAAACCCAAATTTTATCGGATGCTCACGTTCAGGTTCGACGACGTAATCAGGTCTGGTCTATTGTTGATCAGCAAGGACAAGAAATTTTCCAAATACAGAAGCAGACTAGCCCATTATCTTATCAGCTGTTTAGAAAAAATAATTTTGCTGACGAGTTAGACGATTTTAGCCGCGGTGATCGAAAAAGTTTTAATGATTCTCAACTGGAGAAACAGTTCCGTTTAGTCAACCTTTCTTTACCAAAAAAAGCAACAGTAAAAAGAATCGGTACGTATTGGTCTATCTTTGACAGTTCTAAAAACGGCCAGCTTTTTTGTCAAATTCGTCCTCTAGAACAATCGACTAGTTCCCAGTTAGCGGTCTATTTTAGGTTGAAGGAACGAATGGTTGATGATGTTGTTTTGTCTGGTCTATCAGTAGTCTTCCAAGTCAAAACAGTAGTAGATTCCCTTCGGCGAGAAATCAAAGGAGGCCGCAAAGAAAGCCGTTTTATTGACATGAGCGCGTCATTATCAGCATTAGGAAAAATCGGTCCTAATGCCAAAAGAGATATGAATGAAACTGAATTCGATAGCCTTGTATCAGACGTTACAAATACACTTAATCACAAAAGTACTATTATTCGGCGAAATGGTCTTATCTGTTTGGACAAGATTACGGACGGTGATAAATTTCCTGAACCAACTATTAATCAACTATCCCTGTTAGCTCTACAAGACAAGCAGAACCGGCACTTGGCTATTCAAATTTTAGCCACCCAAAAAGATAATGCCGAACAGGCGCTAACAGCCCTGAAACAGGTGTTAAAAGAAGGCGACGAGAGAACCCAGGGAGCGATTTTAACTGCGTTTCCTCACATAGATCCTGCGGGTACAGTTGAAATACTACTGGAGTATCTTCAAGAAGATATGAATGAGATAAGTGTGCGAGTTGCTGCTGCCTATGCTTTAGCTGACTCAATTTCGGCTCTGAGGGATAGTGGTGATAGTGAGAAACAAAATCGTGAACCTATCAAAAGGATTGTAATTGATTTGCTACAAGCAACAACTAATACGGTACCAGCAATGCAGGCAGCGGCAGAAAAAACACTGTCCCGAGTTGTTACTAAGGACTTTGAGACAGAGGAGGATTTGGTGTCGGGCTTTCTGAAAGGATTATTATTTAGTGTTCATTCAAAATCCAACCAAGAGCCTGATTTTATGATACTGCCCCAATTTCCAACCAAAGAAAAAGTCCTTCAGTACCTGGATGTGATAGACCAACTACAAGAAAAACCGAGCGAGAAAGTACTAATAAATGCGGCCAGAATATTTGCGCAAGCCACTGAAAAATCATCTCGAAATAATCAACGACACTTACATTCAGCCCTATTTACATTTTCCCGTCAACCAGATTTCCAAGCCGAGACTGTCAAAATTTTCCTATCACTCGATTGGACAAGTACATTGGATTTTCTGAGATCAGTAATAGAGGGAAATGAGAAGGATTTAGGCCGGCCTATAAATAGTGGCGACCGCCAACATGCACTAAATATGCTGGGCAAAGTTGTTAACAGTCGCCAGAATGATAAAGCTAATCTAGATGTTTGGGGAGATATTGTACCCATTATTATTGAAGCAATGATAGATGAGGAACAAATCATCAGAAAACAGCAAGAGATCCGGCGACAAAGTGAACTATCCGATTTAAGCGAAAAAAATAGTTCTGACTGGCGAGAAATCCAAAAACAAATCGACAAACTGAAAACGCAGGTAGATGTACACTATATGGCGGCGAAGGTCTGGGGTAATGTCATTGCCTTGAAACCAGAAATGACAGTGGAAACCCTATTCATCTTGACACAAGAACAGCGGTTCGAACTAGAAACGCAAACGGAAGATAGCTTGCGTTTACTAGAAAGATTGTCTAATAACAGTCGTCAAGAAATGTCAGAAGTAGTGTCAGATTTGCTGCAAAAAAAGAAAGTTTCGCTCTTACTTAGCCAATATAAAAATAGCATTGAACTGCTCAAAGGTTTTGTGGAGACATCTGATTTTCTGTTAAAACGCTTATCTCCTAATAAAGCAAAGGATAAAGACGTTGAACAACGAAAACATGCTCTTCGCTTCCTAGTCTTTCCAAAACAATTGTTGGTACCAAACATAGAGGGGCAACCTGCACCTACTGAAAAATTGATCGCTAAATTGCAAACCGTTTTGACTCAGCACCCGGATGATGAACTTAAAAGCGACTACCGAAAAGCCTTGACTCGTCTGGGGCAGTAATCTAGACCCGATTCCACAATTATCTAATAGATGCTTCTCATTTGCCAAGCATTCACCGATTTTAGTTGGCTGTCTTGGCCTTGTGAGCGGAGTGAAACACCTATACTATCAACGCGTCCGGGATAGACTCTCATGGCGACGCATTGCTTTTCATTAACGAAAACTTCAACTACACTTCGATCTATAAAGACACGTAATTGAAGCGTTTCTTTATCGGCGAGAAAAACCGGCCCGCTTTCTGGTGCACGTGAACGAGCGGAGGGAAGAATAGAAGAATAAGACGAATCGATTGTTAACCAACTACCGTGGCCTCGGCTTCGGTCGCGATAGCCTCGGTTACTGTAGAAGGCAATACGCGTGTATTCTTCCTTGTTGGGCGACCGCAAGATGTTCATTTCAACCATTGGCGCATTTCCAACATCAATTTCTGCCACGATTTCCATGGCGTTGCCTTGAATTTGGTCTAGGACAATTTCTTGATTGGCTACTAGTGTTAATTCGCCGAGATTCTGATGGCTGTAGCGAAGTGACTCTATGTTTCCAGCAGGTCGAACTCTTAATTCATCTTTATCAACCAAGGTCAGTTGGCGTGGCAGAGTCATAATCTGGTTCCAACCTTTGGTGGGTAAGCCTGGGTTCATGTTATACAAAACGATCAGCCCACCCTTGCCATCAGGTGTAGCAGACGGTGCATGGACACCAGCGGGGCCGACTGGGCCAAAGTTGTTTTTTCCATGTGAAGTAACGATGAATTTGTCTCTCACTTTGTCGTAATCACCGAGTAGGTACTGGCCTCCACTCATATGGCTAAAAAATAGCAATATATGTTGATTGCCAATCGGCCAAAAATACGGGCAGGCGCCATCGTCCCCAACTAAGGTGTATTGATCATTTTCGACAAACGGGTGCAAATACTCCCAATCAACTAGATTTTCAGAGCGAAATAGGAAATTAGCGCGTATTGGTTTGCCACCAGGTCCGTTAGGCAAAGTGCCTCCAGAAAGAGAATAGTAAAATCCGTCCTTATTCCAAATGCAAGGATCAAAGACGCGATACGGCAAAGGTGAGCCGTCCTTAGAACGGATAGGAATCACTGCTTGATTGGTCACTTTTTCCCAGTTCAACAACAAAGGATCACTAGACACTGCTACCATATTGCCAATTTCTGTGCCGTGATACATGGCAATCACCCGTTCATCTTCTACCAACGTTGTACCAGAAAAACAGCAATTCTCCGGGTTTGGATAGATAGCGTAAGGTAAATCTCGCCAATGGATTAGGTCATCACTGACAGCATGTCCCCAGTGTTGGCGAGGGTCTTCCGGTGGATAAGCTTGGTAAAAAAGATGCCATCGATCTCGCCAAAAACAAAGCCCATTAGGATCATTAAGTGTGTGTTCTGGATTAACATAGTGGTAAATCGGGCGATGTGGATCGCCTTCATATGATTGACGATAATCAATCAGGCGTTGCATCAATGGGTTGGTTTTCAGTTCCTCCTCTTGTTCGGTCAAAGTATCCGAAAAGGTGTAAAAGGGAACAAGAGACGTTCGATCAGGTTGCTCAGACATCTATTTCTCCTATTTGAATTTGTATAAGATAAATGTTTGTTCTCAAAATGTCAATATAATATATCGTCGACTTCATAAATTAAAAAGATTGATACTATTACTCCCATAAATTAGCTGCCGTTGATTGGCTGTGATTGTCATTTGATCAACCAATTGTGTAAAGAAGGAGGGCTGCAGCCAAGGAGCATCGGAGGCGAACAAAACTTTTTTTTCACCAATAAAGTTAAAAGCGTAAGTCATACTCTCAACCGACGGGGAAACCAAATCAAAATAGACATTTTGTCTCAGGTAGTCACTGACGGGATGTCGAATGTAATCATTCGCTCGCCCCATTACTTCTGTTTGATGGTCGATCCGTCCGATCATATACGGCAAAATACCACCAGCGTGGGGTAGGACTATTTTCAATTTCGGATACCGTTCGAAAATACCGCTTAGAATCAAACGTAATAGGCCAAAGCTAGTATCAACTTGGAAACCAACCATTGGGATCATTGTGAATTCTTTTATCGAGTGTCCCCAAGTCGGGACAGTAGGATGAAAGATAATTGGTAAATCTTTTTTTGCCAAATGGGCATAGACAGGCTCAAACTGAGTCGAATCCAAATTTTGGCCAGCAATATGCGGATAGAGCATGACTCCTAGAAAACCCATTTTCTTGATACGATCAATTTCCAATATAGCTGCGCTAGGAACATTCCAAGGTAGGCTAGCAAAGCCAGCAAATCGATTAGGATGATCAGTTACTAAATCAGCAATGTAGTTGTTGATAGTTTGAGCACTCTGAACCGATAGATTGGGAGGTAAAAGACAAGGATTAGGGATATTGACGCTGACAATGGAAAGGTCAATATTGGCGACATCCATTTCACATAATTTGGCTGACGGGTCATAAAGACTTAGATCGATTCGAAAAGATTGCCAGTCGCGATATGATATTTGGTAAACACGGCTTTCAATTTTTTCAGTTCTAGGTTGGACAAAATTAAGGTGCTCATTTTCGACCTCAATCTCTAAGAAGTCATTGGCCTTTAGTAAAATCTCAATGTATTCTGCTGGAAAAATGTGACTCTGGCAATCGATTCTCATTTGATTTAAGTTTCCTCATTGCTCTAAAGTAGACGGTAAAACTAATATTAATCCGTTTTTTTAGACAATTCTCCTGAGTCTGAATTACCCGGAGATTGGTTGTTTGCCATCCTGACATGATGATCGGCTTATACTTAGCAAAATAATTTAATTTAGCCAATTGGCAGTCTGGTAGGATCCAATTTTCTACCGTTTGTTAATGAATCTAATTTTTCTGTCGAAGAATTTATTTAAAATCGTGTCAATTTACAAAAAAGCCAAAAATGGTTATCTTTGCACCAAGACTAGAACTAAAAATACTCATTATAATTTATCCTTAGTATCATTTGGATGTGAAGATTACTTGGACAGAGACATTATTTAGGCAATCACGACGGTGGCTTCACCTTTACGAACCATGGGAAAAGTATGTAATACAATCACTGTACCATTTTGATTGGCAATCAATTCTGAAGTGCAGCTGCCATCGATAGTCCGAATGGTACCTAACACATTACCTTTCTGAACTGTATCTCCTAAGTTGTAACTCGGTGTGAATATTCCATCAAACTCTGCAGGGTAGTATACTTGCATATGGCCCGATCCTTCACGTGGATCTTCCACAACCGTCTTTAATCGAGATTTTGGTTGCGTTCGATTTACCATTCCTAGACTTCCGAGTACATTTAAACAACCATTTATATAATCTGCAACACCCTCCTCCGAACACTTAGCTCCTCCCAAATACTCGGCATAAATGGCTGGAATTCCATATTGGCAGGCAATGGACATGCTCCGTTCTTCTAAGCGTCAGTCGGTTCCCCAAATAAACGGTAGGTTGAATGATTTCGCAAGTTGCCGTGAATTATCCAATACTTGCTCATTGGGGTTAAGTAGATAGCCGGTCAATGGATACACTGAGAATCGGGTTCCACCAGTATGCAAGTCAATATAGTAATCTGCAGTCCTAATCAATTCAGAAAGTTCATGACCAACACGCATTGTAATTGTCCCATTTGGATCTCCTGGACAAATACGTGCTAAATCTAGGTCGTCAGCAGCTGTACGGCTGCCTAAAAAAAATGCCTCAGTATTCACACAAGGGACCAGCGTTACTTTACCTTGCAGCAGATTGCCTGGAAGTTGGTTCATTAAATTGTGAACACATCGAATAGATTCAAATTCATCGCCGTGTACGCCAGCAGTAATCAATAAGTGTGGACTTACACTATCAGTTTCGATAACGAACTTTGTGAATAAACTCATTAAGCAACTTTCTATAGAATTTCTTCGAATGGGTAGAGAGGAATGCGTCGATGACGATAATATAAATGTTCAATATCAGCCGTGGTT